>PADE01000177.1 GCA_002702965.1 Planctomycetaceae bacterium
GCACCTGCAGCAACATCAGGTCTTCGATCGATACGCCTGCAGCCTGCGCGGTACCACGCAGTTCTTCAACCATCTCTGTCGAGTAGGAATCTGCGTAGCCGAGGCTGGCGTGCGCAATTGCATCGGCGCGCTCTTTCGAGATCGCTACAGTCAAGTTGACCCGCTCCAACGCAACGGCAACAAATTCGCGAATCTGGTCGCGCGTCGCCTCACCGATTTGCTGCCCCATTTGTCGTGGCGAACCACTGACTTCAATCTCCGGAAACCGAAGCGGAACATCCGACATACCGTCACCCCCCATGGCTGGCATCACCCACTACGACTTGGGCACCCGCGGCAATCGAGGTCGAACACGGCGCCGCGTATTCCGAGTCTCGGTCAGACTGATGAGAAACGCAAGAAACGGCCTGGCTGCGGCCCCACTTGTAGATCCCGCGGAGAACCCTCCTCGACAATAACCACACCGTTGACAAGTACATGATCTATCCCGGTCGTCAATCGATGGGGATCGTCATAAGTCGCCGGATCGGAAATCCGCTGCGGGTCAAAAACCACCAGNTCNGCAAAATTCCCCGTACGGAGAATACCGCGGTCCGCCATACCGAAACGTCGGGCCGGCCAACCACTCAGCTTGTGTACTGCGTCCTCAAGTGTCATCCAGTTCCGGTCTCGTACGCTGGCCCCGAGTAACCGTCCCACCGATCCATACACCCGCGGGTGGACCACACCATCTTCAAAATAAATCCCATCGCTACCCATCATATACAAATCGTGCTGCAACAGCGGCCGAATCAGATCGTCATCGCCTTCCTGCATAACACACAACACACCCAGACGCTCCTCGATCAACAGGTCGGCCAGCGCATCGCCGGCCGNTTTGCCGGTTTGCTCGACGTAGTGGGCCAACGTCTTGCCTTGGTGCATCGTNTTCTCCTTGCTNGCGACCCAAGCCAAAACAATCCGGTCCAGGTTCAGTCGGTTCGTAACGAGGCCCTCTCCAAACCGGCGGCGGACAACCGGATCGTGCAAATGCCCCAGCGCCGCCAAAGGCCCATCCTCCCAAACTTCATACGGCAACAGATAGCTCAACATCGTGGAACCCGGCATATAGGGATAAACGTCGAACGATAAGTCGACGTCGCGTCGAGCGCGGTCCAGAAAATCGAGCACTTCGTCCGCGCTGCAACCGGCGACCGGCTTGAGGTGCGATATGTGAACGCCCACACCCGCCCGCCGGCCAATTTCCACCGCTTCCTGCAGTCCCGCCATCAGGCCCTTCTTGTAACGCATATGCGTGACGTACAAGCCTCCCGCGGGCGCCATGGGCTGGCAGACTTCCACCAACTCATCGGTGGTCGAAAAACACTGCACGATGTAGTCCAGACCGGTTGAAAGCCCAACCGCACCCGACTCCATGCCCAGTCGTACCTGGTCCTGAATCTGACGCATCTGAAAATCATCGACCGCACCACGCCCCCATCCACAGACCATCGATCTGAGGTTCGCGTACGGAATATGTGTCATCGCGTTTTGGACATTGGCCCCGTCGATGCAAGCCATGTACTCGGCCAGAGTCTCCCATCCCCGATATTCATCGAGCCGCAGTCCATTGAGAGCACGTAGATAGAACACCCACTGCCGCGCCGTGTGCTCGTTGACTGGGGCGTAGGAAATTCCATCCGCCGCCAGCACTTCGGTGGTAAATCCCTGCGCGGTTTTGGCCGGCAGGTGTGTTGCTCTCAAGAAGTGACCATCGCTGTGATTGTGTACGTCCACAAATCCGGGCGCCACGATCGACCCCGCGGCCGAGATCGTGTCGCCCGCGGAACTGTCTCGAAGATCCCCGACCGCGGTGATACGGTCGCCGACAATTCCGACATCCGCCAGAAACGCTTCGCTTCGCGTTCCGTCGACAACCGTCCCTCCCAGAATCAATGTGTCAAACAAATCCAACCTCCTCGGTATCGGGCGCGGGTAACGCCGGCCATGCTGCCACTCCACAACCAGGGGCACAGCGTCCTGCGATCAACAGCCATGGTCGGCGGCTTCGAGTCGCTCACTCGGCGCGTACCACGAGCAAGAAAAAACTGGCCTCATTCACGGCGTGACAGGCTCCGGTGGGGTGTCCGCAGGGTGTCCTCCCGTAGCCGCATCGAGCTGAAGAGTCGCCGCCAGCGCCAACACCATCCGAGGTGCCACATCCGGAGAGGCGTCGAGGACGCCTGAAACAGCTTGAATCGTCGCCTTGGCCTTGGCGAGGTACTCCGGGTTGTTCAGCTCCGACGCCAGGAACACAAGGTTTTGTGCGGATACCGAATTCCCCGAAGGCCGAGCNCTGTCCGCCGGATTCTTGCCACGCGCCAGTAGGGACTCGTGATCATCCGAGGTGAAAAAGAAGCCACCGTTCGACTCATCCCAGAAGTGCTTCAACTGCGTTTGCATGAGGGAATCGGCGGTCTCTAACCAGCGCGCCTCACCGCTGGCTCGAAACAGCCCTAGCAGNCCGTCGATCAGAAACGCGTAGTCATCCAAATACGCGTTCAGCTGCGACTTTCCCTGGCCATAGGTGCGTAGCAACCTGCCCTCGGAGGNNCGCAGCTTCTCCAACACGAAGTCCGCCGCCCGACGAGCAGCGTCGATGTACCGCTCGTCGCCGAACACCCGGCCCGCGTCCGACAGACCGCGAATCATCAAACCATTCCAACCGGTGAGCACCTTCGTATCGGTCAGTGGGCGCTGCCGTTGATCGCGTGCAGCCAGAAGCTTGGCCCGCAAGGGCTGCAACTGACGATCGAGCTCCACGGGGGTCGACCCACGGTTAGCAGCCAGTTCGTTCAGCGGGACACTCAATTGGGGGGCGTAGAACTCGCCTTCGAAATTCGGCTCTTGATCGAGACCATAAACCTCGGCAAACAGTTCAAATTCTCCCGCCGTCAGCAGCTGCGCAACGTGCTCCTTTTCCCAACGATAAAACTTTCCCTCCTGTCCTTCGGAATCGGCGTCCAACGCCGAGTAAAACGCACCCTCGGGAGATGTCATTTCACGAAGCACAAACTGAAGCATTTCATCCAGAACACGTCGAAAATCCTCTCGGCCTGTTAGCCGAAACGCCTCGGCGTAGACCGTCGCCAACTGGCCATTGTCGTAGAGCATTTTCTCGAAATGTGGGATCCGCCAAAAACGGTCGACGCTGTACCGGTGAAATCCTCCTGCCAGATGGTCGCGGATTCCACCCATCGCCATGCGGTTGAGCGACTGCACTAACATCGTTCGGGCCTGCTGCCGCTGCTCGTCGGTAATCCCCTCTTGCTGCATCCGATACAACAAAAACAACAGATTCGAGGGCACCGGAAACTTCGGCGCGTTCGGCTCTTCATGTCGGCTTGAAAAACCGCCGTAGGTCGCGTCAAAATCGTTGGACAAAGTGGCTTGAACACGGTCAAGCAAACGGTGATCTAGCGGCTCGATCGATCTGGGACGCCGGCCGTCAAGATGACTCTTGACGGCCTGAGTTACTTGGTCTGCCTGCTTGTTGAAATCCTCCCGTTGCGACTCCCAAAACGTCTGAATCCGTTGGATGACGGTTAAGAACCCCGGCATTTGTGGCCGGTCGCCATCGCGCGCCGGAAAATAGGTCGCACCGAAAAACGGTCTTGCGTCAGGCGCCATAAAAACAGACATCGGCCATCCACCGCGACCGGTGGTTAACTGGACAGCCGCCATGTAGATCCCATCCACATCGGGCCGTTCTTCGCGGTCAACCTTAATACAAACAAAGTGCTTGTTCAGGAACGCCGCGATCTCCTCATCCATGAATGACTCGCGTTCCATCACGTGACACCAATGGCAACTCGAATAACCAATCGAGAGAAAAATGACCTTGTTCTCGCGGGTCGCTTTCTCGAGTGCCTCCGGACTCCATGGATGCCAGTCGACAGGATTGTGGGCGTGCATCAGCAGGTACGGGCTGGTCTCCTTGGCGAGCCGATTCGCCGGATGCTCTGGCTTCACCACCTCTGACTCTTGCGGCAGCTGGGTTTCGGACGAGATTTCTTCGTCCGCTGTCCGCGGTGTGGGTCGATTGCCGCGAGGATCGTCGTCCGGAGCTGACTGGGTTGCGGGTGGAGATCCGGAGTCGGTTTTGGTATCCACCGTGGCGGCGGGTACCGCCGCGGGTTGCTGTTGGGTGACCTCTTCGGCCGGTTCGAAAGCGACACCCGGGGGATCGGCTGGAGGATCAGCGCACCCACTGAGTCCCGCAAAGGTCAGGAACGAAACCAGACAAAAAGCCGCCAGGGAACCACGGAAAACCGTCATCGCATTCTCCAAACCGGCCAAAAGTACCCGCGCGCCTGCGCCATATGGTAGCTCAGTTTCGCGCGCGCGCAAACGACCTCAACAAAAACCACCGGTAGAAAGAGCACTCGGGACTGGGCACAACCACGGGTTCGATCACGCCGGTTGCCCGCAAAAGAACTGCTCGCTCGGCCGGTACAAGTGATCGAACGAACGGCCACAGAAGAGACACCGCGTCGCGGTGCGGACGTCAATCTAGATCGCTGAGAAATCGCCGTAAATCTTCATCGACTATCGAGTCGAACGGAGAATTGGAAAGCGGGCCTCCCCGGTCCAATTCTTCGGACTCTGGCGCGACACTAAAGTCGAGGGAATCGACACCCTTTGGCGACGCGTCGGGGGTCGATTCGTCGGCCTCTACGTCGGGGTCTGCGAGATCTCTGGTCTCTTGATCAGACATCAAGCGAGACGGCTTGGACTCGGCTTCCGAGACCGGCTCGACAGATTCCTCAGATGGGGCCGGCGGGTCGGAATCGCCCTGATCCTCATGACCGTCATCCGACACCGGTACCGCAAACGCCACATTGTCGAGCGGATGATCATCTGTTTCCAATTGGCATTCCAATGCCGGTGGAAGGTCCGAGGCACTCAGCTGGGAAAACTTCTCATCGGCGCGATCAGGAATGGTCGGTGCGACACCCTCTGTCAGCGCCGGCGGGTCGGCATCGCCCTGATCCCTATGACCGTCATCCGACACCGGTACTGCAAACGCCACGTTGTCGAGCGGATGATCACCTGTTTCCAATTGGCATTCCAATGCCGGTGGAAGGTCCGAGGCACTCAGCTGGGAAAACTCCTCATCGGCTCGGTTCGAGCTCGCCGCTGCCACGGGCCCCTCGGTCGGCGGCAGCAGGTCGGTATCTACCTCGTACTCTGCCCGAAAAGTAACCGACCCGACGGTCAGTAATTCGCCGGGAGGCAATACCGATTCCGAGACGCGTTGATTTCCAACGAAAGTGCCATTGAGCGAACCCAGATCTCGCACCACGAGTCGCCCCCGCCGTTGGACAATCTCGCAATGCAGGCGGCTGACCAGTGGATGTGGCAACGGGATCGATGCCTCGCGCCCTCGCCCCAACACGACGGGCGGTCGAATCAGAATCTCGGTCGCTTGCGTTGCGCCGCCGACAACAACGAGTTTGACATGCTTCACGAGCCGGTCCCTCTGAGGTCCAATCGACCTGGCTTCAGTCTATCCCGGACTTCCCAATCAAGCAAATTCTGCGCCACAAGTAATTGCAATGACATGCCTTACAACAACTGACTCGCTCCGTGTCGAACCCCGAAAGCGACCTGGACATCGGGAATTCCTTCGGTTACGCTCCGCCCCCTCTTCCCGGCAACTCCACCCAACACACGATTCACTTCCCCCCTGTTGCCACGCGCAGCGACTGGCTATGCCTGCCCTCAACCGATGGAAAGATCTGATTCTCCCGCTGGCGGTCGTCGCCAGCGTGCTGGTCCTAATGGTCCCGCTGCCCACCGTGCTGATGGACCTGTTGCTGATTGCCAATATGGCGCTCGCGGTGATTGTCTTGTTGCAAGCGATCTACGTTCGCACGCCGCTCGAATTCAGCATCTTTCCCTCGCTGCTGCTGGTAACGACCACGTCGCGACTGGTGCTCAATGTTGCCACCACGAGACTCATCCTCAAACAAGCTCCGGAGGATCAACTCCTCGCCGCGGGACAGGTCATATTCGCATTTGGTGAATTCGTGGCTGGAGGTGATGTAATCGTCGGACTGATCGTCTTCTTGATCATCGCGGTGATCCAATTTGTGGTAATCACCAAGGGTGCGACCCGCATCAGCGAAGTCGCCGCAAGATTCGCGCTGGATGGTCTGCCAGGCCGCCAAATGGCGATCGACGCCGACCTGCAGGCCGGCGCCATCGACGACCGGGAGGCGATTCGACAACGCGATTTGACCACCCGTCAAGCGGACTTTTACGGTGCGATGGATGGTGCTAGCAAATTCGTGCGCGGTGATGCGATCGCCGGAATGGTCATCATCGCTGTGAACATTCTGGGGGGATTGACGCTCGGCATTTTCGGTGCCGGCATGGCGCCCGCCGACGCGGTCGGGTTGTTCGTCAGGTTGGCCATTGGTGACGGCCTGGTGAGCCAGGTACCCGCGTTCCTGATTTCGCTCGCCGCCGCCTTGATCGTCACACGGAGTACCCGCGCCTCCAACCTGCCCATCCAGTTGCTGCAACAGTTGTTTTCACGACCGCGTACATTGGTAGTCGCCGCCTGTTTTCTGGGTATCTTGCTCTTCACCCAGTTGCCGACGGTACCTCTGTTATTGATGGGTTCCGGCTGTGTTGGCCTGGCGTGGGCCCTGATTCGCCAACCGCCGCCAGCATCATCTGCGACGGAAAAGCCGGCACCTCAAAGCAGGGGAATCGGATCGCGACGGATTGAAGATCATCTGGCGGTCGACCCCATGGAATTGGAGTTGGGACTGGGGCTCGTCGCGTTGGCGCGTGCGGACCAGCCGGACGGACTGCTGAAACGAATCTCCGTGATCCGCCAGCAAGTGGCTGGTGAGATGGGAGTCGTCCTCCCCGGTGTCCGAATCCGAGACAATCTGGGACTCGCTCCCCATGCATACCGTCTCAAGATTGCCGGTAGCGAGGTGGCGCGCGGACGGGTTTACCCTGACAAGTTGCTCGCCGTCTGCCGACAAGCCAACGTCGAGCTGCTAGCTGGTGAACTCGCCGAAGATCCCCAATCGGGCCATACCGCGGTGTGGATCGATCATCATCTGCGCAGCCAGGCAGCCACTCTGGGCTACCGCTTACTCGAGCCCGTCGGCGTGCTGACGGCGCACCTCAAGACAATTGCACTTCAGTATGCCGACGAATTGCTGACACGGGATGCCGTCAGCCATCTGGTTGACGAATTGCGAAAAATCTCACCGGTCGTCGTCGACGAGCTGATTCCGGAAATCATGACGTTGTCCGCGGTACAACATGTGCTGCAAATGCTGTTGCGAGAGGGAATCACGATTCGCCCGCTCGCAACAGTGCTGGAAACGCTCGCAGATCATGCCCCGGAGAGCTCCGACCCGGTTCGACTGGTCGAACAAGTCCGTCAGCGTCTGGCACGTACGATTTGTGACCGGTATCGCGATGAACAACAACGCATGTCGGTCGTGACACTCGATCCAGGCCTGGAAGACCGCGTTGCGCGGGATCCCGCCCAAGATGGCAAGGCTCACGACCTGCAACTGCCACCCGAATTCATCGAGCAGTTGTGCCAACAGTTGACCTCGAGCGTTGACCCCTTGGTCGCTGTCGGCAAACCGCCAGTCCTGCTGGTGCGCGCCGAGGTCCGGCCACGGGTGCGTGGACTGGTGGCGGCGAGGATTCCCGGCTTGGTCGTGTTGAGCTACGACGAAATCACGCCCGACACCTGGGTCGAATCGATCGGTTCGGTGTCGATGGAGGCCGTCGTTGCAGCCTAATGAAACCAACACCCGACTTCCCCAAACGTACGACCCGCGGTGGCCACCCAGACCGCTGACCAGGACTTCACACATTTGTCTCTTCTGCCGAAGCGAGAACCTGAATTCCCATGGCTGAAATGAAAGTCAAGACCTATCGCGCTCCGTCGATCCACGATGCGCTGCAGATGGTACGCGCCGACTTCGGACCCGACGCGGCTGTCCTGCAGACTCGAGAGATCAAGCGCGGCTGGCTGCCCTGGTTTGGGAGACAGATTCAAATCGAGGTCTCTGCGGCGAGTGGCTTGAACGTCCCTAGCCGCCTGGTGGAGGGAATTTCCCCGAGCCCGAGTCCGACCTACCGGTCACTCATGCCGTCCGTCGACGGGCAGGATTTTGGTGCCTCCTTCCGCGAATCCCTGAAAGGGCAAACCCCGAGCCTCCAGACAGTCGTCGAACAACTGTCTCGCGAATCGACGCCATCGCCGCGCCGAGAATTACCTGAATCACTCTTTCGCTTATTCACGGACTTGATCGAAGCCGAAGTCAGTGAAGAACTCGCTCGCGAACTTGTGGAACACGTGCGCGCCGACGTCGCGGATGGGGATCTCGGCGACCTGCTGTTATTGAAAGCACGGATCGCCCGGTTGGTCGAGCAGGAAATCCAGGTCACCGGACCGATCCAAGTCACTACTGGACAGCGTCGACTGGTGGCGCTGGTCGGTCCGACTGGTGTCGGCAAAACGACCACCATCGCCAAATTGGCGGCCAATTTTCATCTCCGCGAACGCCTCCGTGTCGGACTGATCACGGTCGATACGTATCGCATCGCGGCGGTCGAACAGCTACGGACCTACGCCGATATTATCGACCTACCGATGGAAGTCGTGGCCACACCTAAAGAGATGCGCGCCGCCGTCCAGCGTTTGCGTGATCTCGATCTGATCCTGATGGACACGGCCGGACGCAGCCCACACGACGAAGTCAAGATTCAGGAATTGAAGTCGATTCTCGCTGAGGCGCGCGCCGATGCGATCCACCTTGTGCTGAGCAGTGTCTCCAGCGAGTCCGTCATGCGCAAAACGGCGGATCAGTTCTCGGCGGTCGGAATCACATCTCTCATCCTCACCAAACTCGACGAGGCGACCGGGATGGGTGCTCTGGTCCCCCTGTTGAGAAGCTGCAAGCTGCCGCTGAGCTACGTCACGCACGGGCAGAACGTCCCCGATGATATTGAGGCTGCCGACACGTGCAAACTGGCCCGCCTTGTTCTGGGGGTCGAAACTCATGCGTGACCAAGCAAGCGCATTGCGACAACTGGTTCTCCACACGGCGCGCGAAGATGACGCCTCGGGTATCCGCGCACCGCGGATGCTGGCGCTCGCGGGTGGCCGCGCCGGGGTCGGCGCCACCACCCTGGCGGTCCACCTCAGTGCTGCGTTGTCCAATCGCGGCATGCGAATCGTGTTGGTGGACGTAGACCTTCACCCTTCACAGCAACACGCCTCAGTAGCCAAGTGTTGCCAACTAGGTGCAACCGACACGCTGGAGGATGTGTTGAAGTTTCGACGTGACATCCACGAAGTACTCCAGCCGGGACCGGCTGGCATTCAAGTCGTGCCCGGAGTCGCTGAGCCGCAAACAGCGGTTTCCACTACGGCAGTGGACCGGCTACTGAATCAATGCCGTGCGATGGGCAGACACGCTGATCTCGTCGTACTCGACACCGGCAATCGCGTCGGCGAGAGCATGCAGAAATGCTGGCAACAAGCCGATGAACTGGTAATGGTCACAACCCCGTCCGCAAACGCCATTATGGACAGCTATGCGACGATGAAAGCGCTGGCCTCTGCATACGCCGATCAGCCCGTCTACTGCGCCGTCAATCAAGTTTCCTCAACGGGAGCTACGGCGGAAAACGTATTTCGCCGCTTGGACCGCTCTTGCCGCCGTTTTCTCCGTTTTGGAATGCGCCCACTACCCGCCATTCCCCGCGCTACTCAATTACGAGAATCGGCGATCAACGATCCTCGATGCGCTCCCCATGACTGTCCAGCAGGAGCGGCATTACGGGATTGCGCCGAGAAACTCGCGATCGTTAAACCAAATGTCTCCACAGCAGCTTAGAACGACACCGATATGACCGATATTCCGCTGGACACCAAGCCATATATTTCCGAACCGTCCGATCTCCACGTCCACAGCCCGTATTTCGTCTAAACTCTTTATGCTCTTATGCCGATATTCCGATTGCCCATTCTTGAAACCTATTTTCCAACACAGAACGCGGCGCGAACTCAGATACCATCCCAATCGGGGTGGGTGATCGGTGAACCGGTTGTGGTGTTCCCCGGATCTGGATTCTACTTACGCGGCAAAACAGGCACTTCATCCATCTACAGTAGCCCATTGCAAGGATGCAATGCGGCCGATTAAGCAAAATCACGGAGGATTGTATGGCTACGACGATCGCACCCGGTGCCGAAATCGACATCGCGCGCGTCTGGCAACAATACAAGGCGGTGCCAGATCCGTTGTCCGAACATGAACGCCGGCAAATGCGTAACTTGCTGGTCGAGCGATTTCTGCCTCTCGTCAAGTACAACGGCGAGCGGATCTGGGCAAGGCTACCGGAGGGTGTCGAACTCGACGATCTGATCTCAGCCGGGGTATTCGGCTTAATGGACGCGATCGAGGCCTTCGATCTCTCACGCGGCGTCAAGTTCGAAACGTACTGCGTTCCCCGAATTCGCGGTGCCATGCTTGATGAACTTCGAACCATGGATTGGGTACCACGACTGGTACGATCCAAAGCCAGCAAGTTGGGTGAGGCGAACAAGACCCTCGAGGCCAAGCTCGGCCGACATCCGACAGAACTGGAACTCGCGGAGCAAATGCAGTTGACCGTCAAGGAACTGGAGAAAATGATCCTCGACGCGAACGCGGTTCACTTGATCAGCCTTAACAAGAAGTGGTACGAAACGGATAGTTACAAGGATGTCCGTGAAATCGACATCTTGGAAGATAAGAAGAGTGAGGATCCAACACGACGGGTCTACCAAAACGACCTGATGCGACTGGTCACCAAGGGACTGAATCGCAACGAGCGGTTGATCATCATTCTGTATTACTACGAAGAACTGACGATGAAAGAGATCGGCACAACGCTCGATTTGAGTGAAAGTCGAGTCAGCCAAATGCACAGCAGTATTGTGCAACGGCTCAAGAAACAACTCACACGACGGCGGCCCGAGTTCGGCACATAAGCCACTGCGCCACACCTTGAGAATGAGAAAGTCAGCGCTGTCGAACCACGTCGGCAGGGGGCTCTCGGCGGCCGGTAGAACCGTCTATCGCATTCGATGATCCGTTCTGCGAATGAACCACATCCTGCCTTTGAATGCGGACGGTGATCGCGCCGATATTGTCGGACAGCCCGCGTGACGGTTCATTGATCGCCAGATAAAGCGTACCGGCCTCGCGCAGCGTGACGTGCCGGGTGCGACCGACGGAGATCGGTTTGAGCCAGGGTGCTACCGCATCGCCAGCGCGCGGTGTTTGTCCCGACACGGCTGCCAACAACATTCCCAGCGGCCGGCCGCGATGGTAGTGAATCGTGACGCCTTCGGGCTCACACCACCAGATACGGGGCTGGTCGTCAAGCTGGTAGCGTCCCCGAGCGGTCAGCAGATACGTTACATCAGCCGCTAGCCGCCAACCACTGGCTTGCCATCCTCGGTCCGTCTCGAGTTGCATTTCGGCGCCCCCGTCGGGCACAACTCGCGTGGCGCGGCGGACGACTGCTGAGCGCGGAACGTCGTAGCCGTAGTCCATCCGGTGGGTAAACAGCTGCCACTCCTCGGTGATCTCAGTCCAGTCGGACCTGAGTTGTTGCATGAACCGTTCGGAAAACTCTGTCGCTGGACCACGGACTCGGCGGTGCAGGGCACGAAACGCCGCCTGCCAGCGCGGGTGTTGGTCAAAAAAGGTCGCAGCTGCCCAAGACCAGGCATAGGGTTCAACCCCCCGGTGTGCACCAGGGCCGTAACGAAAAATTTGTTGCAGCGAAAGCGGCTGCTCGGCATCCACGCGATCTCGAATGACCCGAATACGCCCCCAACCGGGAGTCTGCTGTCGGTCGGTTGGCATTTTCCGCATCGTAAGACGCTGTCCGTCCCACGCATGGGTCGCGAGCAATTCCGCCACCCCCTCCATAAACCAAGGTGGCCCGGCTCCGCCCAATTGCGTCTGCATGAAAGCGTGCGTACCCTCGTGCAACATCAAGTGGCGGCGGTAATAGTCTGTCGGTTGTTCGTGAATCCAGAATTCTAGCCCGCGATTGTAACCGTGCAGAAAAGGCCCAACGTCCGCCGGCAGCAATCCGGCATCGCGAAACCGGCGCGGAGTCTGCATGACATAACCGGTCAGTTTCCACCCCGTGAGTTCGGCCGGATCCCGCTGAAAATAATCACACCACTGGGGAATCGCCTGATCGAACACCTCGGGCAACTCACCAATCACGCCGCCCGGCGGCAAGTCGGTATAGAGGGTGAGGTGGAGACTCTGAAGTCGGCGGATTCCGAAGGCGGCAACACGCTCTTGGTCGATTTTCTCCGCCGCAGCGGGACGCCCAGAGGGTGGCATCACGGGACGCCTATCCGGTGGTTCCACCGCGACCTCTGGTGACTGACGCGGCTCGGCCGACGGCTGCGGTGGAGCCCCCTCGTCCGTTGATTTCACCGCCGTCCGAGCAGGCTGGGTAACTTCGCGGTCGGGGCTCTGGACCGCGGGTCGCGGATCACTGCATCCAACGGCGCACAAACACAACCACGCGGACAGAACCGGCGCGCTGGCGTTCGGCAGCGGTTGCGTAATCCGGTGGGAACGTTTCATTAAGACCCAAACTCCCAGGGGACATCCCGCCAGGCTGACCGTGATCAGCTCTCCCATCTTAGCATCTGGGTAGCTTCGCAGGAGCCAGTGGTGACCTCTGTCACCACGAGTGGAAGACCGTTAGCATGAATACATGGTTGAATCCTCCGTCGATTTTCGAGGTTTACGAGTCGCCGCGTTTGAAAGTCGCCGCGCCACGGAGATGGCTCGGTTGATCGAAAAACACGGCGGCCGAGCGTTCGTGGCCCCGTCGATGCGAGAAGTCGCCATCGAGGACAACCACGTCGCCGTCGATTTCGCGCATCGCTTGATCACCGGCGAAGTCGACCTGTTCATCGCGACCACCGGTGTCGGTTTTCGTTTTCTGATCGCGGCGGTCGAACAGCACGTACAGCGGGACCGCTTTCTCAACGCATTATCGGACATCACGACGTTGGCTCGCGGACCCAAAGTGGTCGCCGCCATGCGCGAGGTCGGTTTGACTCCATCGCTACGCGTTCCCAATCCCAATACCTGGCGCGAAATTCTCTCGGAAATCGATGCCCGACCGACGGTCCCCGGACAAACCGTCGCGCTCCAGGAATACGGTCTGTCCAATGCCAGCCTTGTCGCCGGACTCGAAGCACGCGGTTCCCACGTGCTCTCGATTCCTGTCTATCAGTGGGCGTTACCCGAAGATGTCGGTCCGTTGAAGACAAATATCCGTGCGATCTCAAGCGGTGAAATCGATGTCGTTCTGTTCACGTCCGCGCATCAAGTCACCAATCTGGTGCTGATGGCGGAAAAGCTGAGTTGTAGCGAGCCGTTGAGCCGAGCGATGGAGGCCCTCGTGATCGCCTCGGTCGGCCCCGCAACCAGCGATGCCATTCGAGCGCACGGGTGGGTCGTCGACCTAGCGCCCCAATCCCCCAAAATGGGATCGCTGGTCGCCACGGCGGCCAGTGAGTGTGGCGCACTGCTCGCGAAAAAACGCGGCGCGGCCCCAAAGCGAAAGGACACCGCCCCTCTCAACGGTAACGCGCGGCCAGACTGGTGGGAGAGTCCGTTTATGAAAACCTGCCGTCTCGAGCCAACCGACGTGACACCCGTCTGGCTGATGCGGCAAGCGGGGCGTTACATGGGTGAATATCGAGCCATTCGTGAGCGCGTGCCGTTTCTCGAACTGTGCAAAAACCCCTCGCTCTGTAGTGAAGTCATGTGTACGGCTGTCGACCGGCTGGGAGTCGACGCGGCGATCATTTTCTCCGACCTGCTCCCGATGCTCGAGCCGATGGGCCTGGAACTGACGTACGCCCCCAGCGACGGCCCAGTGATCCACAATCCGATCCGCGACCCGTCCGACGTCGATCGCATCCACGAACTGGAGCGGGCCGACTCGCTCTCATTTGTAATGGAAACCGTACAGCAGACCCGTCAAGATCTGCCTTCGCAACTGCCGCTGATCGGCTTCGCCGGGGCACCATTCACACTGGCCAGTTATGCAATCGAAGGGGGCGCCAGCCGGAACTATCTGAATACCAAACGGCTGATGTACGGGGACCAGGGCGCCTGGCGCTGCCTGATGGAGCGATTTGCCAGGGCGATCAGCGTGTATCTGAACGGCCAGATCGCCAGCGGCGCTCAGGCCGTTCAACTGTTCGACTCCTGGGCTGGTTGTTTGGGTCCGGACGACTATCGAACCTACGTCTTACCATATGTCCAACAGGTGATTGCCGCGCTGAAACCGGGAGTTCCGGTCATCAACTTTGCGACCGGGAATCCGTCGTTGCTTCCGCTGTTGGCGAACACCACGGCCGCGGTCATCGGTGTCGATTGGCGCAGCCGCCTCGACGACGCCTGGCAAACGGTCGGTTTCGACCGGGCCGTCCAAGGTAATCTGGAACCGGCAGTTCTGCTGGCCGACGTGCAAACCGTCCGGCTGAGGGCACAGCAGGTGCTCGATCAAGCCGATGGCCGCCCCGGCCATATCTTCAATCTCGGTCACGGGATTCTCCCGCAGACACCGGTCGATCACGCCATCGCGCTGGTCGATGCGGTTCACGAACTCTCCAGCCGTTGATCGCGCCGGGCAGGGTGGCGCTCGAGACTACCACGGTCGGCGGGTGTCGCGACCCATCGCGACTTCAATCCGAGGCGTTGATGAAATCGATCAACTGCCGCAGACGGCCCAGACTGCGACGGTTGAACGCAAACATCAACCGCGGCAATTCGATCAAATCAACTTCGCTTTTCTCCACGTCGAGAGCCGCGCCGACACGGAAGCCTCCCGAGACGACAATGTCCGCAAACCGTTCACCGATCGCACGCAAACGGTCCGCGTCGAGTTCGCGCTGCAGCCGCAAGACGAGCTGATCGCGCACATAGCGCATACTGTGAAACACGCGAAAAAAACGAAGGACTTCGTCGACCGCGCGGTCACACGAATCGGTAACGCAATAGAGCGACAGATCCTCGTCTGAGATCATGCCATGCTGGAGAAGTTGTTCCCGAATAAACCGGTCGAGCGTACTCCAGTAGGTCCCCCCCGGTTGATCCAACAGCACAACCGGGACCATATCCCGTTTCCCGGTCTGTAGGAGCGTCAGAACTTCCAGGGCCTCATCGAGCGTACCGAAACCACCCGGGAGGCAAACCACGGCGTCACACTCTTTGACGAACATCACCTTGCGCGTGAAAAAATACTTCATGTGTACCAACTTGTGGTCGCCGGCGATGATCGGGTTTGCTTCCTGTTCGAAGGGGAGCATGATATTGAGCCCCATCGAATGATCGCGACCGGCTCCCAGATGCCCCGCCTCCATGATGCCACTAGCCGCTCCGGTCACGACCAGCCAGTCGCGCTCTGCCATCTGCTTCCCAAACTGAACCGCTTGTACGTACGAGGGATGTTCCGCGGGCGTGCGTGCCGATCCAAACACCGTGACTTTGCGGCGGCGCCGAAATGGTGCAAAGACCTTAAACGCGTAACGCAGTTCTCGCAGCGTACGGCTGAGCAACTTCAGATCGCCTCGACTCGACCGGTCATCGGCCAATTGATCTGCCGATTCCTTAATCCGATCGATCAAGTCGGCGTTGCGCTGACCCTGGAGATTCGTCGCAACCTTCCGCTCCGGGGATTGCGGATTTGGTTTGCCGCTCGAATCAGCCATGAGACTCATCTACCTGAAATCCCAATGAAAATCGGACCGTCGGCGTTTCTCGCGGTTGGCATCCGACTCCGGTCATCACGACCAACCGAGACGCGTCCCGATCGCCGAACAATCGCCGCGCACCCCACACTTCTAGAAGGTACCGACGATCGATCGCCCCTTTTGAAATCGACCAGGTGACCGTTTCGGTCGCACACCTGACAACGCGGTGCGTCTTAGGCCGAAGGGCGATGAAAATGCTGATGCGCCAGAATAACATCGTATAAGTCGGCCGAAATCGTCACCGATTCGTCCTCGAAGTCCCGCAACCAGGTGCGATTCTTATCGAGACTGTCGGCCAGGATCGGGAAGACCGCGCCCAGTCGGACGGTCACCTCGTCTTGCGCCGCGTTTTCAGCGCCGCTGCGGACCGCCGAGGATCCCGAAAAAAGACGTAGATGTGGCTGTACCATCCCAGCTCCTGTCGCGGAAGGTCACCGCGGACGAGCCCACCGGATCGGGTGTCAAACTAGACGTGGATTAGATGGGTTATCGGTTCTGGACCGCCGCCGACTTTGCCGTCTATGGCGAAAAAACAGAACTTTGGGTCCTGCCGAGAATCCTCCGTTAATCAGCTTTCACGCTGCGGCTGTCACTCACAGCACCTGTTTCTGTTGCCGTCTGGTCGTTATAAACACGCGACTCGCAAAATCCGTCTTTTCGCGTTTGGAATCGAAATATGTTTGCCGGCCTGATCACCGCTCCCCGCCGCATCGAGCTCGTCGACACTCCTCTGGTAACGCTGCCCGATTCGTCCGACGGCGGCGGAAACCAGATCCTGTTTCGACCCCAATTAGGGTGCCTCTGTGGTTCCGATCTCCCCTTTTTTGAGCAGACGGGCGAGTACACGGTCGAACTGGGACATTCGCTACACGAGATCATCGGTACCGTGGTGGCGACCAACGGCTGTCGTTTCCAGGAAGGCGATACCGTCCTTGCGGTTCCTGAGGACCAACGGGGGATGTTCGAGCAATTCGTGGTGGACGAGGACCGAGCGATCCCACTGGATTCGCGCGTAACGATCGAACAGGCGTTGATGGCACAGCCTCTGGGCACCGTCATTTGCGCTCTGAAAAAACTCCCCGGAGTCCTCGACCAAGATGTGGCCGTTGTCGGACAGGGGCCCATCGGACAGTTGTTTAATGCGTCGCTGCGCAATCTTGGCGCGCGGCAGGTGATCGGCATCGACTTACTCCCCGAACGGATTAAACGGAGCGCCTCCCTGGGCGCCACCTCCACCGTCTGCAGTCGGGACACCGACCCGATCGAAGCAGTGGCCGAGCTCACGGATGGCCACATGGTCGATACGGTGATCGAGGTGGTCGGGCATCGTGACCAGGCGCTCAATCTGTGTATCGACCTCTGTCGAGAGAAAGGGAAAATCCTCTATTTCGGCGTCCCTCCAGAGCGGATCGATGGCATCCGTTGGCGCGACTTGATGCTCAAGAACCTGACGGTCCACACCAGCATCAATCCCGATTTCGACCGCGACTTTCCATTGGCGATGCGTTGGATCGGGGAAGGGCGCGTGCAGTTGGAATCGTTGATCACACACCGTTACCCGCTGGCTGAAATCCAGCAGGCCTTCGAGACTTTTAGCCAACGCGTCGAAGGCGCTCTGAAAGTACTGGTTGATTTTCCGCAGAACGGAAATAGACGTAGCTAGCTGTCATCACCCTCAATAGTTACAATTTCCCCAGCGTCGCACGTTGGCCCGCTGGCTTCTGTCCGGATGCGCTGCGCTGCTCGCTCAAGATCGCCTACAACGGAGGGTAAGCGAATTGGCTAGCGGCCTCATTGGAACTGAGGTGCCCCGTATGGGGTTGAGGGTTCGAGTCCCTTGCCCTCCGCTTTTGAGCGGTTTCCGCTGTGGACATTGTGTCCAGCCAATCGCAGGCTACGGCACCCGGTCACGGGTGCCGTTTTTTTTCACCCACCTCACAGGCGCTACTCGATGGACTGACTCCAAAAAATACGTATCCGCACGTCCACCGATCTGGTGAGCGCTGCTCGTCGACACCGCAACCATCGATCCACACCCCGTTTTGCAGGTCGATCATGGCGGCGGTATGATAGTGGGCTGGCTCTGATCGAATTCTCCTTTTGACCGGAAGAAAACTTCGCTTCGATGAGTGCAACCTTTGAAAATTGCGTCGCCGTCGTCACCGGTGGATCACGTGGAATCGGACGCGCCACCGCGCTGCAGTTGGCCCGGGAGGGAGCCGACGTCGCGATCAGTTATGGATCGAGACTGGAGCCGGCCGAGGCCGTTGTCGCGGAAATCGAAGCGCTCGGTCGCCGAGCCATCCACGTCCGGTGCGACGTCTCTCAGCAGAACCAGATCGATGAACTAGTGGGCCGAACTCGTGATGAACTGGGGCCAATCGATCACCTGGCTCATAGCGGGGCTATCAGCAACACGGCCGATCACTCGGAGCTGACCTACGATCTGTGGTTTGAAACCATCGACGTCAATCTGAACGGCGCTTTTCGCATCGTGTTCGCGGTCAAGGATGAGATGATCGAACGCCAGCGCGGGTCAATGGTGTTGATCTCCTCGGTGGCGGCATTGCGGCCGCGCGGCGCGCAGATCCACTACGCCAGCAGCAAGGCGGGCGTAATCGCAATGGTCCGCTGCTGCAGCGAGGCCTTTGCTCCTGCGGTACGGATCAACTGTATTGCTCCGGGACTGATCGATACCGAAATGGCCAAGGTCCTGACTCCGGAAGCCACCGCGGGCGTTCTGGAAGCAACGCCCCTCCATCGCCTCGGTCGACCCGAGGAGATCTCCGAACTCACCTGCTATCTGCTGTCCGACCGGTCGAGTTTCATGACCGGGCAGTGTGTCGTCGCGTCGGGCGGGCGGGTCACCTTACCTTGAGCGACGGCTTGATCGTACCTCCTGAGACAATCCGCATCGTGACGCTCAGCTGGCTAGCACCACAGCGCCGGGCTGACCGCAGCCGCGAGAACTTGGAGACCGACAACACGTTTCGCGGAGCACCCGCCGATGACCGACTCGATCACTGAACCAGGTATCCGGCCGGTTCACCCAGCGCTCCTATCTGGCAATCCGCTCTCCTGGTTACAGGTCTTTGGCCCCGGCGCGGTGATCGCATCGATTACGCTCGGTTCTGGCGAGTTGATCTTCTCGAGTCGGGGCGGCTCGCTGTTCGGCTACGACATCCTGTTCCTGTTCGTGCTCATCTCGGTGCTCAAGTGGGGTCTCGTCTTTACGATGGCTCGGCACATGGTGCTCAGTGGCGTGCACCCCTATCGACGGATGATCGATCTGCCGGGTCCGCGCGGCTGGTTTCCCCTCATGCTGCTGCTGATCGGCTCGCTGACGACTCCGATCTGGACCGGTTTTTTTCCAGGTATTCTGGGCAATTTTACCTCCCAAGTAACGGGCACCGAGGACATCTTCAACGGGGCTGTGGATTATCTGTGGGGGGGCGCTTTTCTGGTCGGTATCCTGGTGCTTTCGGCTTCCGGCGGATACTCCGTGTTGGAACGGGTGCAGATCTTTATCGTCGCGGCGATGATGATTTGCGCCGTGGTCTCGCTGTTGATCTATCAGCCCGACTGGATCGACATGCTGCTGGGAGGCATTCTGCCGCATTCGTTTGCCTACCCGGATTGGGTCCCTGAGAAGTACCCCGGCATCGCGGACAAATCGGTGTGGGTTGAAACGTCCACCTACGTCGGTGTGATCGGCGGAGCCGGTTTCGATTACCTGGCCTATACCTCGTGGCTGCGAGAAAAGTACTGGGGACGGTCGAGCGCCGGAGCGGCTTCCAGGGAGGAACTGCAACAGATCGCGGAAGACCCACAGCACCCGACCCGCTTCTGGGTGCGGGCACCCCTGGTCGATTGCACGCTCAGTTTCGTCCTGGTGGTCGCCTTCAGCGCCGTCTTTGTCGCGCTGGGAGTGGAGGAGTTGCAACCAGCCGAAGAAGTCCCGACCGCCGACAACTTCCTGGAAATGCAATCCCGCTTCATTACGAAAATTCACGAGTTTCTGTACCCGCTGTACGCCGTGGGCGTCTACATGACTTTCGTGGGGACCTTGTACGGAACCTATGAGATTGGCATTGCCGTCTGCCAGGAAATCGTCCGTGCCCTGCACCCCGAGGTCGGCATCCGCCATGCCAGGCGGCTCAAGAATCTGACACTCGCCTGGTGCTCCTGCGGGGCGGCCATCGTGTTGGTCTGGAATTTTCTCCATACCTACCAGGGAGGCGCGACACCGGAGCTGGCTGCGGCGGCGACCGAGGGCCCGCGGATTCTGCTCGACATCCTCAGGCCGGCCAACCTCTTCACTGGAGTTTTTGCCTGTGGCCTGTTGTGCTGGCTGATGCCGTGGGTGGACTGGAAATTTCTGCCCCGGCCGCTGCGCATGTCAGCCGTACTGATCGGCCTGAACATTGTGGCCGGAGCCATTTTCCTGTTCCTGGGTGTAAAAGGATATTGGGACAATCACAAACCGGGGGGCGCCTGGTACGAAAATCGCTGGGTTTCGATCGGCACGATCGTCGGTATGGGGCTGCTGGCGATGGTGCTGGCTCCGCGTGTCGTCGCGCCGGAAGAAGACTCGCCAGCATAGCCACGATCGAGCACACCCCGTGCGCTTCGCAGCCAGCGACATTCCCCAGCGTGGCGCTCGCAGGCACCTCACTGGCGTTTGAGCACCACCGTCTTGGCCTTCCCAAAACGTTTCTGCAGCTCGATCTGGCTGGTCGCCCAGCGTCTGAGAATCTGGTAACCAGGGTCACTCGGCTGGTAACGCCGGCCCCCTTGATGACCTTCTTCCTTAGCGTTCTGCACGTTGAGTGGTTTGCGCAGCAGTTTGCTGTTCTCCAGTGCTTCCAGATCGACCCTCTGTTGGAGCACCCGGTAGTTGGTCAAAAGTTTGCCGACGGGAAGAAACCCGACCTGATCGGGCGCCCACAACTCCATCGAAGGCACGCGCCCGGGCTCGCCATGACAGATCATGCAGCTCCGCTCATCGCCCCGCAGGACCTTGGTCATTTCGGGAACCACATAGTCACGGAAGTAGGTCAGGTCATTGACAAACTCCTGGGGGGGCTGGGGGTTACCCTGGTCGTCTGTCTTGAAACCGTGATCCTGTTCGGCTTTGAGCGCCGCAGCTAGGTCTTTCACGAACGTCTGATTATTCTGGGAGAGGACTTTTTTGGCGTTCTCGACAATCTCCTTTTCCTTCTCAAATTCCAGCATATTGTTGAGCGCGGTCAGCACTTCCGGATTTCTGCGCAACGCCGTCTTATTGGTCAGGTTGGCAGCCACTTTACGGTTGCGGGGATCGACCTCCTTTTCGAGTTGGGTGAGAAACAGCGCCAACGCCCGCGTTCTCAGTTCTTCGTAGGGGTCGACCGGGGGCAACTTCTTGGGGTCGATCTTGACCTCCGGCAACTTGCGCTGGAATTCCAAAATCCAGGGGACACTGGCGATCCAATACCGCGCCTGTGCGGCACTGGAAAACTGATCGGGAAACACCTCGGCCAGGTGTTCAAAATGCAAGTCGGGGTTGTCGGCGACGGCCCGCCCCAGCCCCTCCGCCAGATACCAGGCCGCGTCACTCTCGCGAGCCGCGGTGGCCCGCTCGGCGGGATCGGCGATTTTTTCCAGCTCGGCGGCCGACCGATAGGCGGTCAGATCGGGCACCATAAATTGCAAGATCTCCTCGCGCTGTTCATCGCTCTGCGGCAAAATCCAATGGACGCTGGCAAACATCTTGAGGATCGGATCGGAGAGGTCCTTGCGCCGCGGCGGCTCCGCAGCGCCGCGCAGCAACTGCCGGTACATCGGCTCCAACTGCTCGGGAACCGCAATCAGCGATACCAACCTCGGATCGGAAATGCTGGAAGCCGCCAACGCGCGGAATTGCTCGGGACCATTGATCGAGTAGTCGACCAGTTTCTGCTGTAGCTTTTCCAACGGAATGTTCGCGCTCCCCTCGAGCGTCGTCTGCAGCAGGAGCTGCTGTCCGGAGCCCGGCTGGACGGCTTCCACCCATTCCAGATGCTCCAAAATGGCCTTGCCAAACAAGTCCGTGGCACCCGGTGTTACGTACCCCATCTGGCCGGGCCCCCCGTCACCACCTCGCTGATTGTGGAAGGTTGCTGCGATCCCCATCAACCGTTTCGTCAAACGCCGCGCCAGCGATGGATCCTCAGCCCCACGGGCCGCTTCAAGCTTCGCGTCGATGTTGGCAAACAACTGCGCCAGTTGCGGGTATTGATGATCTTTGGAACCGTTCGCCACGTGACCGTTGGCGATAAACAGCGCGTGGCTCTGATAGCGAATGGCGTTTTCGACCAGAGCGTTCGTCTCCGGGCGGGACAACATGCGGATCCAGGCATCGTTTAAGCCCGACCGCACCGGCGGATTCCAGACCCACCACTGCCAGGCCGCTCGCGTCGCCCAAGCCCGGACCCCCGGGTGTGCATCTCGGTTGAGCGCCTGGTCGAGCGTGGCCACCAACTGCTGGTGGGAAAGCACCGATTGCGGCAGAACCGAGTCGACTTTCATGACCAACGCTCGCATCGCCGCCTCGCGGACATAGTCGTCGGGTGATCCGGCCGCGTTCATCACCGCCGACCACCCGCGGTCGTCGATCAGCGTCTGTCGCAAGCCCCAATGGGCCGCTTCTCGCACCATTTTGGTGGGGTCACCCAAGCCCCGCGCAAGGGGCAGGGCCCCCGCGTCGCTATGCGTCGCACCCAGACCGATCATCGCCCAGTATCGCACCAGCGGGCTGGGGTGTCCGGCCGCGTCGATCAGCTGCGGTACCAGCCGCGGGTCTTCCCGAACCGACATCGCGCGCACCCGGCCGATAGCCGCCAACAACGTCTCATCCTGGGGGGCGTCAAAGTCCGGCAAACGGAGCGGTTCAGGGATCGCCGGAAAATAACGGGACAACGCGTGCAACGCGTAACTGGTGGACACAAATCCCGTCTGCGAAGCGACCTTCCACAACCCGGTGGGGTGCTGCAGCCCGAGCAGCGCCTGAATGCCCTTGGTGACGGTCGCATCGTGGCGGCCGACGCCCGCAGCCTGAAAGGCGATCAGCGACAGAGAGGTGGGAGAAGGGTCGGCTTTCTGGTCCTTGACTTCCCAGGTCTGCCCACCGTCGGCGGATTTTCCAGGATCAAAACTCCAGCCGCCGCCCGCGAGCTGAATCCCGCGCAACCGCGCCAGGTCGGCAGCCACCTGGATCTGGACCTTCCCCGCCAACTCGGCCGCCGCCTGGACGATGGCCACCTTTTTCTCGGCCGGCAGTTGTTCCTGGTCGGCGACGCGTGCGGCCGCCGCGACGTACTCGCTGGGAAAATATCGGCCAAAGAACTCGACCCGGTGCCCCAAATCATCGCAGAACTTGACATCGATCTTGAGCATCCGTCGGGCCTTGTCTTCCAGCGCGTGGAAATACTTGGGCTCGCCGGTCTCTCGCCAGGCGGTCCAGACGATTTCACCGGCGTAGTTGAAGACCACACCTTGACCGACGTTGGCCCCGGGACCGGCCGCGTTGATACCGCCCGGATCACCCGTCAGCAGAACGAAATTGGCGCAGCGCCGAGCCTGCATGCCCTGTAGTTTGCGGGCCGGCAGAAATCGCTCCAGAGAAACCACCGCGTGGCCCGCGACACGGGTCCCGGCCGGTCCATCACCCAGATCGAGCGGCTGCAAACTTGTGTTGTTGGCAGCGTCTTTGAGGTGATTGGTGGGACGCAATGATTGGTAACAAGTGTTTACCAGATGACGCCACAACTGCACGTTCTGAGGACGGTATCCCATCGCAAACGGGATCGCCGGCCCCCACACGCCGGACTGCGTGTGGCAACTCATGCAATTGGTCCCCAGTAAGTTGCCCGAATCGCGGATGCGACGTTCGACGCTCGCTCCGCGGGGGCGATTGGCAATCCAAGCATCGACCTGGCCCAAATGATCGTAAAGGCCCTGGCGGATGGAGCGGCGCGGATCTTGATACGGCGCCGGCTTGACCACGCGCAGTTCCAGATCATATCCCGGGGCGTTCGCCTCCACACGCAAGAAGTAGGTCTCTCCCGGTTGCAGATTACGGTTGACCGCGATCCGATGCTGTTCCTCCTGCTGGTGACTTCGCTCGTTCTCGTTCTTGCCATCGGTGTATTCGACAATCGGCAGCAAGCGACCCGCCGACAGCGGACCGCCGAACTTGTCACGTTGTTTCGGATCGATCCGGAAGACCCGTATCCGGGCCGCGACCTGCTGGTCAGGGATCGACAGGCAAGCGGTCAACAAACGGGCCTCGGGGCCCGCGAAATCGAGTCGGAACCAGTCATCGCCACTGCTCCCCACCCGGCCATTGTCGAAATACTCAATGTCGTCCGCACTCCCGATCACATGCAGCGTGGTTTCATCCGTCGTTGCCTCCAATTCGATCGGTTGTGCCTGCTCCGGAGTATCGTTGGGCTCCAGTTCAACCCACATCTGCTCCACAGCGGACTGCGTCACGTCGATCCGACTGACCGAGAACAAGACCTCGGCCCGTTCGCCCGCGGGCCAGGTGACGGTCTGTGGGACCGGCGTGATTTGTGGCGCTTTACCCGGTTCTCGCCATCGCGGTCCCTCAAACAAGTCGACTTTCTCGACCGCCGGTGCAACCTGTAACGCATAGATGCCCGCAACCGGCGCGCGGTAGTTCAAGAACACATCTCCATCTAGGGCGTGCAATAATTTCGACCAGTCTGCGGTGGGAGCGGTGTAGATTCCGTGCACGTCTACCGCCCGGGCCAAGCTCCCATCTCGCTCGTCCGCCCGCGGTACCGAATTCGCATCGGTCGGCTCGACAAGCCGCCAATGGGCTCGCAGTCGGGCGTTGTCCGGCAACCGACTAGGATGCGCAATGCGAACGTTGATCCCGATCGCGTCGCCGGCGCTGAGAGCGAATCGCTGTTGGTTTTCGGTGGGCACCTGGAAGCGGCCTGCAAAGGTCTGCCCGTCGCGCAGTTGAACGGGCGCATCTGCAGCAACTCCCGCCGCCGTCGCCGCCAGGCAGCAGACCAGCAGCAGTATGTCTCGAAGTCGCAACATCGGTCTCTCCGCGGTCAGGGAAGGTGTCGCGCGACGCGGAAAGTGCGGATGGCATCCGCGCCGCTGGGAGCACCCTATTATGGCAGAAAATGGTCTCCGCATTATGGCAGAAAATGGTCTCTGCGCCGTCCAGTCCTCGGCGTTGCGCTCAGCGGATCGCATTGCCAGCGCCGCCGCTGCAGGCCGTGGGACGGTCGCCAAAAGCGGGTCCTCCAGCCGAGGACCAGCGGGTTGGCAAAGGTGGTCTGGGGTGTATCCGACGATGCGAAAAGATTGTGTTCTGGTAGACATGGGGTATAAAAAGTCCACCGCTTGACGCGCACGACTGAGTTGCCCAGAGCGGCCTGAAACAAGACCGCGACCGGTTTGCAAACACTGTTTGCAGCCGTTGCCACACGCTCGTCGGGTGCCACCCGTTCTCCTCCCAGACTCCGGATAGGGTATGTCCATCAAAACCACCTGCAGATCGATTGGCCTGGCTGTGGTCGTATTGCCGATCCTGGCCGCGGCAGCGACGGTCGCTGCTCGTGACCCTGACTTCGACGTGGTCATTCGTGGTGGCCTGGTGTTCGACGGCACGGGGGCCCCGCCACGGCGCACCGACGTCGGGATTCGAGGCCACCAGATCGCGACCATCGGCCCCTTGGCTGATACACAGGGCAAACGGGTCATCGACGCGACCGGACTGGCCGTCTCTCCCGGTTTCATCAATATGTTGAGTTGGGCCACCGAATCGCTCCTGCACGACGGGAGCGCGGAAAGCGATATCCGCCAGGGGGTAACCCTGGAAGTCATGGGAGAGGGTTGGTCCATGGGGCCTCTCAACGAGGCCATGAAACGTGAATTGCGGCGATCCCAAGGCGACATCCGCTTCGACATTCCGTGGACAACCCTGGCCGAGTATCTCGAACATCTGGTCGATCGCGGCGTGGCCACCAACGTCGCCTCGCTGATCGGCGCCACGACGGTCCGCATCCATGTACTGGGACACGCCGACCGGCGGGCGAACCGCGAGGAGTTGGAACAAATGCGAGCGCTGGTGCGCAGCGCCATGGAGGCGGGCGCCCTGGGAGTCGGTTCGTCTTTGATTTACGCGCCCGCGTTTTATGCCGACACGCGCGAACTGATCGAGTTATGTCAGGTCGCCGCCGCCTATGATGGGGTCTACGTATCCCACCTTCGCAGCGAGGGGAACCGGCTCCTGGAAGCGGTCGATGAACTGCTCCAAATCGCCCGTGAAACGGGAATCGCAGCGGAGATCTATCACCTCA
The DNA here is from genome assembly GCA_002702965.1 of Planctomycetaceae bacterium. Classification (GTDB taxonomy): domain Bacteria; phylum Planctomycetota; class Planctomycetia; order Pirellulales; family Pirellulaceae; genus UBA9264. Next base: position 26,251 of record PADE01000177.1, read on the forward strand.
AGGCGGCCGGCCAGCCGAATTGGCATAAGCTCGAGCGTGTGATCCAGACCGTCCAGGAGGCACGCGATGCGGGACTGAGAATCACCGCCAACATGTACACCTACACCGCCGGGGCAACGGGCCTGAACGCAGCGATGCCGCCCTGGGTGCAGGAAGGGGGCTTTGAACGCTGGCAAGACCGCCTCCGCGATGTGCAGATCCGTCAACGGGTAGCGCGGGAGATGCGCACCGCGACGGACGACTGGGAGAACCTGCTACTGATGGCCGGCTCACCAGACAAGGTCCTGCTGATCGGCTTCAAGAACCCCGACCTCAAGCACCTCACGGGTAAAACCCTGGGACAAATCGCAAGACAACGCGACAAGTCGGTCGAGGAAACTGCGATGGACCTGGTCGTCGAGGATGGCAGTCGTGTCGACGCAGTCTATTTCCTAATGGACGAAGCCAATGTGCGGCGGAAAATTGCGCTCCCCTGGATGTCGTTCGGTTCGGACGCGGCCGCGTTGGCTCCTCGCGGCGCTTTTTTGAAAAGCAATCCTCACCCTCGTGGATACGGATGTTTCGCGCGTCTGTTAGGGACCTATGTGCGGCAGGAGAAAATACTCCCGCTGGAAACCGCGATCCACAAACTCACCGGGCTACCTGCGCGCAACCTCGGTATTCGGCGACGCGGGCGGCTGCAAGCGGGCTATTTTGCCGATGTAGTGATCTTCGATCCGGCTGCGATCCAAGATCGGGCAACGTACTCCGAACCTCACCAATTCGCGACCGGGGTACGGCATGTACTGGTCAACGGTACGGCGGTCCTGCGAGACGGAAAAATGACCGGCCTGCGACCCGGTCGAATTGTGTACGGCCCCGGCAAGTGGCGCCGTCGAGGCCCGCGTCCACCGATCGAGGTCACGCCCCTGGCGAGGCAAGTGCACCAGGACGGATTTGTATTCGACGGTCACAACGATCTCCCTTGGGCCGTGCGCAGCAAGGGCGCCAGTTCATTCGACAAACTGGACATCGCTCTACCCCAATCCCGACTCCACACGGACATTCCCCGGCTGAAAGCTGGCAATGTCGGCGCCCAGTTCTGGTCGGTCTACGTCCCCGCGCGTACGGCGATCGCGGGCACCGCTCTACTTCAGACGCTCGAGCAAATCGAACTCGTCCAGACGATGGTCAAACGCTATCCCAACGAGTTCCAACTCGCACTCTCCACTGCCGATATCGAGCGCAGCCGCCAGGCCGGAAAAATCGCCTCGCTGATCGGTGTCGAAGGCGGTCACGCGATCGAGGACTCGATCCAGAACCTGCGTCGATTGTACAAGCTCGGCGCCCGTTATATGACGTTGACGCACTCCGACACACTCGCCTGGGCGGACGCGGCCACGGGCGAGGCGAGGCACGACGGNCTGACCCCTTTCGGCGAAGCCGTCGTGCGGGAAATGAATCAGCTGGGAATGCTGGTCGATCTGTCGCACGTCTCGCCGGACACGATGCGCGACGCGCTGCGCGTGACCCAAGCGCCGGTCATCTTTTCTCATTCTTCTGCGCGCGCTTTGGCCGACCACCCGCGCAACGTACCCGACGACGTGCTCCGCAAAGTGGAGGCTAATCGGGGCGTCGTGATGGTCAATTTCTACAACGGCTTCATTCACCCCGATGTCGGCCTGCGCCGCAAGCGAGAAGCGACTGCGCGAGCCGCGCTAAAAGCGAACACTCCCGACCCAGACGCCCTCCAGGCCGCGTTGCGACGTTGGCGGCGACAGAACCCACTCCCGCGTGCTAACGCGCATCATGTGGTCGACCATATCGATCACATCGCGCGCGTCGCGGGGATCGAACACGTCGGCTTGGGGGCCGATTTCGACGGTGTCAGCGTGCTCCCCAAGCAACTTCCCGATGTCAGTGCTTATCCGATCATCACCCAGGGATTGCTGAACCGCGGTTACACACGCGGCGAGATCCACCAGATCCTGAGCGGTAACGTACTGCGCGTCTTCCGGGAAGCCGAGCAAATCGGCCGCGACCTAGCGGGTAGCCAGAACCGCTGACGTCCGCGTGTGCCACGGCCATCGGTGACCTCGACGCTCGGTCTCAATTGTGCCGCACGGTGATCACGTCACCGTCCTGAATCACGTAGTCTCTCGGCTCCTGACGCACCAACCGGGCAGCTTTGACTTCCCGTTCACTGCCGAGCCGGATCAGGTCATCGGCGTTCATCGTCTCCGCTCGAATGAAGCCGTTGGCCAGGTCGGTGTGAATCCCGTCGGCCGCTTCCAACGCCGTGCCGCCCCGACGCAGCATCCAAGTCCGAACTTCNTTGTCNCCGGCGGTAAAAAACAGCATCTGGCCCGAAGTATGCGTAAGCTGTCGCAACAGCGCATCGGTGCTGAGTTGCTCGACATCCATCTCCCGGCAAAACTCCTCCCGGTCGGCCGTCGGCAACCGAGCCAGTTCGAGTTGCAAACCCAACGAGATCGCGAACCGCGGGATTTCGTCCGTACCATCCTCCAGATACTGCTGGGGATTCGCCCCCTCATCGGCAACATTGATCATCACCAGCCGGGGCTTCTCGGAAAACAACTGGAAGGAACGGATGGCCCGCTGTTGCACGGGGGTCAAATCGACATCTCGTAAAGAGCGGCCGGCTTCCAAGTCAGCGTGCAGGGGCTCAAGCGCTGTCAATTCCGCTTGGTTTTCTTCTCGGTTGGGACGCGGCTTGCGGACCTGGTCCCGCAGTCGCGCAAGCCGCCCGCTGAGGATCTCCAGGTCGGCGATCAACAAATCGTCCTCAAAATTACGCAGATCCGCCAGAGGTTGACCGCCGTCGAGGTCCGAGACCACCACCAGCAGGCACCCCGCTTCGCGAATCAACGCCAGCTTCTGAGCGCTCCCCTCGTGGGTTCGACTGAGGCCCGGGGTATCGACGACCTCAAGCGCGGCCTGGGTCACCTTCTTGGGCTGGAATACCTCACAGAGTGGGGCGATTCGCGGGTCGGGAACGGTCGCCATTGCACTCTGCGACTTGTGCCCCATGGCCGGATCGGCAACTTCTCCAGTGAGCCATTCGAACAACGTGCTCTTGCCGACCCCTTGATAGCCTGTGATACCAATCTTCATTGCATCTCACGAATTCTCGACCGACTGTCTCTGGCTGCTCTGCAACACGCGGCGACGGCGATCTCCGCCCGCCGGGNAGCCTCTGCGACCGCCTGCGCCCCAGTCCACCGCGCCAGGCGTTTGNCTCACAGCANCGGATTTTANCCACGCCGCCGATCCCGNCACAAGAAGGCCCCAACGCGGCNCCGCCCAAAACCGACCGCGCGATGCCANCGCCGATGCACCTTTCGTTGAGGACGTATCGGAGCATCACTCGTCGCGCCACCCGGGAATCCGAGCCGCGCGATCGTCTGGCTGCAACACGCGCGGTTGCCTTGCCGCCGGTGGTTTGAGTCACACTGCGGCAACTGTTAACCTCAGGAACCCNCGCGGGCGTTTCTCTCCACCCCGGTCCCGGCGAACCACCCGATGTACAGCTCCTTCGGCCACCCCATGAGCCTTCATCCTCCGGTAACTTGCCGACCCCATCNGCTACTCGACCGCGGGCGCAGACACCGCCGACTCGACTCGCTTCGGGTCAGCGCGTGGCTCGTATGCAGTGTCGCCGGCCTGGTCGCGCCATCTGCGGCCGCTCCGCCCCCCGCTTTGGAGAGTCCTGTCGAGCCACACGAGGCGATCGCCTCGTTTCAGGTAGCCGACGGTTTGCGCATCGAGTTGGCGGCCTGCGAGCCCCAAGTGGTCGACCCAGTAGCGATTCGATTTGATGAACGCGGCCGGATGTGGGTCGTCGAGATGCGAGATTACCCCAATGGACCAGCGGCCGGTCAACCCCCGCTGTCACGAATCAAGGTCCTCACCGATCGGGACCGCGACGGATTCTACGAAACCGACCAGGTATTCGCCGAAAATCTACTGTTTGCCACCGGCCTGCAGCCGTGGCGGGACGGCGTGATTGTGACCGTCGCCGGAAACGTAGTCTATATGCGGGACAGCAACGGTGACGGCACCGCGGACGAAGTGGCAACCTGGTACTCCGGATTTGCGGAAAAGAACCCGCAGCTGCGAGCCAATCATCCAACGCTTTCGATCGACAATCAGATCTACGTCGCCAACGGATTGCGCGGTGGTACGGTGCGCAACGCCCGCCGCGTCGACGAGAAGCCGATTGAGATCAGCGGGATGGACTTTCGCTTCGATCCGCACAGTGGCAGCGCCGAAGCGGTCACTGGAGCGGGTCAATTTGGGTTAACGTTCGACGACTGGGGCAACCGGTTTGTCTGCAGTAATCGCAACCCGCTGAAACACATCGTGCTAGAAGACCGTCTGCTGCGGCGCAATCCCCGGGCCGCAATCGCCGCTTCGACGCACGACGTGGCGATCGCCGGAGCCGCATCCCGGATTTTTCCGATTAGCCGCGCGTGGACGACCTCCAATCTGCACGCCGGTCAGTTTACCGCCGCCTGCGGAGTTACCATTTACCGGGGGACCGCGCTGCCCGACGGGTTTTACGGCAATGCGTTGATTTGCGATCCCACGGGTAATCTCGTACACCGCGAGGTCCTGCGACCCACAGGCGCCACGTTCGCCAGCACCCGAGCTTACGAAAAGCGGGAACTCCTCGCCTCACGCGACGAATGGTGTCGACCCGTCAACCTGGAAAATGGGCCCGACGGGGCAACCTACGTGGTCGACATGTACCGAGCGGTGATCGAGCACCCCCAGTGGGTTCCAGAAGAGCTCAAACGTCGCCCCGACCTGCGTTACGGAGACACCCGGGGCCGGATCTATCGATTGGTCGCCGAGCATTGGACACCCCCAGCAAAGTCGCCCGCGTTGGCGAACCGTAGTAATCGTGAATTGGTCGACCTGTTGGAGCATGCCAACTCCTGGACACGGGAGACAGCCGCCCGGTTGCTGCTGCAGCGACAAGATCACGACGTCATCGGCCCGCTGGCAAATCTGGTCCGCGGGTCTGCGGTTCTCGTGGGTCGGGCACACGCGCTGTTCTTATTGGACGCGCTGGATGCCGACGATACGATTCAACCGTTACTCTGTGAGCTGTTAGATGCACCTCCACCNAGNACATCACAAGCGGGCGGCGAGTGGTTTCGCGTGTTAGCACGCGTCGCGGCAAGGCAGGCCTCCCCCTCTCCGCAACTGCAACGACGTTTGGACGCGATCTGGCATACATCCACATTCTGGGAACGCCAAGCGAGCCGTTTGCAATGGCTGCTATCACTGGGGCCGATCGGCCCGCAGCAGGCGGCGCCCCTGGCGCACATCGCGTTGACGTCGGTCGCCGATGACTGGACCACGCAAGCGGTGATCGTTGCCGCCGGGACCCACGCCGATCTGGTGCTGGCAAAGGTTCTGNCCGCTCTACCCGAACAACTCGGCGCCGACACAGCTTCAACCTACTCTTCACTGATCGGCGGCCTGGCGGCGCTGGCGGCAAGCGGTGACGATCCGAGGCCACGCACCGCCGCACTCGGTGCGCTGGTACGTACCACCGCTGCAAAAGCACCTTTTCGATCTCGCATTGTCGACGCGGCACTGGTTCGTTTTGCCGCTGCGCTCGCATCTCGAGGTTCCTCGCTTCACGACGAACGCCTCCGATTGGAAATGGCGGATCGAGAGCGGTTTGATCAGCATCTCAGCGATGTTGCCCAGCACGCAGCCGACTCGCAGCAAACGGAATCTCACCGTCTGGAAGCCATTCGTTTGCTGGGCAGCGTCTCCGGTTTCGAAAACCAACTTTCGGAGTTGGCCCGTTCGGACGCTTCACCGACCATCCGCCGCACCGCGATCGGCGCGTTAGCACAACAGACCACGCCCGCGACCTGGCGATCGCTCCTCAACCGGTTCCCGATGGAAGCCCCCTCCGTCCGCCGCGCACTTCTCACTGCGGTGCTGGCCCGCCGCGAGCGAACCGCGCTGTTGTTCGAAGTCGTGGAGGCCGGAGAGATCAAGGTTGCCGAAATCGACCCCGCTCAGAGCAAGCAGTTATTGCAGCATCCGGATTCGGAATTGAAACAGCGCGCCGCAAAATTGTTCGCCGACGCGATTCCGGTCGATCGCCGAAAGGTACTGGCGGAGTACCAGGTGGTTCTGTCTTTCGACTCCGATCCCCTGCAAGGTCGCAAGATCTTCTCGCAACACTGTGCAACATGTCACCGTATCGGTGGACTGGGCGTCGACGTAGCGCCCGACATTTCGGACTCACGGACCCGTTCTCGCACCAGTTTGTTAACCGACATCCTGCAGCCCAATCGCAGTATCGACAACAACTANGTCAGCTACACCGTCGTAACCGTTGCCGGCCGGGTCCTGACCGGTGTGTTAGCACAGGAAACATCGACCGCGATCACGCTCAGACAACCGGAAGGGAAACAGGTAACCCTGCTGCGCAGTGACATCGAACAACTCCGTTCCAACGGCGTGTCGCTGATGCCTGAGGGTCTGGAGAAAAACATCTCACAGCAGGACATGGCGGACCTGATCGCGTTCGTCAAGCACTGGCGTTACTTGGACGGGCAGACCCCCTTCGTCAAACCGGATCGTCGCCCCTAAGTGGAAACGTGTACGGCCGAGCCGCCCCGGTCGAGGTGAAAAACGTGATTTCTTTGTCTAAGATATGGTTAGCTAAGAGGTAGGCGCCGCGGGCATCCGAGCAGATGCCAATGGCAAACAGCCTAGGAGAGCGATTCCCTAATCCGCATCCCATCGGGCCGGTTGAGATTCGGAGAGTAACCGTTCGTGGACTTTCCTCGTACAGAACGAATGACGCAATGAGCGCCGAGAACCCCGCGGTCACGGCCGCCCCAACCTGGTCAGTCAACGCCAGGCGACCTCAAGTCGCCTTGATCGGGATGGGTGACCAGCAGCGGGTACGCAATGAAGCCGAGCGGCTCGAACCGGTGATCAAACAACACGCCGACGTTCGCTTTGTGGATTTTGAGGGGACGCGCGCTCTCCCCACGACCGAGACCGACTTGGTCATTGTTCTGGGAGGTGACGGCTCGATCCTCCGCGCAGCCAGTTTGATGGCCAACGACCAGTTGCCGGTGCTGAGTGTCAACCTCGGAAAATTAGGGTTCCTGTCTGCTCTCTCACCAGACGAGTTTGTGGATTGGTTTCCAAGGGTCTGCGCGGGCGAGTGTCGCATTCTCGACTACTTGATGTTCTCGTGCGAAGTGGTCCGTGACAACGTCTCGATCCTCCGCCAACTGGGATTGAATGAAACCGCCATTCTGGGCGGTTCTCCTTTCTCGATCCTGGACGTCGATCTGTTTGTCGACTCCGACTGGGCGACGACATTTAGCGGCGACGGCTTGATCATCAGTACCCCGATCGGCTCGACCGCTCACAGCTTGTCCGCCGGCGGCCCGCTATTGAGACAAGACCTGAATGCGTTCGTGATTTCGGCGATCAGTCCTCATACGCTCACGGTACGCCCCGTCGTCGACTCGTCAGATCGTGTCTACGAACTGGTTGTTCCACGACCGAACGAAGCGACTTCGGTCGTGGTCGACGGCCGTGTGGTATGCCGGCTCTCGCCGAACGATCGGATTCGGGTGCAGCGTGCCGAGGCCCGCTTCCAGATGATCGAAATCCCCGAAAAGAGCTACTATCGCACGCTTCGTGAACGCCTCGACTGGGGTGGTCGCCTCTCCAAATTGCAAAGCTGACCAGGCCGTGGCAAGCCACTACTCGCGCAGACCCGATCGCAGCCACCGTCTCTTCGACCGCCCGTGCCAGAGACATTCACGGGACTGGACGTACAAGCCGGAAATCCGCTAACGTCGGCGAGCCACGACTTCCCAAGGGCACCTGCTGCGATCGGAATCACGTTGACAAAGCGGGGCGTGGGACCACACCCGGTTTGGGGATCGACCGCCCTGAATCCCACGCTCGCCAAGGCGCACGGTGATCGCCTGTTCGCGGCGGTCCACCCAAAACGGCCGACGCGTCCCGGTAGAGACAAAACTCCTCTTGCTCGTTTGGCCGTCCGAAGCGATCATTC
>PADE01000178.1 GCA_002702965.1 Planctomycetaceae bacterium
GCAAGAAGCGCGACAACGTAATATGCCAGCGCCGCCAGAAATCACTGATATTGGTTGCTTTGTAGGGGGAGTTGAAATTCAGCGGCAATCGGAGACCAAACAAACTAGCGAGCCCGATCGCCATGTCGCTGTATCCCGAGAAGTCGAAATAGAGCTGGAACGTGTAGGCCAGTGTTCCCAGCCAGGCGACCAACATGGTCAAGTGTTGACCGCTTGCCGCGGCATCGAAAACGGGTGCGACGAAGGAGCCTAGGTGGTCGGCGAGTACGACTTTCTTGAATAGTCCGATCGTGAACAGTGTCACACCGGTCGCCAACCAGGGTGCGAGTCGTCGCCCTTCGATACGATGCCGTAACTGCGGTAGCAGCTCCCCGTGGTGGACGATGGGTCCGGCGATCAACTGCGGGAAGAAGCTGACAAACAGGCAGTAGTGGCTGAATGCAGTCTTGTCGACTTCGCCGCGGTACGCATCGATTAAGAAGGCGATTTGTTGGAATGTAAAAAAGGAGATTCCCAAGGGGAGCAGGATCTGATCGGCGGCGAAGCGGGTTCCCCAGACGGCGTTGAAATTACCGAGAAAAAAGAGTGCGTACTTGAAATACGCCAGTAGCGCCAAATTGAAAACCAGGCCGATTGTCAACCACCGCTGTCGCCCGCGGCGGTGAGGAAGTTCGGTCAGCTTACAGCCGATCCCGTAGTTCACCCCGATCGATGCGAGCAGCAATACCAAGTAGGGAGGGTTCCACCAACCGTAAAAGACGAGGGATGCCAGCGTCAGCCATCCCACCTGCCAGGTGGAATTCTCCCACCGACGCAGTAGCAAGTAGCCCCCCAACGTGATCGGCAGAAAGATCAGAACGAAGGTGTAGGAGTTAAACAACATGGTACGTTGGTGCCGGCGGATGGTGTTCCACGGCGAATGTACCGAGCCGTTTCGAGGCGACTCGTGATGCGCACCGGACTTTGGTTGCCGTGCGCGCGGTTCTCCACTGCGATCGTGCCTCGAGGGGGGCCTACGGCCAGGACCGGGTACTCTCTGTAGCCGGAATCACGCGACCGTGGCAATCCCAATCCCCAACGGTTTTTCGTCGCCGACGTACTCGGCGAGAGGATAAGCCAGTCGCTGCGTCAGCAATTCCCGCCACGCCTGTTGGACGCCGCTGCAGGCGACCGTGTCGTGGAGAACGAGCAGACTGCCTGTTCGGCAGAACGGAAGCACCATGCGAATGTCCTGCCAGACACCCTCGTAACGGTGATCTCCGTCGACGAAGGCAATATCGATGGGATCTCGTGAGTGTTGTTCCAGAAAGCGGCGTGCAGCGGGTGCGTGGCTGTCACCACAATAGCGATGACAGTCAAGGATTTCGGCCAGGTGCCGATCCTGCGCGTCTGCCCGCGGGTGGTGGCCGTCGTCCAGGCAGAGTACTTGCGAGAATTGGAACCGGTTCCAGAGAAAACGCGCTGTCCCTCCGCTGGCAGTACCGATTTCCAGATAGTTGTTCAGCGGCTTGTGTTCCTCGAGTAACAGGCACAGGGCCGCGAATTCGTCGGGGTTTTGCTGTAGAAAGAGACCGCCTTCGTGCTCGTAGCCGTTGCCAAAGTAATCCAGATTGTCGGTGCCCGCGCGGCGGATCGCCGCCCGGCAATCGGGGAATTCAGGGTGGCGCGAGCGGATTCGATCCAACGAATCGAGGCGCTTGCTGAGGCGTCGCCACTCGATACGATCTCGCGTGTTGACGAGAAAATGAAAGAGCCGCATGACCGCCTCCGCAGTGGCCGGAACATTCGGCCGGCGTTAAGAGCCCTGTCGATCCGATGTGCGGCGATCAACCATGGCGCGCACGTTCAGGCTGCCGTCGGCGCTGTGGGGCGTGCCGCGGAGACCTTCTCTCGGACCTTCCACCATTGAATGGTTTGCAGCAATCCTGCGTTCAGATCCCAGTGGGGTGTCCAGCCGATTTCTCGAATGATTCGACTCGTATCGGCCAGCAATACGGTCGGTTCGTTGTCGCGTCGCGACAGNCGCCCGAATTCGATCCGATNGTTTCGACAACCCGATAGTGATTGGATCGTGGACGCGAGTTGACGCAATGACAGCGGCAGCCCAGAGCCGATGTTCACGCAACCCCGATAGTTGGAACAGAGGAGTTGGGTGTGCGCTGACGCCGCGTCTTCCACATGTAGGTAGTCGCGGATCTGATGTCCGTCAGAGTAGTCGTTTTGGGATGAGCGAAGCAACGAGCGAATCACGGTGGGGACGAATCGATGTGGGTGCTCGTGCGGTCCGTAGAGGTGGAAGATCCGGGAATGGGCATAACTGAGTCTTTTTTGCTTGGCGTAACTTTCGATCAGCGATTGCATTCCATGTTTNCACTGTCCGTAAAAACTGGCGGGAACCAGTGGTGTCCGATCTTCGTGGCAAGTGCCTTGCTCGCAATGGTATTCGGCACAGCTGCCCCCGGTGACGAGGCGCNGGCCACCNCGCTCGACAAATCGTTGAACGAGGTGGAGACTGGCCTCTAACCAACGGAGGTTCTCTGGAGAATTCCAGTACGCGCCGTGTTCGGTGACCCAGGCTAGATGTAACAGGTGNGTCGGNTGCGTTTTGTCGATCAAGTCGTCGACCGCTGGCGCATCGAACAAATCGACTTGATGTTCGCTCACAGGGTGTGCGCTGACGACCGGGTGGCGGTGAACCGTCGCGTGTACTTGGCCGAATTGGTCAGCCAACGTTTGTAAGCAATGGCGTCCGAGAAATCCGCTGGCCCCGGTGATCAACACCGAGGAGGTGTCTAGGCTGGTTCCGTCCATGCCGGCAGTCTCAAGTCAAGGTTCAAGAACAGGAAGACTTCTGTCGCCGTCGGAGATCACAGAAACCGGTGACGGCCACGTAATCGCGACGGTCGGATCTTGCCAGTGAATCCCACGGGCGGATTCCGCGTGATAAAACTCGGACATCTGATAAAACACTTCGGTGTTGTCCGTTTGTGTCTGGAATCCGTGTGCGATACCTGGAGGAATATACAACTGCCGGCGATTCTTGTCACTCAGCGTAAAAGATTCCCATTGTCGGTAACAGGGAGAATCGGGTCGCAAATCGACGATCACATCGAAGATTTCACCGCGAGTACAACGAACGAGTTTTGCCTCCTGGTGCGGGGCGATCTGGTAGTGAAGCCCACGGAGGGTCGCTGAGACGCGGTTAAATGAGATGCCGCATTGTACCAGGGATGGGCAAAGTTCGCGCGCCGCAAATGCCTCGGTGCACCAGCTACGGGCAAAAAAACCTCGCTCGTCCGAATGCGGCTCCAAATCGATCAGCCAGGCGCCGGGCAGCCGAGCGGGGGTGAATTTCATGGTGTCTGGCGGGTTCGCTTTCAGGCGATCATCAAATCGGGGATCGGGATAATGAAGCGTCCCCCTCGTTGGCGGAATTCTCGTTGTTGGGCGAGGATTTCTTCCGCAAAGTTCCAAGTCAGCAGCAAGACGTAGTCGGGCCGGTCCTCGCAAAGTCGCTCTGGATCGAATATTTCCAGGTGGTTTCCGGGAGTAAAACGCCCCTGTTTTTCAGTACTGCGATCGACCACGTAGTCCAGATGTTCGCGACCGATTTGGCAGTAGTTTAAGAGCGTGCTCCCCTTGGCCGATGCTCCGTACACTGCGATTCGATTTCCCGAAGATTTTAGTGAATCTAATAGGACCAAGAGGTCCCGTTTTAGGCGTTCCACCGCCTTGCCAAATCGCCGGTACGTGCTGCTCGCCTCGACNGCCCACTGTCGTTCTTTCTGCATTAGNTGCTCGACTTCCCCGCGGACGCGGGTTTCGGCTGTCTCCCTGGTAATCGACAANCGCAGNGAACCGCCGTGNATTTCGAGCCGCTCCACGTTGGTGATTTGGAGACCATGGCGCTCAAAGAGATGAGACAATGCCGTCAGAGAAAAGTAGCACAGGTGTTCGTGGTAGATCGTGTCAAATTCGTTCTTCTCGATCAGATCCATGACATAGGGGACTTCGATCGACGCCATCCCGTCGGGCCGCAACAGCGTTTCCACACCGCGGACAAAACCATTCAGATCGGGAACATGTGCGAGCACATTGTTGGCGTGAATGAGATCGAACTGGCCGTATTCGCGAAACAGTTTCTGGGCGCATTGGATCCCAAAAAAATCGTTGACAGTGGGAATGCCTCGCGCTTCTGCCTGTGTCGCGATGTTGGTCGCGGGCTCGACGCCCAGCACCGGGATTTCTTCCTTCAGATAATACTGCAGCAAGTACCCATCGTTGCTGGCGATTTCCAGGATGCGGCTGGCAGAATCCAGCGTACGATCCCGAATCAAGGTTCGGGTGAGTTCTTCGGCGTGCCTGAGCAGTGCGTCGGAAAAGGACGAGAAGTAAGTGTATTCTCGAAACAGCGTTTCCGGCGAGATCGTCTCGCTGATCTGCACGAGGCTACACGCGGGGCAGAACAGGACTTCAAGGGGATAACGCGGTTCCGGAAGCTCGAGCTGCTCGGCCGATCGCAGCGAGTTGGCCAAGGGCAGATCGCCGAGTGACAGGACGGGCTCTAAGCCACCACTCTGGCAGGATCGACATCGAAAACTGGAGTTGTCGTTTGCCATTTCAGTTCTCCGTCCAGTTGGCCTCCCTCGAGTAATTGCCGGATTCGAGATAGCCGGTTACAGGTGGGATCGGAGAGGTGTGCTTTGGAAAATCCGTGTTCGCGATAGGCGGTCGCCAACTCTCGAATACCGCTTTCTACGTCCCACGTCAGTTTCAGATTGGGAAACGTCGCCGCCAGCAGACTGAAGTCAACACGATAATTGCGGGGGTCGGGTCCGGATTCTCCAGTGCACACTACCTCGCACCCTGGTAGTACTTGTGCGACACAGTCCGCCACCTGGCGGACCTGGTAGTTTTCTCCGAGCCTGCCGACGTTAAATGCGCGGTTGTGAACGAGTTCCCGAGGCGCGTTCAACAGATGCACGAACACTCGGCTTAGGTCTTCGACGTGGATCAAGGGGCGCCACGGCGTTCCGTCGCTGAGGATTTTTACTTGGCCGGTTGCATGCGCCCAGCCGACCAGATTGTTGACCATGAGATCGGCCCGCAGGCGCGGAGAGTAGCCGTACACCGTCGCGTTACGCAGACAAACCGGATCGAACTGGTCGTCCGCTAATTGGCACAGCGCAGTTTCCAGCAGCGTTTTTGCCTCGGCGTAGGGCGTGACGGGCGCGAGTTCAGCGGTTTCACTCAGAGCCCGATCACTCTGGGCAGCGCCGTACATGCTACAAGAAGATGAAAAGAGAAAACGGCGCACACCCGCCTGCCGCGCTAGTTTGGCCAGTCGCAGCGAAGCCGTGTAATTGATCTCGTAGGTCAACTGCGGATTGAGATTCCCGAGGGGGTCGTTGCTGAGGGCTGCCAAGTGAATGACGGCGTCAAAGTCAGTCAGATCGGACAGCGTGACATCACGAATATCCTTGCAGATCGTCGGAATCGAATCGTCTGGAGGCGACAGCCAGCAGTCGCCAAAGAAGCCGCTGTCGAGCCCGGCGACTTCATGTCCCGCGGCGACCAGCAGCGGGGTCAGCCGCGATCCGATGTAGCCCAAATTGCCGGTCACCAGGACCCGATTTACGGGTGGCGAGGTCTTCCGGGNCGACGATGTCGTCGGCGAGAATTCACGGTGTCGCGGTGCACCGCTATTGCCCTCTAAGATCCGAGACGGTGTTGCCGCCAGCGGCGCCGATCGCGGTCCGACCTGGTCGCTAGTGATCGGTCGATTCTCCCATACTCTCCAAGGCGGGCGGTTTTCAGACCACAGTTGATTGAGTTGTTGCCAGTCCCGATGGGTGTCCATACATTGCCAGTAACCCGTGTGTTCATAGACATACAGGTTTCCGTCCGCAGCGCAGGATTCCAGTGGAGTCCCCTCGAGAATGCAATTGGCGTCGTCACTCAGATACGTCAGAAAGCTGCGATCCAGAACAAAAAAACCGCCGTTGATCAGTCCTTGGCTGACTTGAGGCTTTTCGTTGAAAGCAAAGACACGGCCACCGGAAGCTCGCAGTTCTCCAAAACGCCCGGGCGGACGAACACCGGTCACGGTTGCCGATCCCGCATGGGAAGAATGAAATTGCAAGGCGGCGTCTAGGTCGATATCCGCAACACCATCTCCATACGTCAGGCAAAAAGAATCGTCTTCGGGATCGAGGTAGTCAGCGATCTGACTCACTCGAGAGCCGGTCATGCTGTGTTCACCGGTTTCTAGCAGCGTGACCCGCCAGTCGCTTTCACCTGAATCCGCGTCGTGAAACTGAAGGCGTGGTTGTCCGAGCTCGATCGTAAAACTACGGTTGCGGGTCTGGAAGTTGAGGAAATAATCCTTGATCAGGTGCCCTTTGTATCCCAAGCAGAGAATGAAATCTGTGATGCCGTGGTGGGCATACAATTTCATGATGTGCCACAGCATCGGGCGCCCCCCGATCTCCACCATCGGCTTGGGGCGTGTTTCCGTGTGCTCGCGCAGACGGCTTCCCTGACCACCACAGAGAATGACAGCTTTCACAAAGACACTCCCTTGTCTTGTTGCGTCGGTGTCGTGGAGTCGCCACTACACACTCGGCGCGTTCGCTGAAGCGATTTTACTGGGACCGGCAATTCGGTCAACGTCGTTTCCAATTTGGCTGCGATTCCCTTCGACGGCGCCCAACGTCCGGCACGCCGCCTGAGCTTCTGTTTCGGTGGCAAGGCTGGCGAACGCTGGATTTCTGGTCGGGTCCATCACGTTGCATCTTGGCGCGGGAATGATACGATAAATTGCACGACGGCCCCGGGGCAGGTCTGTCTTGGCGTGGCTGATTTTGGTCTTCTACCGGCACGCGGGATGCGCCCCGATTGTCCCTACCGGACAACGCATTTCTCGTCTGAGAGTACTTGTCATGACCTGCCGTGGAGTCCGCGGAGCGACGACCGTTGAGTTGAATTCGCGCGACGAGATTCTTTCCGCCACGCGGCAGTTGCTGGCTCTGATGATTCGNAGAAACGACATTNGTAAAGAGGATGTCGCCAGCGCGACATTTTCGTCCACTCACGACCTAAACGCTGAATTCCCTGCTCTCGCGGCGCGTCAGATGGGTTGGTTGGAAGTGCCTTTGTTGTGTACGAATGAAATCGATGTTCCCGGTGCGTTGAGACGCTGCATTCGCGTGCTCGTGAACTGGAACACCGAGAAAGGCCAGGACGAAATCGACCACATCTATGTGAAGGACGCGGTTCGCTTGCGGCCCGATCTGTCGAAATTGCCTCCCGTCGACTGGGATGAACTGGAAGCGTGGATCGCGGTGCAGATGGCGGCCCAGGAACCTCGTGGGAAGTCGATTTCATAGTCGATTTCATAGTCGTGTTCGACTTCGCTCGTTAAGGAGCGTGGTTTCACATACCGCGTCCGGTGCCCGGTCGGTGCGAAGGCCGTTGGCGGCCTCGGTGGGGTTCTCGCGGGTGTCTCACGGCGCAGCGGGCGCTGCTGGCCAACGCGCACGAATCGAAGTGGCAGCGCTAGCCTAGAAATCCCGCGAGTTACGAGTCGATTCTTCCAATACCAATGGGTGGGCGCTCAACGGATCCTGGATCCGCAGGGAGACCTTCCCGGCGAGCAAGTCGTCGATGGCGCGCCCCACGATCTCGGCGCGCCACCCTCTCGCCAGGGCCGGCGCGGATTGCCCGGAGGCTTGTCCGGATTCCAAGTGAAACCGAACGAGATNTTGTATGTCCTGAGAGCTTCCCACCAGACCGGGCGCCACGTTCGCTTGGCGACAGATACTCCCCAACGCGGTTGACAGGAACTGCGTCAACAACGTCAGATGCGAACGCGTGGATCGCCGTGACGGTCGCTGAGGGCATTCATGATCCGGCAGGTCGAGAGCTTGTTGAATCGACCGGGCAATTGCGCCCTGGTGTTTTTGCGCTGCCCGGAAGTTCATACCTCGGACCGCTCGAATGCGCTGCAAATCGGCCGTTTTTTGACGCGCAAGTTCGACGATCAGATCGTCGCGGAGGATTCGTTTGGGGGGCTGGTTTCGCTGTTCGGCTTCGTCGCGGCGCCACCGCCATAGTTCACGAACGATCGCCAGTGAGCGGGGTTGGAGATTGGCAGATCCCGAGACCCGGTGCCACTGTTCGTCGCGTTCAAACTGCTCCAGTTGGGATTGCCAGCTGTCCATTTCTGAGCCGAGCCATGAGCTCCGACCGAGCTGCGTCAACCGTTCTCGTAAGCGGTCGGCCAGACGCTGCAGGTGGAGGACATCCTGACGCGCATAATCGAGTTGTCGCGAAGACAATGGACGGCGGCGCCAGTCGGTGCGGGTCTCTCCTTTGGCGATCTGAACACCGAGTAGCTTGGACAACAGACCGCTGTACGAGGCTGGATATTCCATGCCAATCAAGCCGGCTGCAATCTGAGTGTCCACCAGCTGGGCGGGACGACGTTCGGTCGATCTCCAACAGAACAGGAACTCCTCGCGCGCGGCGTGTGCGACCGTTATGTGTTTGCCCTCGGTCAGGACTTTCCAGAATGGACCGACGTCCTCGATCTCCAGGGGGTCGATGATTGCCAGTCGATTGTGGATCGCGACCTGGATCAGGCACAATTGGGGTCGAAACGTGTCTTCGGAAACGAATTCAGTATCGAAGGCAATGGATTTTGCACTCCGCAATACTTCGCAGAACGCGTGTAGCGCCGCGGTGGACGTGATGGTCTCGTGTTGCACGAGTGCTGTATCCTAGGAGGGGTGGCATGCCGGGCGGCATCTTAATAGAACACGCCGGGACTGGGAATCCACCCCCTTCCAACGCCGTGGTGTTCAATCGCGAGGCGGACGGTGTCTCGGGGATCTGACGTGGTCCCATCCAGCTGGGGATCCTTCGCCGGGTCTGATTTTCAGCGGCCGCGCTGTGGTGTGAAAGAAACGCATGATCATTCCTCAATTGTCTGGCGGGCGGCTNCTGTCGGACGTCGCCGCGGCGCGCCAGCGACGCGGTGGATTTCATCTTTGGTGGCTGGGGCAGAGCGGATTCTTGCTGCAGTGGCAGGGCCGTCATGTGTTGATCGATCCCTATCTGTCCGACTCGTTGACTAGGAAATANGCCGACACGGATAAGCCACATGTACGCCTGACGGAACTTGCGATCGAGCCGGTGCGGCTGAATTTTATCGATGTCGTGACTTCGAGTCACAATCATACGGATCATCTAGATGCTGAGACTCTTCTTCCCTTGATGCGAGTCAATCCGCAACTGCCGGTTCTGGTGCCGACCGCGAATCGAGCGTTTGTCGCGGCGCGGCTCGAGTGTGCAACAGAGCGGTTGACAACATTGGATGCGGGTGAGTCCCGAGATATTGCAGGATTTCGTTTCACGGGCATCCCGGCGGCACACGAGGCCGTCGAGCGCGATGAACTAGGCCGCTGTCTTTTTCTGGGATATGTGATCCAGTTTGGTGAGTGGACGCTGTATCACAGCGGAGACACGATCCCCTATGAGGGCTTAGTCGAACGTTTACGCGACTGGTCGGTCGACGTGGCGCTGTTGCCCATCAACGGACGGCTCCCCGAACGCCGGGTCGCCGGCAACCTCTGGGGCGACGAGGCCGCGGTACTGGGTAACGACATCGGTGCTCGGTTGGTGATCCCCTGTCATTTTGAGATGTTTGCATTCAATACCGTGACGCCTGACCAATTTGTCCGCACCGCGGAACGCCTCGGCCAGCCCTATGTCGTGCTGGCCTGTGGAGAGCGTTGGAGTTGGCCACCACGAGACTAGGCAGGCAGCGTCCGAGNTCAGCGCGATCGCGGGGGGCGGGGCAGGGCGGGGCACCCCGCTCAAGGGCTGTGCGCGCTGTCAGTGGTCCACAGGGCAGCCCCCAACAGCCCCGTACGATCGTTCAACACGATGTGGACCGGGGTCGCCTCCAACAGATAACGGATACGGCCTTTGGAGAAAAAGGCGGAGAGGAACGCTGGCTCGGAGAGCAGATCGGCCAGCCGCAAAGAAATGCCCCCACCGAGCCAGATGCCACCGCTGGTCAGCAGTTGCAGTGCCAAGTTGCCCGCCAACGAACCGTAGTAGTGGGCGAACCTCTGGAGTGTCCGGCGGCAGAGATCGGAGCTGCCGTCCTGTCCGTGGGTTGCGATGCAAGCGGATCGGTCCCCGGCAGCGAGCGCATCGCGCAACCAATCCGGTTCGCTGTCCGGNTNGCGANCCCGCAAGAATTCGTAAATGTGAAGCAATCCCGATCCCGAGACGATGCGTTCCCAACTCACATGGCCAAACCGTTTACGTAGGAAGCCCAGTAATGCGACGTCCTCGTCGGTTTGGGGTGAGAAGTCGGCGTGTCCCCCCTCGGAGGGAAAGACCTGGTACCCGCCGCCAGACCAACTCATTCCCGCCACCCCGAGCCCCGTCCCGGCGGACAGAATCGCCATATTACCCTGCGGATTGGGCTGTCCTTCATGGATCGTTTTGTAATCGGCGGGGGTGAGCCCGGAGATTCCCTTGGCGTTGGCGACCAGGTCATTGATCACGCGGATCGGAATATTCGGGAGTTGNGCCTGCAACGCATTTTCATCGACCGCCCAGGCCATGTTGAGTCCCTGACAGTGACCGGCGGTGACCGGGCCGGCGACCCCAAAGCAGGCAGCGGTGATCTCCCCGCGGTTCCCCATTTGCTCCCATTCACTCAAGAAACAGGAGACGATTTGTTCCAGGCTGTCGTGGTCCCGAGTTGCGAACCGGCGGCTGGTGATCGCCCGCAGACCGTGTTGACCGGAGTCAAACAAACCCAGGCGGGCGTTGGTACCACCGATGTCTCCCGCCAGGATCATGGTTCTCTTTCCTGTGCGCAGTACGGAGGAAAAGCGCGCTCCCACACGGAGTAAAAGCGGATCTCGACGACTCCAACAGAGTAACCGTTTGCGTTCTGTCTGGTAGCCCAGGTTGGCCGGACGGCGGCAGGTCGGAGCGGACGGCAGATGCAACGGCCCCCAAGCGGCAAGACCGCGGTGCGCGGGCACCTCAGGTGGAGCTCGCAGGGCCTGCCCCTTTTCCGATGCGCCGGCGCTGGCTACGATGCGGTCGACCGCAAGTGACTGATCGTTTCGATCGGAAAACCGCCGTTCACAAGGGGCCTTTGCCGATGAGCCATTCGGTCGCCGCATTTTCTGGGTCACCGGTTCCGAAACTGATCGAACCGCTGGTGGCGAACCCACCTGGTTCCGGGCAGGTTCGCTGTGAAACCCTCATGCTGGGGATCTGTGGAACCGATCGCGATATCCTCGAGTCGACCTCTCCGGTTTGTCCTGAGGGCACCGATTACTTGATTTTGGGCCACGAATGTCTGGCTCGCGTTGTGGAGGTTGGTTCGCAAGTAGACAGTGTAAGCGTGGGGGATCTGGTCGTGCCTGCCGTNAGACGTCCTCGCCAGCGCCGCGCCGACGCCGGTCGCGCAAATCGACGGGTCGACCTGGNACCGTGGGGTGGATACGTCGAACGCGGGATCGTTGCTGATCACGGGTTTTCATTGCCGACCTGGATTGATCAGCCTCAGTTTCTGTTTCCCGTTCCATTAGAGATCGAAGAGGTAGCCGTGTTGGCGGAGCCTATTTCGGTTTCCGAGAAGGCGGTCCGTGAGGCAGAGCAGATTCAAAACGCCCGCCTGGGAGATGAATGGCAACGTCACCCTCCACGCGTGTTAGTAACAGGTTTGGGGCCGATTGCCTTTGCGGCGGCGATTGTCTGCCGCGCTCGCGACTGGCCGGTCACGGTTTACGGCCGCGACGATCCCGGCAGTTTTCGCGCCACGCTTGTCAGTCGTTTTGAGTGTAACTACGTATACGAGGGGGACTACGAATGGTCGTTGGACGATGTCGAGCAAGATGGTTATGACCTGATTCTTGAGTGCACAGGTAGCGACACAGTGATGATGCAGGCAGCTGGCACTCTGGCCTCGTGTGGAGTATTGGTGTGGGAGGGGAGCACCCGTTTGCCACAGTCGCGGCAGCATAATGTCGCTGAAATCATGCGCGCTGGGATTCTCGGCAACCACGTTTACCTGGGTACCGTTAACAACGCACCTGTGGACATGCAAAGCGCTTTGGCACACCTGCTATCGCAGCAATCGCGGTACGGTTCAGCCATTCGCCAGCTCGTGACACGTCAAGTGTCGGTCGACGACTCGCTTTGGCATTATCAACACCGTGAACCACAGAGCATCAAGACCGTTGTCGTTTTTGATTGAATCGTGTGTTGATTTGGATATTATGCACACGGTTTGCTTCTTCATTGGAGATGTCTAACGGACAGGCGTGCGGTTCGGGACCCGCGCCAGGTTGCCGCCGTGGCTGGTGCCCGGGGTACGACAAACCGTTGGGCTTGTTCAAACGCTGGAGCGGGAACTGCCTTGTGCGCCGCGATCTGTGCGGCGCCGCAAACATCGGCCGATAGNGAATTGCACTATGANTGGAAAACAGNNTTNNACAGTGAGCATTTGGGTTGCTTTTTTCGCGGTGTGGCTGACCGTGGTCAGTGAACTCGATGCGGGTAAATACAACCCGGTGCTGAACATCTCGGTGCCGGGACCGCAGTGGAAGTCGCTTCCGGGTATCGACGGCAAACACTATTCGTTTGAGAGTTTCAAGAAGTTTGACGTGTTGGTCGTCGTGTTCACATGTAACAGCTGCGACTACGCGGTTGACTACGAAGACCGCTTAGTCGCATTTGCACGCAATCATACGGGAGCTGGAAAACGCGTTGGCATGGTGGCCATCAACGTGAACAAGATTCCTGCCGATAGCCTTCCAGAGATGAAGCGCCGAGCCGAGAAAAAGGGATTTACGTTCCCGTATCTTTTTGACGGTACACAGAAAATTGCGAGGGATTATGGCGCCGGATACACCCCCGAGTTCTTCGTCTTGAACCGAAAACGCCAGGTGGTCTACATGGGTGGTATGGACGACAATCCGGAGGCCTCCAAAGTCAAACTGCGTTACTTGGAGTTAGCCGTCGCTGCGGCGCTCGACGGCAAACTGCCGAAAACGACCGAAACCGTTTCGATCGGGTGTACGATTCGCTACGAGCGTAAACGCAAACGTCGCGCGCGATCAAAGAAGAAAAAGAAACAGAACGGTTGATCGGCTGAGCGCGGCGCGCCAATCGACGTGCCCGGACTTGTTTTCAATGAGCCTGCAAGGTGAATGGTATGGATAGCCTGAGGAGCGCATCGAAGTTATTGAACCGCCGTCGATTTCAGTCGTTGGCTGTTGCCCATGCCGGGTGGTTTACGGCGATGACTGGCGTCGCTCCAGCCAGTGCGAAGTTGTCCTCCGTCGCGGACCAGAAAGGTCCCTATGTCGACATGCACACACACCTCGGGCAGACGTGGAACAGCACCGAGTATCTGTCCGCCGAAGTTCTGTTGCGCTGGATGGACTCTGTGCAGATCGAGCAAGCCGTCGTTTTGCCGCTGGTGTCCCCCGAGTCTTCCAGTTACCCGTTGACGAGCGATTTTGTACTCGGTGAAACGCGCGGTCACCGGGATCGATTGATCCCGTTCTGTTCGATAGATCCACGTACATCCTATCGCGGGGGTTTGAAAGGTTTGGTTGCGATGCTCAAACGTTATCAGGATGCGGGCGCGAAGGGCTTTGGAGAACATAAGCCGGGCTTGGCGGTCGACGACCCGCGCAACATGACGATTTATGCGGCCTGCGCAGAAGTGAAGTTGCCACTTCTGTTTCATCTCGACAATCAGCGCAACACAGACGCGCCCGGTTTGCCGGGTCTGGAAAAGGCACTGCAAGCCCATCCGGGGTGCACTTTTATCGGACATGGGCCGGGCTGGTGGGCGTCGATTTCAGGAAATGTCACGCGCGCCGAAATGGCCGGGTATCCCAAGGGCGAGCCCACGCCCGGCGGGGCGATCGATCGGCTGATGGCAAAATACCGTAACCTCTACGGTGATCTTTCGGCCGGGAGTGGCGCCAATTCGATCAGTCGTGGCCTCAAGTTCGGTCGCGAGTTCCTGCTGCGTCGTCAAGATCGCATCATGTTTGGCACCGACTACTTGGCTCCCAAACAGCCGATTCCTCAATTCGAGCTGTTCGAACGGATGCTGGATTTGCCGACTGAGGTTACGGAGAAGATCTATCGAGGCAACGCCCGGCGAGTCCTGGGATTGAGCTGATGCAATTCTCGGGCGATTTTCTGCTGATCGTGTCGCTCTGTCACCTGGCACTTGTCGGGCTGGTTCAGTTGCGACTGTTGATCGGGATGAATAGGATTCGCCGATCCGATTCACTTCCGGAACCTGAGGGTGCTCTGCCGTCGCTTTCGATCATCGTCGCAGCGCGCAACGAAGAGCGTGATATTGAGGCGGGGTTGCGGTCGTTGCTGGCGCTGCACTACGCGCCGCTCCAGCTGATTGTCATCAATGATCGATCGACGGATCGAACGGGCGATATTGTCAATCGATTGGCGACGCAAGACCCGCGACTCGCGGTGTTGCACTTGGAGTCGCTACCGGCGAACTGGTTGGGGAAGAATCACGCGCTGCAGCGCGGAGCGGAAATGGCCACCGGTGAATTTGTGCTGTTTACGGATGCCGACGTCGTATTTCAGCCCAGCGCATTGGCGGCGGCGGTGGCGTACGCCCGTGACCAGTCGATCGATCATCTTGCGGCGCTGCCCGCGGTCAGCATGCCGACGTTGCTGTTGGAGTCATTTGCGACCGTATTCAGTGGATTGTTTCTGAGCTACTTTCGGCCCTGGCGCGCTTCGCACCCCAAAAGCCCCGCGCATATTGGAATCGGTGCATTCAATCTTGTGCGCCGCGCTGCCTACGAGCAAGTCGGACGTCATGAGCCGATTCGCATGCGACCGGATGACGATCTCAAACTGGGAAAACTAATGAAGACGGCCGGTTTTCGGCAGGAGTTAATCGTGGCGGCGTCGGGAGTCCGCGTTCCGTGGTATGCGACCGTTAAAGAAGTGATCATCGGCTTGGAGAAAAATACGTTGGCGGGCGTCGATTATCGGCCAACCATTCTGTTCGGGGCCTGCGTTGCCATCCTGGTGGTTTATTTCTGGCCCTTTGTAGCGATGCTGGTTGTGCCGGGTCTCGCGCGTTGGCCGTATGTCGCCGCGGTCTTGATCTTGTTGGGTTCGGCGGCGAAGACGGCGCACGACGGCGGGGGGCGGCCCTGGTGTGTCATCTGGTACCCATTGACGCTGGTTCTGTTTGTGTACATTGTGGCCCGCAATACGCTACTGACGTATTGGCGAGGTGGGATCCGCTGGCGCGACCATCACTATCCGTTGTCCGAGTTGCGTGACAACAAGATCTAGTGCCCATCTGGCGTTGCGCCTCGGTGAGGCCGGTGTGTTGCCTCTGGATTGGCCATTGCGATCTCGGGGCAGCTAGGCGAAATCGGTGTTCAACGGCAGGCTGCGTGGAGCGTATTTGACGCGCCACTTCGCGCGAATCAGACTCAACCGCTGGGACACGTACGTGAATGGTTCATTGGTCTTTGCCGGTCAGGGAATTGGCGATGCGCGGAATTTCTATGTGGCGAGTGGTTACCGCGACGTTGTGCGTCATGTCAGCGGGTGTCATAAGCGGTCAACAGCAGCTGACCAGTCGGATGAACGCGGACACCTTTCGCGGCCTGGCTCTACGGTCAATCGGCCCGGCTTTGATGTCGGGGCGTATTTCCGACATTGCGGTCGATGCTACACATCCGAATACCTGGTATGTCGCGGCGGGTTCGGGAAACCTCTGGAAAACACAAAACGCGGGAACAACTTGGGAGCCGATTTTTGAGAATCAAGGTTCCTATTCGATTGGTTGTGTTACGGTCGACCCTCGGAATCGATTCACGATTTGGGTTGGGACCGGCGAGGCGGTGGCGGGGCGTCACGTCGGTTACGGTGACGGGATCTACAAGAGTGTCGACGGCGGAACGTCCTTTCGGCACATGCAGCTCAAAGAGACCGAGCACATTGCCAAGATCGTGGTCGACCCGCGCGATAGCCGGACCGTCTACGCCGCGGCGCAGGGACCGCTCTGGTCTCCCGGTGGACAGCGGGGTCTGTTCAAGACGAATGACGGCGGTCAGTCGTGGACGCGGATACTCGCGAAGGGGCCTTACACGGGTGTGACCGATGTTGTTTTGGACCCCAGAAATCCGGAAATCGTGTTTGCCGTGACGCACCAGCGCCATCGCACGGTCGCCGCCTTGATCGACGGTGGGCCTGAGTCCGGGATCCACAAGTCGACCGATGGCGGACAAACATGGCGCCCACTAACGCAGGGGTTGCCTACGGGGGACCGGGGCAAGATCGCTTTGGCTATTTCGTTTCAACGTCCGGATGTGATGTACGCCAGCGTTGAATTGCCGGGGCGGCAGGGGGGCTTTTGGCGTTCCAGCGATGGCGGTGAGAGTTGGACGCAGCGGAGCGACTACGTGAGTGGAGGAACCGGTCCGCACTACTACCAGGAGATTTGGGTCGATCCGCATCGATTTGATGTCGTCTATCAGGCGAACGTGGAATTGGGGCGGACCGATGACGGCGGTCTCACTTGGACCGTTGTAGAGAGCCCCTGGAAGCACGTCGACAACCACGCGGTTGCCTTCCATCCACGCGACCCGGACTTCCTGTTGGTTGGTTGCGATGGCGGCGTTTACCGGTCCTACGACTTTGCCCAGACGTTTCAGTACTGTGCCAATCTCCCGCTCACACAGTTCTACAAATTGAGCCTCGATAATGACTATCCGTTCTACAACATCGTGGGTGGAACCCAAGACAACAACACCTTGTACGGGCCCAGCCGAACGAGCAACGGAGCGGGAATACGTAACAGCGATTGGACGACGACGATTGGTGGCGACGGACACGATTGCGCGATTGATCCAGAGGATCCGAATGTCATCTACTGCGAATCGCAGCGAGGATTCTTGAGGCGTTATGATCGGCGCACCGGGACGTCGATCGACATCCGACCGCAACCGAGCGAAGGAGAGGATGCGCTGCGCTTCAACTGGGATGCGCCGATCTTGATCAGCCCGCACTCCCATAAACGGTTGTATTTTGGTTCCAAGAAACTCCATCGCAGCGATGACCGGGGAAACTCCTGGGCCGCGATCAGTCCTGATTTGTCACGGAATCTGGATCGCTTCCAGCTCCCGGTCATGGGACGCATCTGGAGTATTGACGCGATCTGGGATCTCGGTGCTATGTCCCAATTTGGCAACATCACGTCGATTACCGAGTCTCCATTGAAGGAAGGCCTGATCTACGTTGGAACCGACGATGGACTCGTTCAGGTCACTGACGATGGAGGTCAGACCTGGCGCAAGATCGACCAAATTTACGGCGTTCCTCAGTACGCTTTCGTGAATGATATCAAGGCGGACTTACACGACGAGAACACAGTGTATGTGGTCTTCGACAATCACAAACAAGGTGATTTCCAACCGCGGATCATGTGCAGTCGGGACCGCGGTCAAAGCTGGTCGTCGATCAGCGGCGATCTGCCCGATCGGCATGTCGTTTGGCGGCTGGTGCAAGATCACGTTAAGCCCGAGCTGTTCTTCGCGGGAACCGAATTTGGACTTTTTTTCTCGATCGACGGAGGATCCCATTGGGTCAAATTGTCGGGAGGTGTCCCCACCATTCCATTTCGTGATTTGGAGATTCAACGGCGTGAAAATGACCTGGTGGGCGCTTCGTTTGGTCGGGGGTTTTTTGTGCTCGATGATATTTCGCCACTGCGGATGCTGGACGATTCGCGGCTGTCCGACGAGGCGTACATTCTGTTTCCAGTGAAGGAGACCCTCCTGTATGTCCCGTCCCGCGTCTTTGGTCGCACGAAAGGGAGTCAGGGGGATGCCTTTTTCAGTGCGAACAACCCTCCGTTTGGAGCGATCTTTACCTACTATCTGCGGGACACTTTGCAGACCAACAAGGCGCGACGTACCCAACAGGAGGCCGAGAGTAGGAAAGCAGGGGGCGACAATCCGAGCCCTGGATTCGGGGCGCTCAAGCAGGAGGAACGCGAGGACTCACCGATCGTCGTGTTGACCATTACCGACGAGCGTGGCGAACTGGTTCGTAAGATCCTCGGGCCAACCACCGCGGGATTTCATCGAATCAACTGGGATCTGCGCCACAGTTCCCCCACCGGGGATGGCAACGGACCGTTGGCCGTGCCGGGGACCTACCGGGTTCAGGCTTCCTGGAGAGTCCGGGACAAAAGTGTACAGGTCGGCGATTCGCAGCGATTCAAGGTCGTCTCGATGGGGACACCGGCGGTCCGCGATCAGAATCCCAAAGAGGTTCGGGACTTTCAACATCAGGCGGGTGAATTGCGACGTGTGGTTGTGGGTGCCAGTCGCCGGCTGACGACAGCTCTGGATGAACTGGCCCAAATGAAGGAGGCTGTCCAACAGTCGCAACGCGGCACCGCCAAGATGTTTGCTGTAGCCCGACGGTTGGAATTGTCGCTGCTGGAGGTGCGCGATCAGCTGAGCGGGGATGCCACGCGCAGCCGTCGGAATCAGACACGCCCTCCATCCATCGAGGAGCGAGCATCGGTTGCCTACTTTGGCTCACTGCGGAGCACTCAGGGTCCGACCAAAACGCATCGTCGGCAGTACGAGATTGCCGCGGACGGGTATCGACAGCTACGCAAACGTCTGCGGAAACTGGTCGACAAAGAACTGGAGAAACTCAAGACCCAGTTCGATCGAGCGGGCATTCCCTGGACTCCCGGTCGCAACATTCCCGCGTTTCCGGACTGATGCGTGAGCCGAACTGGCGCGTTGGGTCGCGTGGCGCGGCACCGAGATCTCCTCAGCGGTTGTTTCGGCCGCCCTGATCTGTTCCGCGCCTTCGCCGGCGGCTCTCCAGTGAACCCGAACACCGTGTGACGACGTACCGAGGAAGCAGGTTGCGCTTTGCCTTTGTTGGTAGGCATCTATAATACGATCGCTTGTTGCGACTCGCGGAGAAATCGAAAATGAAGCGCTTTGTCCATTCGGTGTTGCTGGCTGCGGTCGTGGGCTGTGTAACGGATGACACAACTCCCGATGCGAAAACGAAGGTCGAGGAACACCCGATCAAGGCGTTGAAGAAACACGCTTTGATCCTCCGTGACAACGCGGGCAAGGTGGTCACGATTCTGTTTAGTGAAAAGACGACCGATGCAGACCTGCGATACGTCAAACGAATCACGAGCCTGAAGACGATTTTTCTGTCCGACTCTCCGATTACCGATGCGGGGCTGGAGAACCTCAGCTCATTGACCGAATTGCAATCGCTCAGTCTGGACAGTAGGCCGATCCACGATACCGGTTTGAAGTATCTCAAAGGGCTGGTCAAGTTGCGCGATTTGAGACTCGGTAACACGCGCATCACCGACACGGGTTTAGAACAGCTGGTTGGAATGGAGCGTCTGCAAACGCTCAACCTGCGGCACACCCAGGTCAGTGACACCGGACTGGCCCATCTGGAAGGCCTTGCCAGTCTGGAGACACTTTACCTCAATGGGACGATGGTCAGCGACTCTGGAGTCAAACGCCTGCGCGCTGCGCTTCCCAATTGCTCGATCATGCATTGAGACGCCAAACCATGGAAAGCGCACAGGGCACCCAACCGACCGTAACCGGTACCCAAAGTCGCCAACGACACGGTGCGGGTTGGCGTCGGTGAATCGAGGACTTCGGTTAGTCCAGCAGGTCCTGAAGCTTCTGCAACCATCCCTCGGGGGGGAGGTCTTCGCTCTGCGTCGACGCTCGGTTCATGGCGTTCTTGATTTCTTCAAACGAGAACAGGAACGTGTTGTCCGCTCCGTCTTCGTCCTTCAGTCGGATCCGCGCCCAGGTAGCCGGTTCGCCGTCTTTCCGATCCAGGTTTTCAATGGTACCGATGTGACCCGTGCGCAACCGACCGTCGTCGGGGAGGTCTTCCCGTTGCGCGTACGTGCGGACCATGGCATTCTTGATGTCTTCAAATGTGAACAGGAATGTGCCTTCCGCGCCATCTTCATCCTGTAGACGAATCCGCGCCCAGCGGGCTGGTTCCTCCTCCCTTTTGTGCTTGTTTTCAATCGCATCGATATGGCCCATTGGTAATACCGCACGCGGTTTGTCGCTGCCGAGGGACATGATTTATCCTTCCTGGATCGAGTGTTGCCTGTCGCGGCGGTTGGCGTTACGACGACGTAGCGCCAATCGTGTTCGCGGCAGACAAGCGTACGATTGCTTGAGGTTGAACGACTAATTGAGGTTGAATGACTGCTTGAGGTTGAACGACGACAAGAGCCGATTGATTATAGCGGATCGAATGCGGGGAATGGCTGCACCGCATGCGTGGCGGAGCATTTTCTGATGGTGCGTCGGATTCCCACGGCCCCGTGTTGGGTCTGATCCCACGCGGTGCGAATCCCCTCGGTGTTTACTCGGACGGGCCAAGCCCTACCCGCTTCGCGGTTTGGGGAGGTGTCGACGAGCAGGTCCACCGTTACCATAGCGGACGTTGTTTTCACCCGCTCGCGAGGTTGAAGGAGCGGCTCGTCAATCCTCGGCGGGTTGTAACTGCCCGGTGTGATCGGTGGCTACAACCGTGTTTCCCACTGCACCCCGTTTTCGCCTCAGCGATGACCTGTCCGACCCCTTAACGACTAGCAGAGTGGCCATGAGCGATCAGCTGGAGGACCGTCGGCTTTCGGAAATGACCGATCGGATAGCCCAATACTGCACGCGGCGCCAGGTACCCGCGCTAGTTGCCGGAGTGGTCGACGCGCAGCAACTCATCTGGTCTCAAGGTTTCACCGGGGCTCAGTCCGAGGAATCGACTCTACCCGACGCGGATACCTTGTTTCGCGTGGCTTCGATTACCAAGACGTTCACCGCGACCGCCATTCTGCAATTGCGAGATGCAGGAAAGTTGTCGCTCGATGACCGCTTGTCACAGCACCTTCCCGAATTTGGTTCTGCGCTGGCGCGAGGTGGTTCGGTCGAGGGCGTCACACTGCGGCGGATGTTGTGCCATCACGCCGGACTGACAACCGAAGCGCCGTTACCTTGTTGGGATGCGCTCGAGTTTCCGTCGCGCGCGTCCCTGCTGCAGGCCATTCCTCGTATCGAGGTGGTGATCCCACAGGAATCGGCATTCAAGTACTCGAACTTGGCCTTTGCGTTGTTGGGCGAAGTGGTCTCACGCATCGCTCGCAGACCCTACGGTGAGTACCTTGACGAAGAGATCTTGGAGCCACTTGATTTGCGCTCGACCGCTCTGGAGCTAGACGATGCACTGCGCAGCCGGTTGCGCACCGGTTACTCACCAGGCCGTTACGAAGATCAGTTGCAGCGGGCGCCCTACGTGCCTCTGAACGGACTCTCCGCTTGTGGCGGGTTGCATTCGTCGCTGCGCGACCTGGCCCGCT
>PADE01000179.1 GCA_002702965.1 Planctomycetaceae bacterium
CTCGGCTGGCGTTCGACTTTGATAGAGACCGGCTTGCCGACGTCGTAATCAGGCCGGTCGGTACTCACGACAATCGGCGCGCGCTTTTGTTCCAAGTCGCGCCCGGTCAACCAGCGGACAGTTTGGCTCCAGAAGCGAGAGTACAACGAATCGCTTTGGCCCGCGATCCGCTTCACGCGCGTCCACCTCCATGTCGTGTCGGCGTTAATGACCATCGTCTGTCCCGATCCGTAACGACCGGTCGCAATCACAACTGCGGGTTGATCGTCCATCCGTAAACCGGGGTGAACCGCCAGGATCTCGGCGCCCGCTTTGGCCCGCTGAACGAGGCTCGATCCCAGCAGCGGCGGTGACGTGTGCCACATCGTCTTGTTCTGCACGTGGTCGCTGGCGATGCGAAAGATCGGGTGCAACGCGCCGGCTTCGCTCAATTCCAGTACAAACGGATCTTCGGATTGGCGCACTCCGTCGCCGGCAAAAACGACTGGCAGACAATCGGACAGGGGCGTACTGATGAAGCCATCCGGACCGAATGAATGATATCCACCCAAGACCAACAGCGAGTGGCTACGATCCTTGTCGGCGCCCGCCTCCTCGTCGCCGATCCCCTGTTCCACCCAACCGATCAGGGTCTGGTATTCGGCTGGGCTCAGATAATCGGCCTCCATGTCGCCGAGGATGACCAGATCGATGTTCTTGAGGACCTCGGGAGTGAT
Organism: Planctomycetaceae bacterium; assembly: GCA_002702965.1. Classification (GTDB taxonomy): domain Bacteria; phylum Planctomycetota; class Planctomycetia; order Pirellulales; family Pirellulaceae; genus UBA9264. The sequence goes on from PADE01000179.1 coordinate 717, forward strand.
CGATACCCGTGGTCCAGTCACCGACGGCCGGTTGGGATTGGTCCGCCGCAGCGCGGTAACCAAGTGAATATCAGGATCGTCGTCCAGGCGCTGGCGGAGAAACTTGTATTCATAGCGCAAGAAGCCTTCGATATAGAGCACGCCGATCGCGTTGGCGTCGACCCGGAGGGGAAAGTGCTTGGAGTTGTTGGCCAGTCCTTTCTCTCCCGACGGGGTAGAAACCCACGCCGTGTAGACGAAATCTCCGGCTTCGTTTGGTTCTAGCTTAATCTGTACGCGTTGTTGCGTTTGGCCTGCGCCGAGTTCGACCGTAACCGGGTTGGCAGCTTGGTCGACACCACGACGCACCGACACGGTCGCGCTCACGGCGGGACCCGCAGATTTGCTAACCGTGACCTGCACGTCGGTCTGATTGTTGACCATCACCCGTTGGGGCGCCTGGACGTTGCTCAACTCCAGGTCGAGGCGGGCGGCGTCGGGATCGCTGCGGAACCCGACCCCGTAAATCGGTACGGAAGACTCTGCCAACTCGACCGTGTCTTCGCGCCCCGTGTTGTCGACGCCATCGCTCACCACGACGACACCGACCAGTAGCTGAGATCGCAGTTGGCTGATTACGTTGGTGACAGCGCGCACCAAATCGGTACGTTCCGCACGGGGTTTTTCGGGTAGCGCGTCTCCAACCGGTTCACCGGAAATGTCGAACACATCGACTTCCAGCCGCTCGCTGGACTTTCCGTTTTCCATTGTCTGGCGCAACGCGTCGATTCCCTTTTGCGCCTGGGAATAACGCCCTTCTAGCGACATCGACTCCGAATCGTCGAGGACGACTGCCAGGTGCCCCGGATCGACGAGGTTGTTTTCGGCGGTCCACGTCGGCTTGGCAAGCGCGACTAGCAGGGCCAACAGCCCCACCGCCCGCAATCCGAGTAACACCCAGGTGAACTTCCGCTGCGTTCGACGGAAGATCTCGCGGTAGGTCCAAATCATGAACGCCGCGCCAAAGGTCACCATCAGGATCCACAACCAGCCGTTGTGAATGCCCTCGAATTGTAGGGTGGCGAGGATCATCGATTCTCTTGACATCAAAAAGGTATGGACAAGTTGTTTTGAAATCCGTGAGCGAGTTCGTTCTCCCGCGGGCGCGGTTGGTCTTAGGCAGAGGCCACCGGTTCCGGCGGTTCGACCGGCACGTCGGTCGGGCGTGATCCATTTCCCGAAGAGGGTGAACTACCTGTGGACGGTGGAGGAGTGGCAACCGGCGCGGAACTGGGTCGTGGCGTAGCCTGACGGATCTTGAAGTACCGCAACAGGCTGATGTGGTTGGCGAACCACGGCTCGAAGAGCGCGACGGCGAGCGCTAACATCAACGCCAGATCCCACAGCTGCAATCCGGTCCGCGCCGTCGCCGACTCCTCGACGATGCGGGTCGGGTCACTGACAAACGAAATCAGCGGCCGTCCGGGAAACAACTGTGTGCTCAGGCCTTCTTCGATTTGTGCGCGGCGCTCAGACGCATTGGTGGTGCCCGGTGATGCCAGCACGTCATCCAGCAGTTGCAAGTCGGATTCATACGCCTCGAGATTGGCGACAAAGTCCTGGCCCTCGCCCTCCTGACCGGGCAGAAACACTGTGTAAACCCCAGGTTGCTCGGTTTCGACAAAGGTCTGCCGGGGCGGCGTGTCTGCGCTGATTCGCAAGTTGCCGGTGGTTCCGTCGGGTTTGCGAACCAGCCAGGGGGCCACCCCCGTGGTTGCCGCGACCGACACCGAGACATGGTCACCGGTCTGGTAAAAATTTTGTCGCGCCAGCGGCTCCTGGGCGAGGTATCCGACCAACCGGTAGAGCCAGGGTAAGAACGCTGGCCGCACAGGAAAATTGGTCCAATCGCGATCACAGGTGCTGGCAAAAACAACCACCTTACCTTGTCCGAAGGAGCGTTCCGAAAGCAGCGGGTGTCCGGTGCTGGTCCGCATCAGCACGTTGGAGTCGCCCGGCTCGAATTTCCAGAAAGCGCGCAGCGTCACACTGCCCAGGCTACCCCCGTCCTGTTCGTCGAAAGTTGCCAGCACCACATGATTGCTGTCGAACTCGCCCACCTCGGCGACGGAGGTCTCCGACGCGGGGTCCCCTTCGATTCCCGCCAGCGGTCCAGGCAGCAGGCCGCCGTGCAGACGATTGCCGCCGACCAGTGACTGGTTGTAGAACGCGGCGTTCGTCTTGTCCCCGAGAAAGAACAGCAGACTTCCTCCCTGGTCGGCGTACTGTTCGAGCTTCTCCAGGCTGGGGGGCGAAAGCGACTCGACGTTGGCCAGCAGAATCAACTTGTGCGTGCTCAAATCGGTATTCGCAAGATCGTTGGGTTGGGTGACCACGACGTTGATCGGACTGCGTTCGGCAGAGCTGGCCGAGAGCGCGGCTTGGAGAAAGAACAGCTCATCGAGGCGGGCCACCGACGACGGAGCGCCGTTGACCGCTAGGACACTCACCGCGTCGAGCACTTCGAAGGAGAAGTACCTGCGATCGTCCGCTTCGAGTGCGCTGTCGTTGATTTCGATGTACCCTCGATGCCACCCGCCCGAATTAAACGTATGGTGGAATGTGGGTACCGCCCAACGACCTGCCTGGAGCGATGCGACTCGCTGCTGCGCTACTTTTTTCCCGTCGACAACCAAACTGACGTCGCAGGAAACGACCGCATCACTTTGATTCCGAATGTGTGGTTGAATCGCAAAGGGGATTCCGATCATGGGGCGCGTTGCACCGTACTGGACAGCGGTGACAGCCAAGTTGTGAGCCGCCTTGGGGCGCACGCTGACAAAAAAGAAATGGGTGTTCAACGTTGAGCTGGGTGGCGCAGCCTGCTCGTCGGGCAATTCCCAACCGGTGTCCTGCAGGTCGCTGAAGACGTAGATCTCCTGACTTCCGTCGGCGGAACCCGACTGGACGAGTTGCTCAGCTTGTACCAGTGCGTTGGAGAGATCGGTGCCCAGTCTGGACTTTCGTACAGCAAACTGGTCAGGCAGGTTGTCGATCACCTGTCTGACGTCGCCGACTTGTGGAGTCGGTTCCCGAAATGGCACCTCGGGTCCGCTCTCACGGCGGCCCGCGAGGACCAGCGCGGCGCGGTCGCCTTTCTCTAACCCGTTGAGGATCTCTCGGGCCCCGTCGCAGGCCCGCTCAAGCAAGCTCTGGTCGTTTTCTCGATACCCCATGCTGGCCGAATTGTCGACAACCAGCACCACCGTTCGGCGATTCTGGGAGATCAGAAAGGACCCGGTCCCGGGACGCACAAAGGGTTGCGCCAACGCCATTGCGAAGAGCGCACAAAGCGCCATCCGAGCCGCCAGCAACAGCAGTTCCTTGAGGCGGCTCATGCGATACGACTGCAGAAACTGGTCGGTCAGAAAACGCGTCGTCGAAAAACGGATCTTTTTTGTGCGGCGCGAACGGCTGAGGTGGATGATCAGCGGAATTGCCGCGGTGGCGATGCCGATCAGATAAAGTGGGTTGAGAAAATCCATGGCCGATCCGAGTGCTGTGTGGCGGTGTCGCCAGGGGTATGTTCAATTCTGAAAAATGCGGTCCGATTGCTCAGAGAATCACATGGGTGTGCGGTGGCACACTACTTTGTCACGCGGTCAGCGGCGAATGTTCTGTCTCTTTGCCAGGTAGGCCCCTAGATAGGTGCCGATGTCGAGGTTGGTTTCGGCAATCTCGTAATCGATGTTGGCGGCCCGACAACCACCGCGAACGATCTGCAAAAACCGCTCTAGCTCTTCCAGATAACTGACTCGAAAGGCGCGGGGATCGGAGGTAATCTCGCGTCCCGTTTCCATGTCTTCGATACGGCTGACGTCGTCGAAGGGGAACGTCAATTCGGCCGGGTCGAGCGTCTGAAAAACAATGACGTCGTGTTTCTTGTGACGGAAGTGTTTGAGTGCCCCGACGAGTTCGTCGGGGTCGTCAAACAAATCGGAGATGACGATGACCAGCGAACGGCGTTTGATCGATTCGGCCAATTCGTGCAGCGTGCTGGCGAGGCGGGTCTCACCACCGGGTGTGTGGGTCTCGAGCAATTCCATCATCACCCGCAGTTGGCCCGGTCCCTGGCGGGGTGGGACCGTGCTGCGTACCTGATTGTCAAAAGTAATCAGCCCTACCGCGTCGTGCTGCAGCGCGGTCATATAGGCCAGGCTGGCCGCCAGATAAGAACCGTATTCGAGCTTGGTGAGCGAGCCATCCGAGCGATATCCCATCGAGGCGGATGTGTCCAGCAGCAGGTAACACCGCATGCTGGTTTCTTCTTCGTACTGTTTGACATACAGCTTGTCGCGTCGCCCGTAAACCCGCCAGTCGATATGTCGCGGGTCGACACCCGGTGTGTACTCGCGGTGCTCGGCAAATTCGACAGAGAACCCTTTGTGAGGGCTCTTGTGCATTCCGGAGAAAAACCCCTCGACTACCATCCGTGCAGCGAGCGATAGGTTCTTGAGCTTTCCGAGCGCAAGCGGGTCGAGGTACTTGTAACGGGTTGCGGTTGCCATGGAATGTCACTGCCCAGTGAATGAGAAACACGAGGGAGAGCCGCTTCCAGCTGTCCTCCGAAACGGCGAGGGGCTGGCGCTGACGAACCGATTGCTCAGGCGTAACTCTCCTCAGTCGGCGGCTTAACATGGTCAAGCAGGTACTGCACAATTTGGTCGGGAGAGATCCCTTCGGCTTCGGCGTGAAAATTAGCGACGATCCGGTGGCGTAGCACCATCGGCGCCACCGCGCGGACATGCTCGCTGGTCACACGGTAGTCCCCGTTGATTGCCGCCCGAGCCTTGGCGCCGATCACCAAGAATTGGACCGCCCGCGTTCCGGCACCCCAGTTGACGTTTTCTTTAACGTAACTGGACGCGTCTTCATCTTCGGGTCGCGTGGCACGAGCCAGATCGACCGCGTAATTCCCGACGTGGTCGCTGATTGGCAGACGCCGCACGATTTGTTGGAGTTCCATGATCTCGGTGCCGGTAAGGACCGAACTCAAATCGACGGTGACATCGGCCGTGGTGGCTTTGGCGATCTGCAACTCCTCTTCGGGCTTGGGATAGCTGATCCGAATGTCGAACATAAAACGGTCGAGCTGAGCTTCGGGAAGCGGATAGGTACCCTCTTGTTCAATTGGGTTTTGAGTCGCCAGCACGAAAAAGGGTTGCGGCAATGGATAAGTTTGTCCGCCCACAGTGACCTCGTTCTCCTGCATGGCTTGCAACAGCGCGGCCTGGGTCTTGGGTGGTGTACGGTTGATCTCGTCCGCCAACAAAATGTTGGCGAATACGGGACCTTTGACAAATCGAAACTCGCGTTTTCCTGTCGATTTGTCTTCTTCGATGATATCGGTTCCCGTGATGTCCGAAGGCATCAGGTCCGGGGTGAACTGAATTCGGTTGAAGTCCAATTCGATGGCTTGCGCGATCGTGCTGACCATGAGCGTCTTGGCAAGTCCGGGAACGCCAATCATCAGGCAGTGTCCCCGCGAAAAGATCGCCGTCAGCAGGTCATCGACGACGTGCTCCTGCCCAATAATGACCTTGGCGATTTCGTTCTTGAGCTTGCTGCAACTGGCGCCCAGTTTCTGGATCGCGGCCGTGTCGTTTTCGTTGGTTTGCGCGGACTGCATGAGTGGATTGCCAGGGCTGTCAGTAGACATACAGAGACTCCTCAATGTTCGCTGAACACGCTTCCAAGCGGTGCGAGGTGTTTGGGGAGAACTCCCCCGGTTCCCGCTTGGGCGGGTGCTGGTTTGCCACACGCGCCATGATGGCCTTGAACCGTGTCAAGGCCGCCAGCCACCGTTGTTGAAAACGATGGCGCTGCCGACGGCGCCAGTCGAACAGCCCCCCGAGAAATAAGAATCAGTGTTGCAGCGCGTAGGCCACAACATTCACGGACAATTGTCGGCATGATTCGGCATCAAAGCCGTTGCCAAATGGATCACTGACCTGCTTCAGATGCGTCAACATATCATTCTTGGAGTAGACGACCACTAACCGGTCACCGACTGAAATTCCCTCCAGGTCGACCGACCGCGGTGCGCCACTGCGACGGTCGCGTACGGCTTCGATCTGGAAGAACGATCGATAGAGGTCATGGTCTTGCGGAATCGCGCCCAACTTCTGGTCGGGGAAGAGCTCGCCCAGCAGAGCGCGGATGTGCTGGTCAAATTCGCGGTACCCGGAACAGTTGTTGATGAACAGGAAACCACCCGCCGCGATGTGTCTCTGCAGTGCCTGTTTTTGATCTGCGTTAAAACGGGGATTTCGGAACCCGGTCATGAACAGGAACGGGTGATCGGCGATCTTGGGTGCGACTGCATCGACGTATTTCAATTGAAAACCGACCGACAGACTGGAGTCCTGAGAGAGGTGGCGAAGCCACTGAAACGTGCTGTTGGGATCCGGATTCCAGTCGCCTTGATGTCGTAACTGCGCAAGTGAGAAGGCTTGACGCGCGCGATCCGTGGGCGCCGCAACCTGACGCGTGACCGCCTCCACCGCGCCGACTTCGCGCAGCGCTGCCACATAGCTGACGATATTGAGGCCAAAGCGGATTGCATCGCCGGGGATCAACGCCTTGTCACGGGGGGCGTCGGCGACGCGTTGTTTGGAGGAGGGTGCAATAAACTCATCCCACCCGCAACTCATGTCGTGGGGAGAGAGGATCACCGCGGTGCGGGTCCCAATGTTCATTCCAAGCAACTCAGGGGGGCCCTGTGTCTGGAAATCGATCCCCTGGTCGACATCGAAGTAGTGGATGTTCGTGTACGCTCGGTAGGCGCGGAAAATGGGGTGATCGACCTGCAGAAGGTCGAGTGCTCGGTCGGGGAACATCTTGCGGATTTCTGTACGAAAAGAACTGGTGAAAGCCGGACTCCCGAGGGTCGCATCGCCCAACAGGGTGCCCCCATCGAGCAGATATTGACGCAGCGTGTCGCGCTGTTCATCGCTCAGTGCAAAAGGCTGGTACCCGGTCAAGTAGAGCATTGGCAATTTCGACGTCTTACCCTGGCGATGGCCGGCGACGAGTTCTTGTAGGTCGAGGACTTTCCAGCCGTACCACAACCCCAACTCGTAACGGGCGTGACGCATCAAGTTATCCACATCACCCGGATTGGGCATGTAGTCCTGATCTTTGCCGTAGATCAGCTTGGCCATGAACAGTGGCGGCGCAGGCTCTGCTTTTGGTTCGCTGCGGCGCAGCGGTGTCACCGGCAGTGGCAGCGGTGGAAAGCCCTCGGCCGACGTTTGCCGTTGAGGATTTTTTCGCGGAGGTGGACCGATGGTACCGACGCGGCGCTGACCGTACAGGGTCGCCGGGGCAACGGTAAAGAACGTCAACAGCAGGGTAGTTAAAAGGCGTGCGAAGGCGATTCGGCGTTTCGGGCGGGTCATCACGAGATCCTCCGTTGAACGAGATCTGTGTCAATTGTCGGTAGAGACGGACGATGTGCGCAGCGGGGCTGGCTGCGGGGCGCTACGAAAGTGAATGCCCGGTTTCTGAAGCGGTAGGCGAACGCGACCCAGATCACGCTGAGGCGCTTCCCGTGTGAGGCGGATGCCTCCCAGGGCGGCGTCGAAAGTGACCGATTTTGCTTGGTAAGCGGTGCGCTGCATACGCTGGCGGTAGAGCACGACGAACAGCTCATCCTGGACTTTAACCCAGGTTTCTTCGGGCCGTTCAAAATGCCACAGTTCGGAGCGCCAGATGACTTCTCCCGGCTTCGAATCGAAAAAGGGCCGGGTTCGCAGTTTGTTGAGGAGGATTGCGGCGTGTTGGATATTTCCCGAGATATTCTTGATCTCGACCACATCTTCAAACTTGTTCATCCGTCGTACTTTGGTTTTGATCGTCTCCAGATCTTCCTCTGAAAGCGGCTGTTCTTCGACGTAATCCGATGGTGGGACATTTAGGTTGATCCCCTCAAGGAGGCGACCCGAGGCGAAGTCGATGCGACAGTCGTAGATGCCCTTCAGAGGCAATTGTCCAATCGAGAAAGCGCCGGTCTGCGGGTCGATGGTACCGGGAAACGTGTTTCCCGAAGCGCGGTGGAGGGCGACCACTTTACGCGCCAGATTGGCTTTACCAGCCTCTTTACCCGCCTCTTTGTCCGGACCGGCCGAGCGCAGTTGGCCGACAATCGTGCCCCGGTTGCCCGGAGGAGCACTGTGGACGACCGCTCCCAGAGCCAGCAGGCAGCCCCCAGCCAACAGTGCCCGCCGCGCGGTGGATCGAAGTTGGAAGGGCATCCGATTACCTTTGATAAGCCGGTAGAAAGTGCATGTAGATCTCCAACACGAGCGTGGCCATGCTGGTCCAGTAAACCTTGTTCGGACCGACGACGTTGGCTCCTTCGGAGCCGCCCGGGCTGTCCCAACTGCCGTCGGCGTTCTGTTTTTCTAGCAGCAACTCTCGGATACGGGGATGCCAGTTGGCCCAGTGTTGACCGCCCGCCTGATAGGTGGCCTGAATAGCATAATAATGGAAGTAATACCAATAGCTGATGCCGCCGCCGGTACCCCACTCGACGGGTAGCGAGGACAAGTAGTCCAGACCCTTGGAAACCGTAGGATCGTCATAATAGCCTAAGAGCTGCAGCGATACGATCCCGGCGGCCGTCACCGGTGGTTTGCGGCTGGGGCCCTGGTAACCGTAGCCGCCTTTGGGATCTGCACAGGAACGGACATAGTTGACAGCTTTTTCGATCGTCTCCTCAGGGACGGGGATCTCGGCGTTGTTGGCGGCGCGCAACGCCATGATTTGCATCACCGTGACACTGAGATCTTGGTCACTCGGATTCGGCTGATAGCGCCAGCCTCCCTTGGGTGACTGGCAGCGGATCATCAAATCGACAGCCTTGCGGAGCTTAGCCTCGAGTTCTGGGTCGGGGTCCATTCCGTACAATTCAGCCATTGCCAACGTGGCCAGACCCTGCTGGTACATCGGCCCCGATCCGGCGTTGCGCTGGGGCACAAACACCCCCTGTTCGTTTTGGGTGCGGAGCACAAACCGCTTCCCTTTTTCCAGAACGTCGCGGTAGCGGCCGCGCCCCGGTACGTGCCCGCGCCCCATAAAAGCCAGCAGCGCCAACGCGTTGGGCGCGTTGTTGCCATCCCAGGCGCCGTCGGGGCGCTGCTGGGTGACCAGGTACTCCAACGACCGGTCGACCGCTCCGCGGACGCGCTCCACGACTCGAGCCTCGGTAAGGATCTCTGCGGAACTCGATTTTCCCGAAGCCGGTGTCTCGGCTTCCCCTTGAGCTTGCAGGGGCGGCTGCCGCAGTCCATGTCGTGGCAGCGCGATGCCACACACGATCGCCAGGAGCGTCAATCCCATCAGCCACGGTGTGCGTCGCGCTGCCCGCACGGAGCGCGGACCACCATGCGGTTGTCGGTCATTCGGTTGTCGGTGTTTGACAGAGTCCATTACGAAAGTCCCATCAGGCGGCGGATGCCGACGTCGAGTGTGTATGTCAAAACCAGGATTAAGAGGATTAGCCAGTTGTCCCAGAGCGTCGCTTCACGGTGCAACTGGCGCTCCTCGGGGGCGCGTTTTTCGAGTTGTTCGGGGATCGTGTCGAGCTCGTCCAAGTCGACGATTTGTCCCCCCGTGGTACTCGCTAACAACTCCAGCTGCGGGCGGTTCACATTCGGATTGCGGTACTCCTCGGGCGCGATCAAGACTTGCAGCGAAGTCTCCACCGTCTCTGATCCATCGGGGGGCGAGAACACCAGGCGGTGTTTGCCAGCGTCGCGCGGCGTGAAGTTTCCCGTGTAGCGTCCCTCGCGGTTTGGATCGGACTCCAGCGTCAGCGTTTCGCGGGTCCCGGGGCTCAATAGGAGAACTTTCTGCTGGGCCCCTTTCAGCGGCGCACCGCTGGGGGAAAAGGCGAGCAATTCGAGCTGCGCTTCTTCTCCGGGCTGAGCCCGAACAGGGCGCACTTTGAATTGTGTTTTTTGGCTTGCTTGGTCGTCCTGACGACTCACAAAACGGAGTGCTTGTCCCCAGAATTTGTAGAAGAAACGATCGCCGACGTTTTGTCGCCATAACCAGGTAGAATCGGTTCCAACAAACATCACCTTGCCGTCACCCGCGTAATGCCAGGCGATCAACGGCATTTCGCGGATTCCACCCTCTTCACGGATCGGGTTGACTGCTAGTGCAGTGGCTGCCGGCTGGAGCCGGTCTACCGCGGCGCACCAGAAATAGTCAGGCATTTCACGCCAGACATTTTGGTTGCGCCCCGGATCGTCGTACAACCGCATCGTTTCGTGGATGATGCCGGCCGGCGTGACTTCCAGCCGAAAAGGATCATACACCGGGGCCTCGATGCCGCGATTACCGGCGCTGAGGACCACAGGGAGAAGATGCTGTACGACGGGGCCGTAACGGTGCGGCATCGATTCGGTACCCGCAGAGACGATCAGACCGACCCCCTCCTCTTCCACTCCTTTGGCCAGGAGGTCGCAGAACTCGGGTGTCAGCATTGCCGGTGAAGCGTCACCGATCATGATCGTGTCGTACTCGGCCAGTTCCTCCAGCGTACGCGGCAACGCAGCCTGTTGGGCGGGTGTCGGCAATCGCCGCCATTCGGTTTCGACAACGACTTCTGGCTGTTCTCCTTTGCGACCAGCTAGGCCGTGATCCCGCCGAATCGCATTCTTGATAAAGCGAAAATCCCAGCGGGGAAAGCCGTCGATCAGCAGGACGCGCAATTTTTCTTCGCTGATTTGCACAAACGCGGAGTCCGTGTTGTTGGCGTGTAGCGCTTCATCTTCTTCTTTCAGCGGAGGGACGTCGACCGTCAACAGGCGTTCTCCGGCTTGTTTGGCTTCGAACGTCAGCTCGAGGTGCTGGTGCTCGCTGTCGCGAACCACCGCTTCCTTGCTGGCCAGGACCTCGTCGCCCTCCTTCAAATTGACCTTGACCGGACGGTTGTCGAATCCCTGAGACGCCAGCGTGACGTGGACGCTCACCATGTCCCCCACGGCTACCTGGCCGCTGGTGTACACGTCCACAATCGAGACGTCTTGCATCGGCTGACTGGAACCAAGAGGTGCCGCGAAAATGCGACTTTCTGCGGCGGCAGCGGCGCGGGCGGCCAACGAGGGCGACCGTCCACCCGTGTTCTGTCCATCAGAGAGCAGTAAGATGCCGGACACGTACTGACCGGCGGCGTCATCGAGCACGTGAAAGATCGCGTCCCCCAGATGCGACGCGTTGCCGATCCCGGTGACCCCTTCTTCGGCGGCCTGTTCGCTATCATCGGCCGTGATCGAGACCGGGGTTACCTGGCGAGAAAACCCGTAGTAACGGATCTCGAATTCGTCCCCCAGTGGCTCGATTAATTGCGGCTGCGCGCTCTTGATAACGGTCTGCGCCAACTCGGAGCGGGCGATCCGGTTGAGCGCCTTGCGGGTCTCGGGAGCGACTTTGCCATCGGTCGTCGCGTAGCCGGCTGCCGTCGCCACCTTGACCAATTTCTCATTGGAGAGAAATGGACCGGCCGGCAGACGCATGCTCTGCGATTGATCCAGCAGCACCGCCAGGATCGGCTTGCGCTGTTCGCGGTGATCGAGCTTTAGGTAAGGGCCGGACAACACGCCTAGCAGCACCGCCAGAATCAAGATCCGGGTCACACTCAGCGCCACACGGTACTTTTTGGGGATCGTGGCGAGGTTTTCCCGCTGACGGCGGTAGATGAAGTAACCGGCCGGGATGAGCAGGATCAAGCTGACCCACAGCACCATCGGCCTCTGGAAGGCCAGTGAAACCTTGTCGAGGTTGTTGACCACCTCGTCCGTGACACCGATTGAGCGAAGAAAACTTTCCATCGACGTTCCGTTCTTGTACGGCCGATCTCGCGGCGGCGCGGGCGATGACTACTTTTTAGGTGCTTGGACTTTGGAGAGTTTGCGGAAATACTCCCGGACAAATTCGCGGTAGCCCTCTGGACCACCCTTCTTGAGGCTCTGTAGCAAGTCCTCGCGCTGGCGTTTTTGCATCCCGATGATCACCGTCCGGGTTCTCACATCGAAAGCCCCCAGCTCCTCGACGATGGCGTCGACGACCGCCGTGGCGTTTGTCGATTCGCTGAGCTGATTTGTTGAAGGCGGCGGTGGCGGCGCTGGCTGGGGCTGCTGACCATCAGGGGGTGGCGTTTGCGATTGCCCAGATTGGCTGAGCATCTGCTGCAGGCGTTGGAGCATCGAGCGGGCCGACTGCATGTCCTGAGACTGCATCATCTGTTCGAGCTGGTTCATCTGGCTGGGCGTGAGAGGTTGGTTGGCCAGGTTCTCTAATTGCTCGAGCATCTGATCGAGCGTATCCTTGTCGGCGCCCAGTGCCCGTTGCGCCTGGTCGAGTTCCTCGACGCGGCCGAACTGACGAGAACGCATTTGCTGCCGTTCTTCCTCGCCTTCGCCATTCTTCTCCGCTTGCATCATCTGTTCTTTCAGGTCGCGAAGCTTTTCCGCAAACCGCGGATCCATCTTGGGAACCGGGCCCCCCAGCGCGGGAAGGAATAGCTCCGGCTCCTCTTCGAATTCCTCGGCGTCCTCCTCACCCTCCTGTTCGGGCTGGTCCTCGTTCTTTTCGCCGTCTTCCGGTTCCGCCGCCGTATCCAGTTCTTTGGGCGGTACCAAGTATGAATCGCGCTCGGGGTCATAAGGGCGTCCCGGGAAACGGGGTGGTTGCCGCATCGAGCGCAGCTGCTCGAGTAGATCGCGGACGTCCGCCAATTCGTCTTCCGATTCAGAGTCGAGCTGCTCCTGCTCCTCCTTGATGGCATCGAAGCCGCGCTCGGAGAGGTCCTTGGTGGCGTCTTCGAGCAGCTCCTCTTGGTTGCCTTGCAAGGCTTCCAGATCGGCGCGTTTGGCTTCCAGGAAGTCGCGCAACTCGGACAGATCCGAGGCGGTCAGCTGGGCATCCTGCTGCATCAGGTCACTGCGCAGATCGGAGAGTGCCGTGTCAACGTCCAGGCGGCTTTCCGCTTGCGCGTCGGCGAGCGATTCCAGTCGCTTCTGTAGGTCGTCCAGGTTTTTCTGTAACTGTTCACTTTGGCGCTCGATGTTCTCCAGTTGGGGATCCGTCTGTTGTGGCTGCGCGGCGGCCTGGGCCTGGTTGGCCAATTGTTGCATTGGCTCAACCGCCAGGTTCTGAAAAGCCTCCTGCATGGCCGCCAGTTGACGGGTAATTTCCGGCGGCAGAAACGCCTGGGTATTGGCTTGTTCGGACAACTGCTTAAGGTCGTTTGCGACCTGTTGCCCGAGCTCGACATTCTTCGTTTCATCCGCCGCCAACTGGGTGAGCTCGCCGCGTAACGCTTCGTGCTCCTTGGTGGCTTCCTCGTCCAACTCCAGCGGAGCTGGCTTGGCCTGTGGATCGGCCGGATCGACCTTTTCCTGCGCCTCGGCCGCGGCGGCTTCGAGTTTCTCGGTCAACGGTTGGTACTTCTCGACCAACTGGCTGCTCGTTTCGCGGATCTTCTCCTGCTCGGCGATCAGCTTGATGAGCTTCTCGCGAAACGTGTCGGTCTGCTGTTCGTACTGTTGGAACGTCTTGTCCGCGGCCTGGCTCTCGTCGGCTAGGCGAATGGTGAAATCGCGGGAGGTGGCACTCTGAGGTTTGCCGTCCCGAACGACGACTCGATATTTGAGGCTTTGGCCGACCGCGAGTTCCTCTTCGGCCAAGTCCAGGGTAACCACCCGGGTGACCGACCGCGGGGGCTGGTCGAAGCGCTGGACGAGACGTCCTTGGAAGGGCTCCTCCTCCCCTTTTTGAACCGCCAATTCGATTTGGTCGATGCCGTAATCATCGCTGGCGCGAAGGTGAATGTTCACTTTGACCGGGGCGCTGACGACGAGGTCCATCCCCGGCCGTTCGATATCGACCCACGGAGACTGGTCGATGATCGCCTCCAGCTTGCCCTCTTCCATCTGCTGGTTCTTGTCACCCGCCTGGTTGTACAGTTCAACGCGGTAGAAACCGTCTTTGAGCAAAGAAAACTCACCCGCCCAGCGACTGCGCTGTTCGGCAGACGGCTCGCTCGGCAGCGGGTCACTGCCCGATCCCTGTGCGCTGGCACCGCTGGCACCGCGATCCGATCGGTCGCCCAGAGAGTCGGCGTCCGCGGCAAGCTGCTTGACGAGGAAGCGATCGGTCGGAGTCAGCACTCGCACCATGCGGGCGGTCGGCGGCAGGGTTCCGGTGGCGCCCCAGATACAATGGCCTCCGACCAGTCGAAAACGCATTCCCTGAAGACGTTTCCCGGTCAATCCGACCAGGTCGGTGGGAATCTCCAGTTGGACCACACGGCCCGCTTCGGGGAGCTTGCCGAACGACCGCCGACTGGGAGACCCCAGGGTTCCCTCCGCGATTTTGTCAGCGCCCCAGAAGGCGCGATGTTCCCAGTTTTCACCGTCGTGCCACTCGAGCATGATCTGTTCTGGGACCTGACCGGCGATCAGCCGTACGTTGACGAACAGGACTTCGTCGGGTTGGACGAGATACCCCACGGGGACGCCGGTGAACCCGTGTGCGTGGGGCCCCGCGGCCGGTGCGTCAAAATGACCCTTGTGACCCATCGCCTTGTCATCCCATTGCCAGGTTCCCTCGACGGTCGCGCCCTCCGGCAACGCATCGGAGAACCAGATTCGCTCGGGTCGATCCGTGACCGCCACACGCGTCAGGCGTGGTTCGAGCAGGACGATTTCCCCCCCCGCCGTGTCCCCTTCGACATCGACGATGATCTTGACCTTGCTCCCCTTGGGGCCGGTCACGTCCTTGGTTTGGGGGGCGCCCAGTCGGGGCTCTGTGATTTTCATGTACTCGGGATAAGAGAGTTCCGTCTGGAGGTTCACGATCCGCGGCCGTTCGAGCATCGTGACCTGATATTGGGGCGTCCAGGTTTGGCCACCGCGGACGCGGTAGCGAAAGTCGCGTTGCATACCGACCAGTGAGAAGCTGGTCTGATCGACGGTTGCCAGCTGATCTCCTTCGCCCGAGGTTTCGACCTTAATGAGCGCCGGAAAATCATGCACAAGCTTCTTCGGAGCGCCGTCTTCGTCGGTGGTTTCGACCTCCAGCGTCAGCGCGTCCCTCTCCAGCAGTGCCGAGTCACTCCCCTTGGTTACGGTGACAGTGAAGTGGACGTTTTCGCCACGCAGCTTCTGATCGTTCCCCGGCTCCTGCTTCTCACCAGTGACCACTTGGTAGCCGACACCGGAGTTGGGCGGAATGTCACGGTAGAAATAGACGATGCGGGCTACGGCGGTCGAGAGGCGATCGGAAAACACGACGAACGCCAAGATCAATGCAACGCTGGCGACCGCAGCGAAAATTGCGGATCTCCGCAGACTGAGCAGGTCGAGTACTTTGCGCGGACTAAAGTCAGCAATCCGCTTAAGCGCCTCGTCGACCAATCGGACGTGAAACGCCTGCGAGTGCAGACCCTTCCGACTGTCTCCATTACGGGACAGATCGATACAACTGACCAAGCGGTTGTGGATCCCGGGAATTTCGCGTTCGATGTGGCGGGCCACAATCACTTCAGTCAAGCGGCGAAACAAGGGGCGTATCACTCCCAGATAGCAGACCCAGACCGTCGGGATCACGACGCACAAAAAGCCCGTCAGACGCAACCACGAGGGGAGGGTGTAGACCACCAGGTCGGTGAGCGTGACCACAACCAACGTCGCCAGCAGCAACCCCACGGTGACGCCCACACCGGTTGCCAGCCAGGTTGTCTTGAGCAACACCCGGGTGTGTTGAATCAGCTGCGTAATCTTCGAGGTATCAGGCGGGCCCGAAGGGTCCGGTGATTGGTCCGAAGGTGTGTTTGCAGATAAGCCAGCCATGGTTCTGCTCTCTCCCAGGGTCTACCCTGTTTCGCCACGAGGACTTGGTGTTGGTCGCCCGCTCCCATGCGGTGGCCGGTGGCGCCCGTCAGAGACGTGTCACGCGCTGCGCGCCGACCAATCAAGCTTCCTTTATCTATGCAGTGCTATTTGACAAGCGTACCCGGCGCGTGTCAACAAAATCTCGAGTTGACGGCCCCCGAACGGCCTCCAGATCCGCGTTTCCCCTTTTCCTGGCTTAACAAATCCACAGCTGGGGCAACGGTTCCGCTGGCCATTGATCTATTCGCGTACCTCGGCGGCCACTTCCTCGACACCCGCCCCAGTCATCCGCCCGACCCATCGTCCGCTGGCTAGGTTTCGAATCCGCGCCGCCGTGGTGGGTGTTTCTTCGCTATCCACGTGCTGGCCCCCCAGCGTCGAGAGCAGGAATTCGACGCCAATGATTCCCAGCAGCAGCAGAATCAGCGGCCGCCAGACTTCTCGCTGGTTGCCGATACTACCGTAGTCCTGTTGGGCTTGGGCCGAGGCGTCGATCGAAGTGACGTTGGCAGACGGGAGTCGGTCTTGGATCTGATTGGTGTTCAGGGTGTCAAAATCGGACTCGTCGGCAGCCACGTTCACGGCGAACGAGACCGATCCCTGTTTGGGATTCTCGGTCCGACCCCCGGTCACCTCGACCGTGTAGTAGCCCGTGTTTGTGGTCTCGTGAAAAGCACCTTTGAGTTGTGAGTTGGAGCGCTGAAAACCGACGGGTGTGACACGTCCACGAATGTCGGTCACCTTACCATTGGCGGGTGCCCAAGTTGGGGACACGGTAAATTCGGCGGTTCCGCCGGCCGAGACAACCGAGGGGCTCTCCAAGTCATCGGGGCGCCGGACGTGGCTGATCATTCGCAGCACCAGCGGAACGAACTCGGGCGTCATCGGCAGATTGCTCCACCGCGTGTTCAGTGGGAAGGCGCTGACCAGCACGCGGCCGGTACCGAAGCGACTCTCCAATAGTGCCGGTGAACCGTCGGCAAATTCAACCGTCGGCCAGGCGTTGCCGTCCTCCTCCGCGAGCGTCAACGGGAAGCGGCGGTAGACGTTGACCTGGGTCAGATAGGGCTGATCGGCGTTGGCAAACACGGAGAATACCGGGTGCGCCAGATCGATGGCGCCCAGCCGCTGGAACGTCTCGGCTTTGTCGGGGTCTCCCACGGCGGCCCCCAATTGGGCGGACAAGAGCTTCGATTCGGGAAGGGTGGGGCCAACGAATAACTGCGTGTTGTAGGTCTCTGGATTGACCTTGTCGCCCGGAAAGACCAACAGTCCTCCCCCCTCGTCGACGAAAGTACTAAGCAGCGTGAACTGCGCCGCGTTGAGTGCACCGCAGTTTGCCAGGATGACGGCGGCGGTATCCCGCAACGTTTCGGCGTTCAGATTTGCCTCGGGCAAATCGACCACGTCCAGCGATTGCAACAGTTCCTGCTGTGCGCTGACAGCCACATCGGGTACGACCGCCGCTCCCGTCTCGTCCGCTTCGGGGGCGTCGCTCTGGACGACCGTCGAGAACATGGCCGTGCGCAGATACAGGCCTTCGTTCTCCAGAGGTTGTGCCGACGGGTTGCCATTGACCAATAGCACCTTGACCCTCGGGACGACTTCCATCGTGAACCGAAAACGATCGTCGTGGGTAAACCGATCCGCGGAAATCTCAAATCGGCCACGCAACGGGCCCGGCTCGGTCGGTCGGTAGATAATCTCCGTCTCCTTGGTTTCACCCGGCTTCAGGCTCAGCGTTTTGCGCGCGATCTCCTTTTCATTCAGGAGGACCACCACCTCGACGTTTTCTGGTGCCGCGCCGTTCTCGGCGTTCGGTTTGGAATGATTGACGACGCGCGGTCGCAGGTGCACCGGCAGCCCAACCAGGACGCGCGGTTTTTCTGGTTTGGTGCCGATCACCGCGCGATTGGGAATCGTCTGATTGGAGCCGATATTGACGACGACCACTTCGGTCTCGGCGGGTAGCAGGCTGTCCGCCGCGCCGTCTTTGAGCTCTTTCCAGTCGCTGCCTTGCAGATCGGTCAACAGAAAAACGCGGGGGTTGTTCAACGATCGCGAGCCCTCGCCGAACACCTGGGTCAGCGCAGCGAACAGGTTTCCGCGCGAAGACCCCGATTCGAGTTGTTCGATTTCAGATTGGATGACCTTGGCGTCGGAGGTGAACCGGCTACAGATTTCCTCCGGCCGGGCCCCCACACGGATGATCGTGACCCGGTCGTCACTCGCCAGTTCCTCGACGATCTTGAGCGCCGCCTGTCGCGCCCGCGCCATCGACGTCACACCGTCGGTGACGGCGGACATGCTGGCCGAACCATCGACTAACAGAACGATGTCACGTCCGCCGCCGCCCCCCAGCAGTGCGTCCCAGTGCCGTACCACGGGGCGCGCTACGCTGAAGATCAGAAACAGCAAGAAAGCCGTACGCAGCATCGCGATCAGCGCTTCCAGGAATTTCATCCGCCGCCGTTGTTGGACGTAACTGTCAAACAGAAAACGGAAGGTACTTAGATCCACCGTTTTCACGCGGTGCAGCGTCAGCAGATGCAGGACGACCGGGATCAGCGCTAGTGGCAAAACCCACAGCAGCCCGGAGTTTAGAAAACTCATAGGCCCGTTTCTCTTGTCAAAAAGTGAGGCTCCGCGGGTCGGCTGGCGGGAGGAACTCCCCGCAGGCCGTGACGCACCATCATCCTATGCGCGAGCGTTTGTCGAGGTAGGCGGACAGGAACTTATCGTAAGGTTCGGTTGTGTTTACCAGGTTGTAGTCGACTTTGCGTTCCAGGCAGTCCCCGCGCACACGGTCTAGAAAATCACGAATCCGTGCCAGGTATCGCTTACGGAGGTTCTTGGGATTGGTGACGACACGTCCGGCCCCCTCCATGTCCTTGAATCGCGTCAGACGGTCGTAGGGAAAGGTCAACTCGGCGTCGTCCATCACGTGGAACACCAGGACCTCGTGTTGGCTGTGACGGAAGCGCTGCAGCCCCTCAGCGATCTCCGCTTCGTTGTCGATCATGTCACTGATCAGGATGATCAGCCCGCGCCGCTTGGTCCGCTCGGCCGCTTGCGCGAGGATCGCGCCGATGTTGGTCTCCCCACCCGGCTGCAGGCCTTCCAGCATCTCGAGCACGCGGCGAAACTGGGATGGGTGGGCACGGGGCGGAATGTAGCCGCGGATGTCCGAGTCGAACAACAGTGTGCCGACGGCGTCGTTCTGACGAATCAGCAGATAGCTCAACGACGCGGCCAGGAAGGCGCCGTAGTCGAGCTTGCTCATTTCACCGCTCTTGAAGCCCATCGAGTCCGAGCAGTCCAACAGAATGTAAGCTCGCAGATTGGTTTCGTCCTCAAACAGCTTGACATAGTACTTGTCGCTGCGGGCCAACATCTTCCAGTCCAGGCCCCGCAAGTCGTCCCCCGGTGTGTAGGCGCGGTGATCCAGGTACTCCACCGAGAATCCATGGTAGGGGCTGCGGTGGCGTCCGGTCAGGAAACCGTCCACCACCTGCCGCGCAACCAATTCCATATTTCCCAGGCGCGCGAGTCCGACCGGGTCCAGAAAACGTGTAGAAGCCATGACAGTGCAATCGTGAAATGAAGAATCCGTTAGACTTCAAAGTCGCACCCCACCGCGGCCGGCGGCCCGGTGTACGGCCGGCCTTACTCTTCGCTGGTCACATCCAACAACCTCTCCACGATGTTGTCGGTGGAAACCCCATCGCTTTCCGCGGCGAAGCTGGTAACCAGGCGGTGGCGCAGTACCGGGTAACTAATGTAGCGGATGTCCTCGGTGGAGACGTTGACACGGCCGTCCAACAGCGCGTGCGCTTTGGCCCCCAGCAGAATGGCCTGACAGGCTCTCGGCCCGGCACCCCAGGTCAGATACTTCTTCACAAAGTCGGGGGCCTCTTCTGAATTGGGGCGCGTGGCACGTACCAGCCGCACCGCAAACGCCGAAATCGAACGGCCGATCAACACTTTGCGAACGACTCTCTGCAGCAGCAGAATGTCGTCTCGGTCGAGGATCGATTTGAGTTCGGGGAGACCGTCGGCGGTCGTGATTTCCGCGATCTTGAGTTCCTCTTCAAAGTTCGGGTAGTCGACTTGAATCCGGAACATGAAACGATCGAGTTGCGCTTCCGGCAGCGGGTACGTTCCCTCCTGCTCGATCGGATTCTGTGTGCCCAATACCAGGAAAGGCTCGTCGAGTGGGTAATCCTTGCCCGCCGTGGTGACTTTGTACTCCTGCATCGCTTGCAGCAGCGCAGCTTGTGTCTTCGGCGGTGTGCGGTTGATTTCATCGCCGAGCAGGATGTTGCCGAAAATCGGCCCCTTCACGAATCGCATCCGCCGCCGTCCCGTCCCCTCTTCCTCCTCGAGGATCTCGGTACCCGTAATGTCGGAGGGCATCAGGTCGGGGGTGAACTGCACCCGGCTAAATTCGAGCGACAGCAGATCCGCAATGCTGGAGATCATCAAGGTCTTGGCCAGACCGGGAACTCCTTCCAGCAGACAGTGGCCGCGACAAAAGAGGGACAGCAGAACCTGCTTCAAAACCTCATCCTGACCCACGATGACCTTGGACAATTCACCCGTCAGCTGACCGTAGACCTGAGACAGGTTTTCGGCCATCTTGAGGTCTTGATCATCCAACGTCTGCCCTTGCAATGCGCCTTGTGTAATGCTCGATGACATAACCGTCTTCCATTCCTTCCCATATTTTCCGGGCCAAATCCATCGGACAATGTAGATTCGTGTTGCACGCAACTTAGCGGTATTTATTCGCGCGTCAAACAACTTCGAGCAATTCGATCAAAAAAACGGCGAAATCGGACATGTCAAGATAGGTAGAATGTCCGCCGAAGCGGGGTGCGGATGTGCCGCCGCTTGAACGCCAGTGACTGGCAAACCGAGTCTCCGCGATCTACGATTGCGGGTCGACCGCTTGCAGCCGTCTCCTTGCTTTGTCGCGCCGTGCGTGTTGCCAACCGCGCAACGGACCCCCACAGGAACGTCATGTCGCCCGCGTCAGACCTGTTTCCAACCACGGTCATCGGTAGTATGCCGAGACCGCCGTTCGTCAAGGATTTGTTTGCCGCCGGGTCGCGCACGCATGCGACCGCTCCCGTCGAGTGGCAACAGCGAATGGACGATGCGGTGCGCTATTGCGTTCGGCTCCAGGAGCAGGCCGGCATCGATATCGTCTCCGATGGCGAGTGGCGGCGCGAGACCTACGTCGACGTAATCGCTGAACTGCTCAGTGGTTTCGAGTGGATCGACCGTGAGGAGTTCGGTTATCACCAAGTCGTAACCCGTCCGGTGGAGAGCTGGCATCCTGGGATTGTGGCTCGCGAGGCACAGTTTCTCAAAGCGACCGCCTGCGGCCAGGTGAAGACCTGCCTCCCATCTCCGTACCTGATCGGACAGAGGATGTGGGTTCCGGGAATTTCCGAGGCCGCCTACCCGCGCCGAGAACAATTCTGCGAGGCCTTGATCGAGCCGTTGCGGCGCGAGCTGTTGGCCTTGCGGGAGGCGGGTGTCGATGTGATCCAGCTGGATGAGCCCCACCTGTGCGTTCTCGTTGACCCGCAGGTCCGCGCCCGTTTTGCGGACCCTGAAGCCGAGATGGCGCGCGCCGTCGAGTGGATCAATGCGATTGTCGCAGGGGTTTCTGGAGTCCGTCTGGCGGTGCACCTCTGCCGTCGCAACTGGGGGCGCCGTGGTTGGGGAGCGGCCGGGGGGTACGAGGCGATTCTTCCTCACATTCAACAGCTCGAGGTTGACCAACTGATGCTGGAATTCAGTATCCCGGTCGCCGGTGACGTTGCCATTCTTCGTGAGTTACCCCCCTCGTGTCTGATTGGCCTGGGGTGTGTCGACGTGCGGTTTCCGGAGATCGAATCGTCCCAGCAGATTGTCGAGCGGGTGTACGGCGCGCTGGAGCATGTGGCGGCCAATCGGATTACGCTGAATCCCGATTGTGGCTTTTCACCTGGGAAGGACCACGACGTTCCCCTCGATGAAGCGTACGAGAAATTGAAGTGTCTGGGGTTGGCCGCCGAGCAACTGCGGCGCGAGGTTTCCTGATCGGGAGCGGCCGCACAATGAGACGCGTGGTGGTTACCGGCGCCAAAGGGGGGACCGGCCCGTCGATCGTGAATGCCTTTCGAGACGCCGGTTGGGACGTGCTGGGTGTCGACCTGAAACCGTGTGCGCTCTGGGAGACCGGCTACCGGCAGGTCGATTTGCGCGACGGTGCGAGCGTCTACGAAATTTGCGCCGGTGCCCAGGCGATCGTCCATTTCGGAAGCCTGCCGACCGACTCCTGGACCAGTTGGCAGACCGCCTACGAAAACCTGGCGCTGGGTGGGTTTCACGTTTTGCAAGCGGCTTCCCGGTTGGGAATTGGTCGCATGGTGTTGGCCAGCAGTCCCGAGATCTACGGCGACTTGACGGGCGTCCCCTATTTACCGCTCGATGAACACAGCCCGCCGCGGCCCGCCAGCATTTACGGCGCGGCCAAACAGAATCTCGAAATGCTGGCTGCCCACTATACGCGCTGGTACGGGATCGCGATCGCGGCCCTCCGGCCGCAGCGTATCGTGTACGAACGATCGTACGAGTGGCGGTTTCGAAAATTTACCGTCGATCCGCTCGCCGCCGTCGACGCGCTTTGGTCGTACGTCGATGCGCGTGACGTTGCGTCCGCCTGTCTGGCCTGGATCGAATCCGATCTGCCGGGCTGCGAAAGTTTCGGCGTGGCCGCCGACGATGTGTGCGTCGATCTGCCGACCGAGCGGCTGCTCGCCGAATACCTGCCGCAGGTCACCGAGCTGCGCAGTGCATTGTCCGGGCGCACCGGTCTGGTCGATTGCGGGAAACTCAAATCGCTGCTGGATTGGCGACCGAGACATCACTGGCAGCAGATGGCGCAAGAGAGCGAGCGGGCGGGATTCCCGCGCGAGGCGCCCGCCCGCTAGCCGCCCCCTGCCCCCAACCGGCCGCTTGGTTCGGGGTCGAGCAGCGCTGTGTGACCGAGCAGCATGCGTCGTAGCGCGCGGTCGTCACCCGATCGACAAGACGCGCCTGTTGTGCATGTTCCGATCGTCAGGATGCCTGCGATGCGCATATTTGGTACCTCGGCGGCGAACATACAGTGTCGCGTTTCGGTGGCCGAAGTAGAGACTAGTGTTCTTGAGGGTCGCTGCGCGCCCCGCCTCCACGAGCAACGGAGTCCCCGCGATGAAGATTCTGCGTTCGCCGGTGATTGCCGGTCTGTTGGTGACAATCGGTGGCTGGGTAGCGACTGCCTCGGGGGCCGACTTGAGCGGCGCTTGGCGGGGCACTTGGGCCAATAGCAACAACCGCCACACCGGTCCGCTGCGGGGGACCTTTGTGCCGCTCAATGAGAACCAGTACCAGGCCGATTTCCGCGGTCGGTTTTTCGGTCTGCTGCCGTTTCGTTATTCGGTCGTGCTGGATGCCGAACCCCAGCCAGATGGCAGCATTCGTTTACAGGGTTCGGCTTTCGTGAGCCGCCGGTACGGGACGTTTCACTACGACGCCACGGTTCGCGAAGGTCACTTCGAGTCGACCTATACCTCGTGCAAGTTCCAAGGGACTTTCTCGATGGACCGCTGCGGTGGCGCAGACCAGTAGTGCCGTTGACCGCGGGCTGCGCCTCTGGGTTGGAACTCTCGCTCGGCGCAGAGCGCGTGTCATGGCATCGCGGTTCCGCCCGCGGACCGGTTGCTTTTGGGGCTGCGACCGCAGACGCCGCACGACCGGTTCCGTCTGCCGATCCGCTATCCGGTGCAGAGGATTTTCCAGCAGCGATGGATGCGGCGGTTGCGGTAGTCTTCGGGAACCGTCTGCCGACTGATTTCGACGACCTCGGCCGGTCCGATTCGCTCCGCGTCAAATTTGAAGCGGCGGAAATTTGTCGAGAAGAAAATCACGCCGCCCGGTCGCATCACGCGGAGTACCCCGTTGAGTAGTTCTGCGTAGTTTCGCTGCACCGACCAATCGGATTCGGTCCGCTTGCTGTTCGAGAAAGTGGGCGGATCGACCACTGCCAGGTCGAACGTCGGTTGCGACGGCAAACCCCGAACATAGCTCACCACGTCGGCGCGGACCAGCGCGTGTTGTGGGGTACCGAATCCGTTGAGTTGCAGATTCCGGCGCGACCAATCGAGATAGGTTGGTGACAGGTCGACGGTCGTAGTTTGCGCCGCGCCGCCACTGGCCGCGTACACCGTGAAGGCGCCCGTGTAACCGAAGAGATTCAAGAACCGAGTTCCCGCCGCGGCGCGTTGGACCAGCGATCGGGTGATGCGGTGGTCGAGGAAAAGTCCCGTGTCGACATAGTCGGACAGATTGACCAGGAACTGCAGTCCCGCTTCGCGCACGGTGATTTCGTGGCGCCGGTGATCCAACCGAGGGTGCTGTAACGCGCCGCGTTGAGGCCGCTTGTGTTTGAAAAAGACACACGGCCGCTCGATCCCTAATGTGGTGGCCGCGGTCCGTAGCATCAGGTCCAGCCAATCGGCGTGTTGGGCGCGATTTCGCTCGTGCGGCCGGTCGTATTCGACCACGTGCAAGTGGTCTTCGTAGCGATCGACGCTCAGCGGAATTTCTGGAATGTCGCGGTCGTAGATTCGGAAGCAGGAGATACCCCGTTTCCGCGGCCAGCGGCGCAGGTGGCGCGCTCGCTTTGCCAGGCGGCGTTGAAACAGCTCGGCCTGATGGTGTCCCTTGGCGGTCAAGCCACCAAACACGGACGCCGTGTCCTCGATCAGCCGGCCGGCAGTAGCGGATTGCGCCGTTGCGGGACGGGGCGGTCGAGGGCCGTGAAATTGATAGTAGGTACACTCGATACGACCGTTGTACAGCTTGCGTCGTCGCTCGGCTTGGCGCTCGACCAGTTGTTCGAAATGTGGGTGCGCGGTGAGTACAAAGTGGGACCAGCTGGGAAGTCTGCGGAGGACTTCGGGAATCGAGCGATAGAGGCTCGCGAGGGGGCCGCTCTCCAGGCGTTGTCCGTAGGGTGGATTCGTTACCACGCATCCGTATGTTCGTTGACTTCGCAAATCCCCAAACGTTCGCTGTTGAAAATGCACCTGGCCGTCGACGCCGGCAGCGACGGCGTTTTCGCGGGCGGCTGCCACGGCCGGGCCGCTCGAATCGGTGCCCACCAGGCGTTCGGTTGGTGGCTGGCGCAACAGGTCGCGCGTTTCACGGCGGGCTTCGCTCCACGTGGCGATTGCGAGGTGCGGCCAGGCTTCGGCGGCAAACTGCCGTTCGAGTCCGGGGGCCATATTGCGCGCCATGCGGGCGGCTTCGATGACGATCGTACCGCCGCCGCAAAAGGGGTCCAACAGGGGGCGTTGGGGATTCCAGAAGCTCAATTCCAGTAGCGCCGCAGCGAGTGTTTCTTTGAGGGGCGCCGGCGCCGCCCGTCGCCGGTAGCCGCGCTTGTGCAAGCTGGGGCCCGTGGTATCCAGGGTCAGCGTCGCCACATTGTTCAGCAGCGCGACCTGAATTTTGAACAGGGGTCCCTGCTCCTCCAGCAACTGGCAGCGGTGGCTCCGTTGGAGACTTTCCACGACCGCCTTTTTCACGGTTCGCTGGCAGGCGGGTACGCTCGACAACTGCGAGTTCAGCGAGCGGCCAACGACTGGAAAGGCGCCGTCTTGACCGATCCACTCGTGCCAGGCTACCGCGCGGGTGGTCTCGAACAGCGTATCGAAATCGGCCGCCTCAAAACGGGCCATCTCGACTAGCACGCGGTCCGCGCAGCGGAGCCATAGATTGGCGCGGCAGATCGCCAGCTGATCTCCCTTAAAGCGAATCCAGCCCGGCCCGATGACCTGTCCCTCGTATCCCAACGCGGCCAGTTCCCGCTTGACGACGGCCTCCAGGCCGAACGCGGTGGTGGCGATGAGTGTCAGTGGTGTGGTCATGGACAGGTGGCAGACTCGGATCGTGGGATCGACGACGGCTCGCGTTTTGGGGCGGCGCCGAACGGATTCCCATGTCGCGCGAAGTTCCGTCGACCCCAGGGGTCGACGGGTGGGAGCCACAGGGGCGAGTCCCGTGGTGGGCAACCGGGCACGCCGCACGCGATGCGGGACAACGCCGCTCGGGCAACCGCCTAGGGAGCCGCTTTTGTACGGCCGCGGCGTTCGGCGATGCGGCGCAGTTTTTCCTCTTCGGCTTTGCGGATCTCGGGTGAAATGGGGGCCGGTCGCACGGTTGTATGCGCGATTTTCTCGCCGGTGGGAATCGATCGCAGGCGAAGCGCGCGGTACCAGACCGGATCCCCGTGGTCCTGCAGAAACAGCTGCCGACCGCGCGCCGGCAGATCGCCACCTCGCCGTTTGAGCAGTGTGACATGCTCGGCCCAACGCTTGTCGGTGTAGTCAAAATCGATCACTTTCTCACCGTTGAGCCAGTGCTGGATGATCGATCCCTGACAGACGATACGGGCGTCGTTCCACTTCCCCACCGGTCGTGTCACATCCCGTGACGGAGCCATGCAGAAATAGAGGGAAGCGGCGCTGGTGCGCGGGTTCTTGCCATCGACGTGGACGGCGTTGTCGAGGATCTGGTATTCGTATTGCCCGGGGCGGTAATAGACGCCGCTGTTGCTGCCCCGAGCCACTTTCCACTGAAATCGCAATTCGAAATCATCGGGGACTTTGTCCGCTACGTAGGTCAATCCGCCGCCGCCGCGGGCTCGAAACAGCGACCGCTCGACAATCGTCCAATTGCCCTGTTGTTTCCAGCCCGAAAAAGAGCGGCCGTCGAACAGCAGGCGGAAGCCGGCACCCCGCTCGGTGGGCGTCAAGCGGGCCGCCGGTTGCCCGACCAGCGGTGTGCCCCATACCATCGCCAGGCACAAGCCCAGCGCACGTGGAACCGCGGTCGAGTGGGTCATCGGGTAGACTCCGAAAAGGGTGCGGAGGAAATGTCCATTCGCAGCGGGCGATATCGCGCCCCACCTATTGAAAGGTCGCGCCCAGGAGCTGTCAAGAATCGACCGCTCCGGGAGACTTGCGATCCCACCACATCAGCATCGCCGGCAGGAAGATCAGGTCTCCGATCAGCGCCGCGATGATTGTTGAACATGCCATCGCGGCGAAGCTGCGCTGCATGGCCAGATCGCTCGTCAAGACCGTACTGAAACCGGCCACCAGAATCAGCGTGGTCAGGATCAGCGCGGTTCCGACATGTACGAAGGCGCGGCGAATCGCCTCCGCGGTGGTCTGTCCGGCTGCGCGTTCGAATCGGTAACGCGTCAGGAAGTGGATCGTGTCATCCACCGCGATTCCCAGGCAGACCACAAACGAGCAGACACTCGCCACGTTCAGCGGCCAACCGACCACGACCAACATGCCGCCGGTGACGGCCAGCGGAAACAGGTTGGGAACCACGGTAATCAACCCGATCCGCAGCGATCGATAGACGATCGCCATCACGATCAGAATGATACCTGCGGCGGTACCTAGACTGAGTCCCAGGTCGACGACGATCTGGTGCAGTGCCTCGACGCGGTTGACCGGTTCACCCTCTAACGAAAACTCAAATCCGGGATGTCGCTCGGCGAGTTGCTCCAGGTTTGTTTTCAGCCGACGAAAAACGGTCTCGTAACGGGCGATTCCCAAATCACGCATACGGACGGTGACCCGCGCCTTTTTTTGAGCCGCATTGTAGTACGATGCGAGCACCCGATCGGGCAGCAGGCTCAGCAGCGGCATCCGCTGATCGAGGGGTGTGTCAGCGGGAATCGCGTCGAGCAGATTGCGAATCGAGAGCGGGAACTGGAGCAGCGGATTTTCTGCCACAATCAACGCTTCGACGTCGAGAACGGCCCGCATGATGGGGGGCGATTGGTCGGGTGTGGTGGATGTCCAACGGATCAACACATTCACCAATTCAATGCCTCCCAGTTCGCGGTCGCAATGGCTCAGCGCGGCGTAAGCCGGACTCCCGGTCGGCTGCGCGTCGCGCGTGCGATCGTCGGGACGGAGGGTGGTGCAGACGGCCGCCAGAAAGAGCGTTGTGATGACACCCAGTACGCTGATCCGCCGCGGTCGATGGAGCAGATAATCGACAAACCAAGACAGCTTTTCGAGTCCCCGATCGACCAGTTGTTGGCGGTGACCGAGGTGCACCGAGCGCCCCAGTCGAGTGGTGCTGGCGAGCGGGATCACGGTGATCACCGCCAGCAGCGTGAACAGGACACCGATCGCACACGAGCGGCCGAAGCCCTGAACAAATTCGTTGTTGGCAAGTAGCAGAGACGCAAATCCGATGGCCGTTGTCAAGGAAGTCAACACGCAGGCGATCCCCACCCGTTCGATCGCCGACCGGGCGGCCTGTAACGGAGTCGACCCCTCGTTGCGGAGGCGGCGGATGTGGACCATCAGGTGCAAACCGTCGGTCATGCCGATCATCGTGAGGAGCACCGGTAACACCACGCTGGTCAGTGGATTGGAGAGCTCCTGCATCCAGTTCAAGATGCCCCAGGTCCAGAACACGCCCAGCAGGGGGCCCGCCGAGACAATTAAGACCGTGGCGAGTTTGCGGAACAACAACAGGGAAATCACGAACACCAGCGAGTAGGCGATCAACTGGAATTTTTTCCGATTGTGATGAAAGGCGTCGTCGTGGGCGAGAAACAGGGGTACCGGCCCGGTCAGGGAAACTCGGATGGTGGCGTGTGCGTTGCGGACCGCGCGGCGCGATTCTGCCAGCAGCCGGTCGGTACAGTCCCCGTCGTCGGTCACGGCTACCCAGTCAAACGTCACCGGCATCAGGAGCGTGCGCCCGTCGGCGGAGATAAGTTGCCCCCCGATCACCGGATGGTGTAGTACTTTTTCACGCGCCAGTCGGAACCGTTGGGGCGAGGCGTCGTCGGGCGGCAGCAGCGGATCCTCCAGACCGAACGCATTCAAGACGGGAATCCGATCGATCCAGTTGAGGCTCGCCACATAATCGAGCTGTTCGATGGCTCTCGCCATCGATCGCAGCGCAGTCACCGTTTCCCGGCGGAAGAGATCCTCGACTTCGATCACCAATAGCGCGTCGGGCTGCGGCAGATCAAAGGACGCTCCGCGGCTTCGTAACGCGACGTCGTCGCGGAGGTTGCCCGGCGCCTGTGGCGGTGGATGATAGAGTAGCCCGTACGTCGCGACGCCGGTTAACGACAGCATCCCCAGCGCGACCAGGAAACGGCGGTGAACCAGGAAACACGCGAAACGACCCAATTCAATCACCGCCAGTCAGTCGAGGAGGTTTGCGGAGCGGGGTGCTGTCCGGAGTCGGCAGGTCGGTTGAACGGGTCGGAGTCGAAGCCGAGATCCGGGCATCGTCAACGGACATCCGAGTCGCGGCGCCGAGCGGATGCGCCCGCTTCGATGAAGGCCTCCTCCTCGTCGATCGCCAGGTTGTCATCCCGATCGAGGCGGTCGAAAGCAAACCGCGCCAGCGTCTTAGGCAGTTCATCGCGTTCGATTCGGCGGTCGCCATTCTTGTCAAAACGCGCGACGAATTGTTGCGCCTTGCGGCGGGCACGAGCGTTCTCCTCCGCGGTTCGGCCGTCTTGCCGCGCGCCCGCGTGAACGTCCCGATCGCGGGGTACAGCGACTTCAAAATAAGCCAACATCATCTCTTGCCAGGTCTGGTCTCCCCAGCGAACCGTCGCCGTTGGATCAGGATTGACTGGATTGTTCTCGGAATTGTCAAAGTGCGCAACGCATTCGATTTGCAGACCGGCGTCCAGAGGCAGCGGTTCCTCGAGCGCGTAGGCGTGTTGCCAATTGAAGTCGTACTGGGGGACCTCCAGGAGTACCTGTCGTTGGTCGCTCTGCCGGGACGTGAAACGAAACGAGCGACCCCGCACATGCATGTGGGGGGCGATCGCCAACAAGCGGGCGCCGCTGGGAAACTTGTCGAACATCATCTCGACGCGGTGATTTTCGGCGTGGGGTGGAATCTCAAAGTCGCGGTTGACTCCGATCAACGTGAAGACTTCTTCGGTGACCGAATCCGGGTCGGCAAACACGAGTCCGACGCGCGTCAGATCCTGTTGTGGTGATCCCGTCGGTGTGTAGTGAATTTGAAATACGAGCCGCGAACCGGCGGGCACACGTTTCGCTTGACCGGGCGGCAAACGGAACGTGCCCTGCCCGGGAACGTACGCCGTGAGCCAGCCAATTCCGGTGCGCCGAACTCCCGACGGCGGTCGGAAGAAAACGATCACATGGTGCACGACGCTCCGGTTCCCGGGAATCACTTCGGCGGCGGAAATCCACTGGTCACGCTCGAATTTCGGATCGACGACGAAGTACTGATACTCGACCGTTCCCTGGCTCGGAACGGTGAACGGTGTGTCCCGCATCGCCAGGATCTGGTCGGGCTCAATCGACCGTTTCCAGCCGCGCCGAAACGTTTCCGGGGGAGGCAGATCATCCGGATTGCCTTGGGGGGCTCCGTCGCGGACCCACTGGAAAATCAGATCCCGTTCGCGGCGCGTCATGACCCGCGCGTTGCGGAAGCGACCGTACTCGGCGGAGGCGTGCCAAGGTGGCATTCGTCGATTGGCGACAACTTCTGCAATCGTGTCGGCCCAGCCCACGACCTCGTCGTATCGGGTCAGGCTGAAGGGGGCGATCTCCCCGTCACGGTGGCACTCCACACAGTGCTTTTGAAACAGGCGGGCAATCTGCTGCGAGTAGGTCACCGGCGCATTTTCGAGCGGTTCCTGGAGGCGCCCAATGTAACAGCCGACGGCAACCGTTTGTGGGCGCCGTACGGCTCGTTGGGCGAGCAGGTCGTCGAGCGCATCGCGAAGAAATTCTCGTTGCGGTTGGTCGCGGCTGACACCGACGGTGTACTGGTCGTCGACGCGACCTCGGTAGCAGATCCGCCGCTGCTGGTCGAGCGCGAACACTTCGGGGGTGCGGACCGCGGTCATGCGGTCGGCTAGCTGGTTGCCGACGTC
This sequence comes from Planctomycetaceae bacterium, assembly GCA_002702965.1. Taxonomy (GTDB): domain Bacteria; phylum Planctomycetota; class Planctomycetia; order Pirellulales; family Pirellulaceae; genus UBA9264. The sequence continues at coordinate 31,674 of PADE01000179.1, forward strand.
CTTGAGCAGAGGAAACGGGATCCGGTGACGCCGCCCATACGCGGCCAGTTCACGGAGCGTGTCCTGACAGTTCGAGTTGATGCCGAGAAAAGTGACTCCGCGCGGTTCGTAGCGGCGCGCCAGTTCGGCCAGTCGCGTGCCGTACAGTTTGGCCAGTGGACACTCGGTGCCGAGAAAGGCGATCACGACGATGTGCTGAGCCGGGACTGCCGACAAGCGGTAGGTTTTCCCGTCCACATCTGAAAGCGAAAAGTCGGCGACGACGGTCCCCAGTTGATTCACTTCCGCCGAGCGCGAGTCGTCGGGAGCCGCTAGCGCGAAGTCGTGAAAGCAGCTTCCCAACAGAATCAAGATCGTTGCCAGCGGTTTGTGAAGATCGACGAACATCAGGCCTTTCCACGAATCAATCGAACGGTGCAGGCGCCAGGCGTTAAACCCTAGGGACTACCCCACTTGCGGGACTGGGGTTTCAACGGTTGCCCAGACGGTCCGCTACTGCCAGCGGAACCAACGCATTGCTAGTGCAAATGTGACTACTGTCCACAGGGAAATCAAGCCGATCTCGGGAAGTAGTGCCAACAAAGACACACCATCCTGCATCACACTCCGCAAGCTGTGGATCAGTGGCGTCAACGGTAGCAGGTTGAGGACCGTCTGCAGAGATGCAGGAAAACGCTCGATCGAATAGAAGACGCCCGATCCAATCCACATCGGTAGCATCACCAGGTTCATCAACCCGGAGACCGTTTCGGTGGTTTCCGCTCGGCTGGCGACCAACAGTCCGATGCCGCCGAATTGACAGGCGCCCAGGATCACCAGTACCGCGGCCGCGACGAACGAACCGTGATTGACCACGCCGAACAGCCAGCGGGCGGCGAGGACGAGAATCAGCACCTCGGTGACCGTAAACAGCAGGCGGCTGATCATCATCGAACCCAGGAAATGACTGCGTTTCATCGGGGTGGCCAGGTACCGCTTGAGGAGTTTACGAATCCGCAGATTGACAATCGCAAAACCGACCCCCCACATGCCACCTCCCATCAATCCCATTCCCAGCAAGCCGGGAACCAGGAAGTCGATGTAACGGCCACCCGGTTCGCGAACCGTGATGTCCTCGACCGTGGCCGGATCACGGCGTCCGGCGGCGGTCTGCAACAGGTTGTTGATCACATCCCGCGCCATCACGCTACCGGGGCGCTCGGGGTCGTAGGTGAACGTAAAGTTGCTCCCACTTTGGCTATCCGTCGACACGATCAACAGGGTCTTGCCTGTCCGCAAACGCTGTCGACAGATTTCCGGAGAGAGGATTTCCACGTCCCCGCCCGGACCTACAAACCGCTCGTCCTGTTGGAGGACTTTCTGAATCGCCTCTGCCTGGCTGCCCGCGACGACCGTCACGGCGATCTTATCCACCGGGCGATTACGAAAAGCGGTTCCCAGCGCAACCATCATCAACAGTGGGAAACCGTACACCCAGAATACGGCCGCCGGTTGTCGCCAAAATTCGCGCATCCGGCTGAGCACGAGTTGGGTCAGCGGGTGGTTTGCGACGCGGGCGCCGCCCGTGGTCTGTCTATTCATGTGTTCGGGGGACTCTCCTCCAAGTGCCGACCGGTCAGTTGGACAAACACGTCTTCCAGGCGAGCGTGCCGTGTCGTCAGGCTGGCCAGTTGCCCACCCCGTTGCTCGAGGTGTCCCAGAATTTGGGGAATTACCAGGTGGGGCTCGGTCACCGTGAGGCGATGACAACCGTCTTCGTACACCGAGCTTGTGACGTGGGCAAACTGCGCCCAGGCGTTTTCTGTCCGGTCCGCGCCGGCGGTTTGTGGCGCGAGGGTGAACTCGACCACGTGTTCGCCGCCCAGACGGGTGATCAACTCGCGGGGAGATCCAAGCGCGATGATCTCGCCTTGATCGATGATCGCCACGCGGTCGCAGAGCTGTTCTGCTTCTTCCATGTAATGCGTCGTCAACAGGACGCTCCGGCCCTGGGCACCGTACTGCCGGATGATTTCCCAAAGCTGTCGTCGCGACTGTGGGTCGAGTCCCGTCGTCGGTTCGTCGAGGAATAACAACCGCGGATCTCCGACGATCGCCGCGGCAACTGCCAGACGCTGGCGTTGCCCCCCGGAGAGATCCTTCACCCAGGCGTGTAACTTGTCCTCCAGTCCGACACGTTGGACGGCGTCAGCGACCGCGATACCGCGGCGGTAGAAGCTGCGAAATAAGGTCAATGTCTCGAGCACGCTCAGTTTGTCTGAAAACCGTGTTTCCTGAAGTGAAATTCCGATCGCCTCGCGAATGGCATCGGGTGATTGTCGCCACTGCATGCCGAGTATTTCGACTTCTCCGGAGGTCGCTACCAAGAGACCTTCGAGGATTTCGATGGTGGTCGTCTTGCCCGCTCCGTTGGGTCCCAGCACACCGAAGCACTCGCCTGCAGCGACCGCCATGTCGATACCGCGCACGGCCTCGACGGGGGGGCGGCCGGCGTATGTTTTGACCAACTCTCGGCAGCGAATCGCGATGGTCTCCATGACCCCATGATCGAAAAGCGGAGGCGGTCTGCAAGGGGTCCAGGGATCACAACCCGGACTTCGGCCCCGTCGCCGGTGTTCCGCGTTTTCCGGTCGGGTTAGATTACCCGCATTGAGATGACGTTTTGTTTAGATCTGCGAGAAACGAACATGGAACTGGGGCTGGAGCAGAAGGTGGTGTTGGTGACCGGCGGTTCCAAAGGGATCGGCGAAGCGATTGTGCGGTCTTTCCTGAGCGAAGGGGCGTGGGTTGCAAATGTGAATCGTCCCGGCCCGGCCGGTGAGCAACTCGCCGCGGAGGCGGCCCGTGCCGGGCAGACGTACCGTTTCATCGAGGGTGATCTGACCGAATGGTCGACCTCGCAGCAGGCGATTCAGACCGTAGTCGATGCGTGGGGACAGCTCGACGTGCTCGTCAACAACGCCGGGGTGAATGACGGCGTCGGGCTCGAGCAGGGGCCTGAGGCCATGTGGCAGTCGCTGCAGCGCAACCTGGTCCACTACTACGCGCTGGCGCATTACGGTGGCGAGGAATTGAAGCGCAGCCGGGGGGCGATCGTCAACATCGGCTCGAAGGTAGCGGTGACTGGGCAGGGAGGGACTTCGGGCTACGCGGCGGCGAAGGGTGGCATCAATGCCCTGACCCGTGAATGGGCTGTCGATCTGGCTCCGGCGGGAGTGCGCGTCAACGCGGTGATTCCCGCAGAAACCTGGACTCCGTTGTACGATAAATGGCTGCAAACCATGGAGGATCCGACCGCCGCTCGGGGAGCAATCGAACGGCTGATCCCCTTCGGTCAGCGATTTACCACGGCCGCGGAAATTGCGGACATGGTGGTTTTCCTGTCATCTTCGCGATCGTCGCATACGACGGGCCAAATCATCTTCGTCGACGGCGGTTATACGCACCTCGATCGCAAGTGCACGGCGCATTGAACGAGTACGCGGGCTTTGCGATAATCGGGTGGTTTGATGTGGTCGGGCGCGCCGCGCGGCGCATCTCAGGACCATGAGGATATGCTCTTGTGAGGTGTAAGCTCGATGAGACTCAATAACGATCACGGTTGGCTGTTCGCTGGATGCCTACTGATGCTCGCCGCGACCGCGGCCGGCGCTGAACGAGAGGACGCCCCAGCGGGGGCGGACAAGGACAAACAACGGGCCGCCCGATACAAGCAATTTACGGAGTTGCTACACGGTGTGAAACTGGTTGGGAACTTTACCGTCTTGGGTCGTGATCAGGGCCCGCTGGCCAAGGAAGAGTACACCATTCATAGCGTGAAGAAACTCGAACAAGGCGACTTGTGGCGGTTCAATACACGGATCAAGTACGGGTCTTTGGATCTGCCGATCGCGTTGAATCTGGATGTTCAATGGGCCGGCGACACGCCCGTCATCACGCTCACCAATGTCACGATTCCCCTCCTAGGCACATTCAGTTCTCGGGTCCTGATCTACAACCAGAAATACGCGGGTACCTGGACGCATGGAGAAGTGGGCGGACATCTGTTCGGACAGCTGGTGCGCGTTCCCCCGAAAGGAACTGACAAAAAGAAAGACGCCGAGAAAAAGAAAACCACTCCGAAACCCCAGGACTCGTAGAGATTGCGCTCTGGGTAGTGCACGACGGTTCGCTGCGTCGTTCATCCCGCGGGCCGCAACGCCACCAGTCCGGCCAGCGCGACCGCGGCGGTTTCAACGCGCAGGATCCGGGGACCGAGATCGACAGCGGCCCAGCCGGTGGCTACTGCCTGGGCCGCTTCGCTGTCGGAGAATCCCCCCTCCGGCCCAACCAGCAGCCAGGTCGGTAGGCCGGTGGCTGCGTCAATCTGGCCGGCCGATCCGGAACCGTCCTGTCGATGCGCCATCCAGCGGTGTGCTGTGGTGGGTGCCGCGAGCAGAAACTCTGCGAGTGCGACCCGCGAGCCGATTTCCATCAGACGATTGCGACCACACTGTTTACAGGCCTCGATGACGGTTCTCCGCAGCCGCTCGCGCGACGTCTTGTTCGGTTGCGGCGCGCTGCGAGAGGTCTCGACAGGTACCAGCCGGGTGATTCCCAGCTCGGTCGCTTTTTCTACCAACCAGCGCCGCCGCTCCCCTTTGGGGAAGGCGACGCCGACGACGAGTTCGTGTGGCAACTCGCGGTCGACTTTCCGCTCCGCCAGAACGTGGCAATCGACCGTCTTGCGGTTGGCGCTTTCAATCCGGGCGGAAAACTCGCCGCCCACGCCATCGAACAGCACGATTTGATCTCCCACGGCGGCGCGCATTACATGGAGTAGGTGATGGGCTTCCGCGCCGGCCAATTGTAGCGGTCCGGTTTTGAGCGGGGACGACGAAAAATAGCGAGGGCTCATATGCGATTCTCGGGAGCGGCTGTAGAAATCACGCGTACGCGACTACAATAACGGCTGTTGGATTTCGATGGGCTGGAGCACTTCTGTAGATGAGAGATCGACCAACGACGCCGCGCTGCGGGACCTACTGTCTCATCGCGCTCTGTCTTGTCGCTACCCTACCCGGCGGACCGCTCAAGAGCGAGAACCGGCTGGGGTTACTTGACGCGCGCCCAGAGAAGACGCGATCGGTCGAGACCGTGGCTGGATTCATGGTGCCCTATAGCCAGCGGATTCCAGGCACCGAGGTCTCTTTTCGGATGGTCCCGATTCCCGGTGGCAAAATCAAGATTGGCAGCCCCGCCACGGAGTCTGGGCGGAAGCCCGATGAAGGTCCACAATTCGAAGTAACCGTGGCACCTTTTTGGATGGCGCAGTGCGAGGTGAGCTGGGCAGAGTACAAGGAGTACATGAAACTCTACGGGATTTTCAAGGAATTCGATTCCCGTCAGCTGCGCACCGTGACGCCCGTCAATCGCGCCGATGCTGTCACCGCTCCGACCGAGCTCTACGACCCCAGTTTTACCTTTGCCTACGGTGAGGATTTACGGCAGCCGGCGGTCACGATGACGCACTTTGCGGCCCGTCAATACACCAAATGGATGAGCGCGGTAACCTCGTACCAGTACCGTTTGCCCTGTAACGCAGAGTGGGAGTACGCCTGCCGGGCGGGGGCCGCAACGCCCTATCATTTTGGCGCCGCAGAGGATCATCTCGGTGAATACGCCTGGTACTTCGACAACGCGGATGACCACCCGCAGCACGTGGGTTTGAAGAAACCCAATCGCTGGGGTTTACACGATATGCATGGGAATGTCTGGGAGTGGGTCATCGATGAGTTTCTGACGGACGGTTATCGGCGTTTTGGTGGCAAGTCGCTTACCGTTGCAGATTCGATTGTCTGGCCGGCACGGGCCTACCCGCTGGTGGTTCGCGGCGGTTCGTGGGAAGAGGATCCGCCCGCTTGCCGATCGGCGTCGCGACTGGGCTCCCACGACGTCGACTGGAAGCAGGAGGATCCCAATCTTCCCCTCAGCCCCTGGTGGTTTACGAGCGACCCGTCACGAGGGGTGGGATTTCGGGTGGTGCGATCACTCGCGGACTTGCCTCGCCCGACGATGGTCCGTTACTGGGATGCGCGCGTCCAAGATGTCAAGGACGACGTTCAGAACCGTCTGGACGAGGGCCGTGGCGCGCTGGGACTCGTCGATCCGGCGCTGCCCGCTGCGATTCGCAGTCTCACTCCGCCGGGCGGGAAGTAAACCACCCTAGCCGGCTTCTGGTTGTTCACGGATCACGCGCCTCGTCGACTCCCAGGCAGCCGCCAAGTCGCCGGCGGTCAGCAAGACGCAACCGTGAACCGTTTTTGCTTCGCCCGGTTCGATTGTCCCCAAGTACGGGTTGGCGTGAACGCATGAAAACGTACGTTTGAGATTCGCTTGAAGATGGTGGGTCGGCTTCCAAGTGGTGGTCAGCACGGTCGACCGATCGCGACTGACGACCCCAATCACGCCGTCGTCGCTCGGTTGTTTCGTGAATCCCCACTTCTTCTGATGGCGCTCGGTCCGCTCGATCTGACGTTGTCCGCGTACCAGACTCATGCGGAAGATATCCCGACCACCGTTTGTCGCTCGCCCGTGATACGGGAGGAAGTCTCCGTCGCTGCGGTAGAAGGTCCGCCGCCAGTCCGGATCTTCGAAGCTGCCGCTGGCGCGCAGCAGCAGGCACACCGGGCAGACCACATGGGGCCATGTTCGGCGACTTTGATTACCGACCGTCAGCGCTGCCAGCCAACCGTTTGTGATTTGCCGGACGGAGACCCGCAGCGTCAGCTGGCCGTCGGGATTGAGATGTTGGTAGCCCCAGTGTGGCGGCTGTGGTTGTTCCCAGCGCACCGTTCCTTGAGCGCGCAAACTGACGTCGGTATTTCCCAGCAGCACCAGTTCGGGAAGCCACCACTGAGCGAGACCGCGGTCATCCGCGAAGTGGAGATCGATGAGCGGTTGCCAGACGCGGGCCCGGCCGGGCGCGATCGGATCGGCGGCCAGCGCCCGCCGTCGGCTGCCGATCCAGCCGGCGCCGACCGCCAGCGTCGAGGCGTGCTGAACGAATCGACGACGTAGCAAGGGCTTGTTCATGGCTCGTGGTTGCTCCCGGGGGATTGGCGAACACTGTGGTTGTAGTCTGGCCCGCTACCGGCGGGGAAGAGGGGCGCCGCCCCGTCCCGATCGATCAGCGAGACCGGTCGGGGTGGGCCAGCCCAGCGGCGGGTTCTCCCAGCTCCTGCAACTGTGAGATACGCGCGAGCCACTCGTGCTGTTTGAGCCGTCGCGTCCTCCCCGAGCGGTCGTGTGTGAGGCCGGTGAGCGCTTCGATCGACAAACGCAACGACTCTGCCGGGGAGTTAGACGCGGTGGGCAGCGGCCACCGCCACGCCTGTTCGTCGACACCGCCGCTGATCACTTCGCCATTTGAGGTGAACGCCACGCTGACCAGCTGCGTCGGATGCTGCCAGGGAGCCGCCAACGGCCAGCCTGTTGCGACATCCCAGATTTGGACCGTGTGATCATCGCATCCGACGACCACGGTTTTGCCATCTGGGCTGATCGCGTGACAGATCAGATAACGGTCGGGCAGTTGTAGGGCGCTCACCAGTCGGCCACTGGAGACGTGGCGCACCAACAGCTGGTGCGCGCCGGTTTGCTCGAGGGTGATCTGTCCGTCTTGCGAGCCGGTCGCGCGGTACGCGTTGCCATCGGTTCCCAGTGGTGCGCCGAGCGGCCGGTCCGTTTCGGCCCGCCAGACGCGGGCTGTTCCATCCAAGCTTCCACTCACCGCGACGGCCGCGTTCCCACTGACAGCGATGGCCACGACGGCGTGGTCATGGGGTTTGGGAACGCCCACGGGCCGCCCGGTCGCGCCTTCCCAGAACCGACAGGTATCGTCTTCACTGGCGGTGACGACCAGGCGGGCGTCGTCACTGATCGCGACGGCTAACACGGCGCCCGCATGGCGCAACGCTGGCCCACGTGACTCCGCCTGGGGGACGTTCCACAAGCGGGCCGAGTGATCCCGGCTTCCGGTGACCGCCGTTTGGCCGTCGCGCGAAAGCGCGACGGCGACCACGTCACCCGCATGGGCGAGGGGGGGCCCCAGGGGTTTTCCGGTCGCAACCGTCCATAAGCGAGCCGTGTCGTCCAGGCTGCCGGTCAGCGCGATCTGACCGCTCTCGCTGAGTGCCACAGCCACGACCTCGTCGGCGTGTTCCAGAGGGGGTCCCAGCGGCCGACCTGTGTTGGTGTCCCACAGCCGCGCGACGCGGTCGGCGCCAGCCGTGATCGCGATGGGTCCAGCGGCGCTGATTGCGACGTCCCGGATCTCAGCCGTGTGTTTCAGCGGGGCTCCCACGGCAACCTGATTGAGCGCGCCCCACAGTTGGGCGACGTTTCCGCTGACGGTTACAACACGACTCCCGTCGTCGCAGATCGCTACGGCCTGAACGTCGCCATTGTGTTTGATCGGTTTGCCCCGTGGCGCGCCACGGGTGGTTTCCCAGATACGGGCAAGATTGTCGTCACCGGCGGTGATCGCAAATCGACCGTCGGCCGACAGCGCAACGCCGACCACATCGTCTTCGTGATACAGAATCTCACCGATCGGTTGTCCACGCTTCAGGTTCCAGCAGCGCGCAGTGCCGTCGTGACTGGCGGTGATCGCCAGCCTTCCGTCGCCGCTGACGGCGACGGCCACGACCGAATCATCGTGTGGCAGGGGTGCCCCCACGGAACGGCTCCAGCCGGCGATCAATCGGCGAATCGGCTCGGCCAGCGGATCGCGGTCGTCGATCGCTTCGTGTGCCTCGAGCAACTTCAAGAGGCCGTCGCTGCGGTGATGTTGTCCAAAGAGTTGGACCGCCGCCTCGACGTGTGCGGTTGCCAGCTGATGGCGGGCTTGGCGAAGATCGCGTTCGCTGCGGCGCTGTCGGATGAGGGAGTAACCGGCGATCGCCAGCAGTGCCAACCCGACGACCCCGTATAACACGCCGCGGTGGCGAACGGTTTTCGGCCGGTCCGCGTCGATCGTGTCGGGGTCCGTGACAGTGGGTGCGGTCAAATCGGCCTCGATCACGTTGCCAGAAGGGCGCAAAAAAAGACCTGCCGACCAACATACGGGACCGGCAGGTCTGTGCAAACGGGTGCGGGGTTGCGGCGGGCACGTGCGGTGTCGGTGCGCCCGCCGAACGACGCTCAATACAGGTCGTGGTCGCCACCCGATCCCTTGCCATTATCGTCTTTGGGTTTTTCAGCGACCAGAGCGTCGCTGGTCAACAACAGGGTCGCCACGCTGGCCGCATTACCAAGTGCGGTACGCGTTACCTTGGTGGGATCAATCACGCCGGCCTTGACCAGATCCTGGTGCTCGTCGGTCAACGCGTTGTAACCGCGATTCCCTTTGGACTCGCGTACCTTTTCGCAGATGATGCCACCGTCCTGGCCGGCGTTCTCGGAGATCCAGTAGAGCGGGGCGCGACAAGATCGCAACACGATCTCAAAACCGATCTGTTCGTCGTCGGTCAAATCCTTGGTCGGCGAGGCATTCGTGGCAGCTCGTAGCAAGGCCACGCCGCCACCGGGCAGAATACCCTCCTGAACCGCCGCTCGGGTGGCGTGCAGGGCATCTTCGACGCGCGCTTTCTTTTCCTTCATTTCGCTTTCGGTGGCGGCGCCCACATTCACCTTGGCGACACCGCCCGCCAGCTTGGCCAGCCGCTCTTCGAGCTTCTCGCGATCGTAATCGCTCGTTGAGTTTTCGATTTCCCGCTTGAGCTGCTCGATACGCGACTTGATTTCACCACTGTTGCCGGCGCCCTCGATAATCGTGGTGTTGTCCTTGTCGATAATGATCTTCTTGGCGCGGCCCAGATCGGTCAGCGGAAGTGATTCGAGATTGATTCCCAGCGACTCGAAAATCGCTGTGCCCCCGGACAGGATTGCGATGTCTTCCATCATCGCTTTGCGGCGATCCCCGTAACCGGGTGCCTTGACCGCACAGCACTGGAAGGTCCCCCGGAGACGATTGATGACCAGCGTGGCCAATGCCTCGCCCTCGACGTCTTCGGCCACGATCAGCAGCGGTTTATTCTGTTGGACGACGCCCTCGAGCAGAGGCACGATATCCTTGACATTGGTGATTTTCTTTTCGAATACCAGGATGTACGCATCATCCATGATGCATTCCATGCTGTTGGAATCGGTCACGAAGTACGGCGAAAGATAGCCGCGGTCGAACTGCATGCCCTCGACCCATTCGGTCTCGGTTTCCAGGCTCTTACCTTCGTCGACGGTAATCACACCGTCTTTCCCGACCTTGTCCATGGCGTCTGCCAGGATCGAACCAATCGCCGGGTCATTGTTGGAGGCGATTGAGGCGACGTTTGCCATCTCCTCCTTGGTCTTGATCTTGATCGACATTCCCTCCAATTTGGCGGTAATGCACTCGACGGCGTGTTCGATGCCGTGTTTCATCTGGACGGGATTAACCCCCGAGACGACATTCCGCAGGCCTTCATTGAAGATCGCTTCCGCCAGAAGGGTGGCGGTGGTGGTGCCATCACCGGCGACATCACTCGTCTTGCTGGCGACCTCGCGGACCATTTGGGCACCCATATTCTCGTAAACGTCTTCCAGATCGATCTCCTTGGCAACGGTGACGCCGTCCTTGGTTACCGTGGGTGAACCGAAGCTCTTTTGCAGGATCACATTGCGACCCTTGGGACCAAGTGTCACTTTGACCGCCTTCGCCAGTTTGCCGACCCCTCGTCGAATGGCCTCACGAGCTTCCTGGTCAAACGCAATAATCTTTGCCATCGGTTGGTTCTCCAGTTAGTTTGTTTCTCGAGCGATAGACGTCAGGGGAGTTTCCAGCGGTAGGCTCGAGTCTGCTATTCGCGGACTCCCCTGGTCCTCGCGTGATTCGCGTTGTCTAGTCGTCAATCACCGCCAGGATGTCGTCTTCACGCATCAGCAGCAATTCTTGGTCACCCACCTCAAACGTTTCACCCGCGTAACTGCTGAAAATCACGCGCTCGCCGACCTTGACTTGCAGTTCGCTGCGAGATCCATCCTCGAGCAGCACACCATCCCCGACGCTGGTAATCACGCCGCGAGCCGGCTTGTCCTGTGCCGAATCGGGCAGGACAATTCCGCCGGCAGTTGTTTCTTCGGAAGACTCTCTTTGCACCACGACGCGATCCCCCAGCGGTTGCAGTTGGATGCCTGGATTTGTTTTTTTCTTTGCCGACGCCATCTGCTTTCCACCTCCGGTCCAGTAAATAGGTAAAGCTGATTGTTGTGATGGAACCCGATCGAATAAGTTGAAATCTAGCCGCACACGGGGTCGCGCCCGGCGTGTCAATTGTGCGCACTGTAGATGCGGGATTACCTTACTAGGCAATCCGCGCGCCAAACGCGACGAGAGAATTCTAAGTGATGGTTTAATTAGAACTTACGGGTGCCGAGAGAGTTGTCTCTGGAGCTTTGATCGACTAAGCTGGCATTAACTTGGTTGAACCGTGAAACGAGCCTGCCAATTTGACAGGTGAAGCGAAAGAGGAGTGGGAGATGCCGATCCAGGTTGCATGTTCCTGCGGACAAAAGTTCTCGGCCAAGGACGAGTTGGCTGGCAAACGCGCAAAATGTCCTAAGTGCGGACAACCACTGGTGATCGGTGCCCTCGCCAAGGCGAAATCTGCCTCCTCCGATCCACTCGGCGGTTCCGGTGGTGTGAGCGGCTTGATGGATCAGGCCGGCTTTGAGAAGGCTGGTGGGACCGCCTGTCCCAAATGCAACGCGGGAATGCAGCGGGGCGCCGTCTTGTGTGTGGAGTGCGGCTACCACCTCGAGACGGGTGAGGTACTCAAGACCAAGTTCCTCAAAGACGATGTGGAGGTCGACGATGGTTCGACCGTCGCGCTTCAGGGGATCAAGCTGAAGTCGAAGGGGAACGCCATCCTCGACCAGGCTCAGCGCGATTTCGTGCGCGAGAAGCTGTTGCAGGAGTCGGTCATGAAGACGGCACCGCTGTGGCTGATCGTCCTGGCGCTGGGAGTGTTTGTCGGATTTGTGGCGACCGTCATTGCCACCCCCGAAAAGCAGCGATCCGAGGCGGGCTTGATGTGGCAATACGGTGGGTTCGGGATGATTGGCCTCGCTTACCTGGGCCTGGTGTTTCAGGCATTTCGAGTTCGGCAAGCGGTTGGCTGGTTTACCGTTATTAGCGGCGGTCTGTATTTCTTGTTCGGCCGAAGGACCAAGGACCGGGCAACGTACGCGTATTACCTGGTCCTGCTGGCATTGTTTTCGATGGGCGCTGGCAAGTTGTTCGAATGGGTCAACGCGGATGTCGGGGGTGAGTTTGGTATTTGAGTTTCGTCGAACCGTGGCAGCGAGGGTACGCTAAGAGCAGGGAGGATCCGGGTAGTGATCCAGGAAATCTGGTCCGCTCGCGCCGGTGTTGGCTGCCGAACTGTCGTTTCGGACGGTTGCCAAAGGCGGTCAACCTCGCCGACCTACTGCTTCGTCTCGGCGGCCGCCTCCAGCGCCGCGGGGATCCGATCGACGTCGTAGACACAACCGCCCCAGGTGCCTCCTCCCCACCGCTGCAGGGCGGCCCAGAGCCGTGTGTCGTCCGGCAATTCGGGATCGGGCCGAACGTCGGCGCGCAACGGACGTCCGGACAGCTCCTCGTCTGCCTGTTGGGGAGAGAATGACTGGGATGCGTTCCCGACCAGGTCGACCGATCCGGTGAGTGCGTTGCGATCGACCACGATCTGGATCTGGTCGCCGTCGCGCAGTTTTCCGACCGGCCCACCGGCCAACGCTTCGGGACCGACGTGGCCGATACAGGCTCCCGTACTGACACCGGAGAAGCGGGCGTCCGTGAGGACGGCCACCTCGCGGCCCCAGGGAATAAACTTCAGTGCGGAGGTGATTTGATAGGTCTCCTCCATCCCCGAACCGAGTGGTCCGCGACCGATCAACACCAGAATGTCACCCGGCCCAATCGGGTCCGCCGTCTGTCCTTTGACCGCGGCGATCGCTGTTTTTTCGCTGGTGAACACGCGCGCCGGACCGGTGATTCGATAGACTCCGTCCTCGTCGACCACCGCCGGGTCGATCGCGGTTGCCTTGATCACCGAGCCCTCGGGGCAGAGATTGCCGATCGGGAAACAAACGGTACTGGTCATGCCCCGCTGGTGGGCCAGATCGGGATGCAGGATGACTTCGTCCGGGTCGATGCCGTCCTGGTCGCGGAGCAGCTGCCGCACGCGTTTTCGCCGCTCGGACTGTTCCCACCAGTCGAGAGACTGGCCCAGGCTCACTCCGGCGACGGTCTGCGCGTCGAGGTCGAGCAACCCCAGTCGGGACAAATGCAGCATGACTTCCGGTACGCCACCGGCCAGGAAGACCCGTACGGTGGGGTGATTTGAGGGGCCGTTGGGCAGCACGTCGACGAACCGTGGGACGCTGCGGTTGACCGCATTCCAGTCGTCGACGGTGGGACGCCTCAGTCCGGCGGCGAAAGCGATCGCCGGCAGATGGAGCAGCAGATTGGTTGAACCTCCGAAGGCCGCGTGGACGACCATGGCGTTGCGGATGGAGGCGTCTGTCACAATCTGGCGGGTCGTCCGCGATTGCTCTGCCAGTTTGCGCAACGCCGTCGCGCTGCGGACCGCGGTGTCGAGCCAGATCGGCTGCCCACTGGGAGCCAGCGCGGCGTGCGGTAGCGTCAACCCGAGCGCTTCGCCGACGACTTGCGCAGTCGCCGCGGTCCCCAGGAACTGGCACCCTCCACCGGCAGTGGCGCAGGCGCGACACCCTGCCACGGCCGCCTCGTTCAGTGTGATTTCGCCGTGTGCGTAGCGGGCGCCGATACTCTGTACTTTGCCCGCATCCTCACCGTCGATCGGGGGTAGCGTGACCCCACCGGGGACCAGCACGGTCGGCAAATCGGGCATACCGGCCAGGGCGATCATCATCGCCGGTAGCCCCTTGTCACAGGTTGCCACGCCGAGGACCCCCAGCCGCGTCGGCAGCGAACGAATAAGCCGGCGCAAGACGGTTGCCGCGTCGTTGCGGTATGGAAGGCTGTCGAACATTCCGGTCGTCCCCTGGCTGCGCCCGTCGCAGGGGTCGCTGCAGTAGGCGGCGAAGGGGAGACCACCTGCGGCCTTGATTTCTCGCGCGGCCGCTTCCACCAACAGGCCGACTTCCCAGTGCCCCGTATGATATCCCAACGCCACGGGTGTCCCGTCGGGCGCCCGCAGACCCCCCTGCGTCGACAGCAGGAGGTACTGCGGTCCCAGCATGTCCTCCGGCTTCCATCCCATTCCCGCGTTTTGCGTCATGCCGAACAGGTGGCCGCTGGGAGCGTGCCGGAGCGTCTCGTCGTCCAGCGGCAAAGCGCCGGCAGGTCCGGGTGCCTCGCTCTGAATCGAAAAGATCGCGTCGTCCGAGGAATCGAGAAACGAGGGGAAATCGGACATCGCGGTTGCCCTCAGTTGGTCGCCGGTCGGCAGTCGTTTGGCAGACCTACCACGGTGCTCGGGACCGGCTCGTAACCCGTACCACCGCGCAGGAAACGACCGTGTTATAATGCGGCCCTGCCCCCCGTCCAATGGGCGCCCCATATCGAGGCCGCGGATGCATGTCAGCCGCCCGGCTCCTCTGCCGCTGATTCCGGCGCAGGTCATCGGTTCGCTGCCGCGCCCGGCGATGGTCCGCGACCTGCTGGCGCAGCGTGACGTTTTGCCCCGTGGCGAATGGCAGGCGCGGATGGATGACTGTGTCCGCTTTGCGATCCACTTGCAGCAGCAGGCGGGTCTCGACATTGTCAGCGATGGGGAGTGGCGACGTACCCAGTACATTCATGAATTTCTCTTGCGGGTCGGTGGCTTTGACCGCTGCCGACGCTATCAACACCAGGGAGAATCTCGGCTCGGCCTGGTGGTCGTGCGGCGCATGCGGACCACGGATCCCGTCTTGGTTCGCGATGCGCAGTTCCTAGTCGACAATGCGCAGGCGACCACCAAGGTCGCGATTCCCAGTCCATTTTTGATCGCGGTACGTTACTGGCACGAGGATTACAGCCGGGAGGCCTATCCCACCCCCGATCACTTTCTCGAGCATCTGGCCGAGATCCTGGCCCGCGAGGCACATGCCCTGGCGGCGGCCGGAGTGCAAATCGTGCAGATTGACGATCCGGCGCTGGCCTATTTTTGCGACCGGCGGCTGACGTCCGGGCACACGATTCACGACGAGCGGCTGCGACGCGACTGGGACATCGATCGCCAGTTCCCGGGTGCCGTCGAGGCGATCAACCGCGTGTCTGCCGAGTTGGCGGTCGAGGTGCATTTGCATTGCTGTCACAGTGTCTCCAAACGACACAGCGATGTGCAGGGTGCTTACCGGCCGATTTTGTCCCGATTGTCCGGTCTGCGCGTCGACCAGCTGAACCTTGAATTCGCCTACCCCGATACGGGCGATGTGAGCGACCTGGAATACGTTCCAGAGGCATTTCGGGTCGGGATGGGCGTGGTCGATGTCCGCCGAGAACGGCTGCCGTCGGTCGATCAAATCGTGGCGCTAGCGCAGCAGGGAATCGACCGACTGGGAGCTCAGCGGATTGCGCTGAATCCCGACTGCGGTTTTGCCCCCGATGCGGGGGAGCCACCGACGATCGATGAGGCCTACACAAAACTCTGCCGACTGGTGGAGGCGGCCCACCGGTTGCGATCCCGTTGCGACGCGCTTTCCTCTGGAGCTGGCCGATCGGACTCGTGAGCCGCCCGCGAACGGGATGGTGCCGCCGGCATCCCCGCGGCGGGAAGCGGGTATTTCTAGCGCGCGGGGGCCTCCTTCAACGACTCCAAGAAAGAGAGCAGGTCGGCCACCTGCTCCGCCGTCATATCGCGCAGCAGCAACTCGGGCATCAACGATTTTTGTTGCGGTGCCGTGAACTCGACGTTCCCGGCGGAAATCCGAATCTGTTTTCCCTGTGCATCTTTGAGTACGGTTTCTTTTTCATTTTTTTCAACCAGCAAGCCGGTGTGAATCTGACCTTCTTTGGTTTCGACCAGGTAGGTCACGAACTTAGGATCGATCGTTTTGGAGGGCTCCAGGATACTTTCCAACAGCCGCGCTCGATCGTATTTCTTGCCGATCTGTGCCAAGTCGGGGCCCACCGCTTGGCCGATATTCCCGACCCGATGACAACTCTTGCATTGCACGCTGCGGGCAGACGTGAACAACTGGCGGCCCCGAGCGGGATCGCCCACTCGGCGCAGCAGGTCTTCGGCGTCGACGACCGTTCCGAGCCGCTTGAGCCGTTTCTCGGCGGGCATGAATCGCTCAAACAAGTCGCGCACTTCCAGGATCTCGACCGCCGCGGCCAGGTCGATCACACGTTGGCGGATCTCGGAGGCGAACGCGCCGTCGTCGATTGCGCGGACCAGCAGCAGCGCACCGGTCGTCTGCGAAAGTAACTCTTGAACCTGTTTCTCAAATCGTTCATCCTCCGGCTTCTGATTCCGCAATCCGTCTAGCAAGGCGCGCTCCGCTGCACGCTGTCGTTGCACGGACGGAAGGGGTGCAGCCGGCGGCGTCTGCAACTGCTGGATCCAGTCGTGTATCAACTTGAGCCCGCGCCGGTCGACGACGTGCGAACCAAAGTAGGGCATACGGCCCCGACCTGTCTTGGCGAGGCGGTAGTACAGCACGCTGCGGACAGGGTCGCCCGGAGCGATCACCGAAGCGGCCAGAATGCCAAAGGCGCCTTGGGTGGGTCGAGCATCGAGGAGGTTTGTCTCCTCAAGCGAGAGCGAGTAACGCACGTCCAGCGCCGCGGTCCCACCGCCGCCGCGGCGGTGGCAGTGGGCGCAATTGACATGCAGATAAGCTCGGGCGCGCTCGGTGAGACTGGCTCGCGGGTCGTGAGGCGAGGGCATCGTCGCGGCGTCGGCGGCGGGTGGCTGTCGAAAAACACCGATATGCGTCAGGGCGCGAAGTTGATTGTCGAGTGTTCCCTGATAATCGTGATCCCGGTTGAGTTGATCGACCTGGAACCCGTAGATCGAACCGCCGCGGGTCGTGTGGCAGAGCAGACATTCGCTGCGGCTGGCAAAATGGTACGACTGTTGGGTTGTCCCTCCCGGAGCGGCCGGGTCTTTCACGCCAAAGGTTTGATCCCGACCCACGTCTTCCGCCAGAATCGCGTCGTTCTGCTCGTCATTCCAGACGTAGGAGTAGGCTTGCCAGCTGTCCTGATGGCGATGCAGGATCTGGGTTTCCAACCGCCGGCGACTGTCGGGATTGCCGCGCTCTAACTCCAGAGAAATGGTCTTCAGTAACACCGCGTCGTTGGGGAACTTCCAATGCCCCTGGATATATCCGGCCTGCACATTGGATTTGTCGTACCGCTCCAGTTGCGAGTTGCCGGGGAGAGCCACATAGCGCTCGGCCGACGCGTGGTCGGTCCAGGGTTCCGCGTTCACACTGTAGGGGATCACCCCCGGCGCCACCTTGTGGTCGGGCGTTGACGCGAACAACCCGGTGGCGCTCAGCCGCCGGGGAAAGTCCTCGTTGACTTGACTTTGCGCATTGGCGACCAACCGGTGTAAGGTGCCGTCGTAGCCGACGACGTACAGTTCGTTTTGACGGTCGGCACCGAAACAGATGATCTGCAGGGCCGTGTCAACCAGTTCGGTGAGCGCCGTCACGCGCTGACCGTCGTACGCCGCACCCCAGATTTTTCCCGTCACATAGTCCCCGTAGACATAGCTTCCGACAAGATCGTCGAGCCGTGTACCGCGGTAAACGAGTCCCCCCGTAATCGAGCGGGCCTCGATATGAGAATGCGCGACGGTGGGGGGGAGAATCGGTGTCGGACCTCGCTGCCGCTCACGGTGTACCGGTTGGGGTCCCTCGACCAGACTCCATCCGTAGTTGCCGCCCCGCTCGACGCGGTAGACCATCTCCCATAATTCCCAGCCNACGTCNCCGACCCACAGGTCACCGGTCAGCGAATCAAAACTCATCTTCCACGGGTTACGCAATCCGTAACACCAAATCTCGCCGCGTGCGCCGGGTAGTTCGACAAACGGATTGTCGNCGGGAATGGCGTATTTCTTGCGTGGNTGGCGGTCGTCAATGTCAATCCGCAGTACCGACGAGAGGAGCGTACCGACGTCCTGCCCGGATCGCTTAGGGTCGGGTGGGAATGCGGGTCCCCCGTCCCCGGTGGTGATGTAGAGATAGCCGTCGGGTCCAAATTTCAAGCAGCCGCCGTTATGGCCTCCAGCAATCCAGGTGAGCAGGACTTCCTCGGTGTCAGGATCGATCTGCGGAGGGTCGCTCGCGGTGACGTGGAATCGGGACACACGAGTTCCCGCTGGGTCGTTGGCCTCTAGCACGTAGCAGAGGTAGCAATACCCATTGGTTGCGAATTGGGGATGAAAGGTCAGCCCGTAGATTTGTCGCATGGCGGGGATCGACGCGCGCATGTCGAAGAACAAGTCCGCTTGACCGCCCTCCAGATCGGTCGGGAAGGAGTAAATCTTTCCCTCCAGTTCTGCCACAAACAGCCGATCGCTGTCCGGCGCACTGGTCAACAGCGTCGGGTTCTTGAACTGGAGTTGCGGCAGTACCCGCTGCAACCGATAGGGCGAGGGAGGATCGGGGCTGCCCGTAATCTGCCCACCGGTCCAGGGAATCCGCTGGGCGATGCCGAACGGTCGGTCGGGATCCGCGCCGCTGACCGGCCAGCAGGCGATGACCAGCAGCAGGTTTGCTAGCAGCAGGTTTGCCAGTGTGACGAGGGGGTGGCGGGGCGGCATGGTCTCCGATGTCCTCTTTCAGGTTGGAGCGATTTCAGGGTGCGGCGGGACAACGCATACGATACCGGTCAGTTGACCCGGGATGCAAGCGAATCGACGGTGTCGCCCGATCGGTCCGAGTGGTCGCTACTGGACGCCCGGGGAGAGACTGTCACAATGGCGGCGGGATTCCTTCCTCGCGCGATCCAATCCAGGGACCGACTGCCATGAGCACCGAAATGACCCTGACATTACATCCAGAGCAGATCGAGTATCTGGCGGAAGTGGGACAGAAGTACAACCTACCCGATGCCAGCAAAGCGATCCGCTGTCTAGTGAACTTCGCGATCGAACAGCAGGACCAGGCGGACGCTATTTTTTCGGAAGTCCGTTGCCGCGCCTGTTGAGCGTGGCTGTTGAGCGCACCGTTTGACAGCCGGTGCTCTTCGCGGGGCGCTGGGTCCACCGGCCGTGGGGGCATTGGCGCCGTGGGTCGGGGGACCAGATCGAAGGCACATGTTTTGCGAGACCGCTGAAGACCGTCCGACCAAAGGGGATCTCATGCGTTTGCTATCTGCCTGTACGGTGTGGCTCCTGCTGGCTTGCTGCTGCGGGGTCTCCGGCGGTCAAGAATCGGCGTTGGCTGATTCGATTCACCGCCGCGACGCGGCGGCCTGGGAGGCGGCTTTGAAGATCTGGTCTTGGGCGGAACCGGGGTATCAGGAAAAGAAGTCGTCGACGTTACTGGCGGACATGTTGGAGGCGGCCGGTTTTGAGATCGAGCGCGGGCTGGCCGAAATGCCTACCGCGTTTACCGCGACCTTTGGAACGCAGCCGCCCGTGATTGCGATCTTGGGTGAATTCGATGCGCTTCCCGGACTGTCTCAGCAGGCGGTTCCGGTCCCCAAGCCGGTCCAGGCCGGGGGCTATGGCCACGGTTGTGGTCACCATCTGTTCGGCGTGGCCTCGGCCTCGGCCGCGATCGCCCTCGCCGAGCAGATCGAGGCGGGTCAGATCACCGGAACCGTGCGGTTTTACGGGTGCCCGGCTGAAGAGGGGGGCAGCGCCAAGGTCTTTCTTGTCCGCAACGGCGCGTTTGCCGATTGCGCGGCCGCCCTGCACTGGCATCCCTCGAGTCGGAACGCCGCGGGTGACAAGAGCAGTCTGGCCCGCAACGCGGTCAAGTTCCGTTTCATCGGNAAGGCGGCCCACGCTGCCGGGGCTCCCGAGCAGGGCCGCTCGGCGCTGGACGCGGTCGAGTTGACCAATCACGCGGCGCAGTTGCTGCGCGAACACACACCGGCCGGTACGCGGATTCACCATGTGATTACCGAAGGCGGGCTGGCCCCCAACGTGGTGCCGAATTTCGCCGAGGTCTACTACTACGTTCGCCACCCCAACAGCGACATGGTCCGCGATCTCTACCGACGACTGGTGTTGTGCGCTCGCGCCGGGGCGTTGGCGACCGAAACCAAACTCAAGATCAAGTTCGAGGGCGGCATTCTGGAAATCTTACCCAATGATGTACTCTCGCAGTTGGCGATGAAAAACCTGCAGGCGCTCAATGATCTGGAGTACTCTGAGCGGGACGTCCAGTTTGCCACTCGCCTGCAACAGACACTTGCCAAACCGGCGCCCCTGGATAGTATCCAGGTCGTGGTCGACGTGAGTGGAACCGTCGGGATGGGTTCGACCGACGTAGGCGATGTTTCGTGGGTGGTTCCCACCGCCGGATTCAACACCGCGTGCTTTGTTCCCGGGACTCCCGGTCACTCCTGGCAAGTGGTAGCTTGCGGCGCGAGGGACCTGGCCCGGCAGGGCATGAACTTGGCGGCTCGGGTGTTGGCCAAGACCGCCTGGGACCTGTTTTCGAACCCGGCGCGACTGACGGCGGCGCGGGCCGAGCTCGACCAGCGGTTGGGGAATCGCAGTTACCAGCCGCTGATGCCGCCGGACATGCGACCTCCACTCGATTACCGGCGGCGATCGCGGGCACCGTGAGCGACCCAGAGATTCCTCGAGCCGCCAGTCCACGCGACCACAGGGAGTGGGAAGTGATGTCTGAAATGGAGACAAACCCAAAGCGGCTGCGGCGGCATCCGCCGGACCGGATGCCGCTGACGCGCCGTGGCGCGCTCGCTTCACTGGTCGGCGCAGCGGTCGCCCCCCACGGCTTGGACGGTGATCAGGCCAAACCGCCCTCGCCGGGTGTTCCCTGGTTGGCAGAAGTTCAGCGGCCTCCGGCCAAACTGCCGGCCGATGCTCCTCGGCTGACCGAACTATTGGTCGGCAGGCGGGGCCGCCCGATCAAAACGCGTGCCGGCTGGCGGCGCCGCCGGCGGGAGCTACTGCGGGCTTGGCGCACGTTTCTGGGCCCGGCCCCCTACGCGCGGCGCACAGTGCCGCGGCTGGAGGTGTTGGCCACCGATCGACGGGCAGGGGTTGTGCGCCAGCGTGTTCGTTACCAAGTCGAACCGGGCGAGTGGGTGGAGGCTTACTTGCTCAAGCCGCTGGAGGTCAGCGAGCCACGACCGGGGGTCGCCGTGTTCCANTCGACGGTCGCGCATTCGATTCTGCAACCGGCCGGTTTGGAGGGGCGACCGGAAATGGCCTTCGGGCTCAAGCTGGCGCGCCGCGGCTACGTCGCGCTCTGCCCGCGCAACTACCTGTGGCCGACCAACCATGAGATCCAGGCGCAGCAGCAGGCCCAACGATTCCTCGAGCGTCACCCGCGCTGCAAGGGGATGGCGCGGATGCTGGCGGACGCTCGCTTGACGATCGACCTGTTGGCCTCGTTGCCCGAGGTCGACGTCCGTCGACTAGGCAGCGTGGGTCATTCGTTGGGTGCCAAGGAGGTGCTCTATCTGGCGGCCTTCGACGAGCGCGTGAAGGTCACCATCAGCAGCGAAGGGGGAATCGGAACTCGGTTTTCCAATTGGGACGCGCCCTGGTATCTGGGTCCCGACATCGGCGGCGAGGACTTTCCGCGGGAACACCACGAGCTGCTGGCGCTGGCGGCGCCGAGGCCGTTTCTCTTGGTGGGTGGTGATTCCGCCGATGGCGACCGCAGTTGGCCGTTTATCGAGGCGGTATTGCCGCTGGCTCAGCTGTACGGTTCTCCACTGCCGGTCGGTTTGTTCAATCATCGTCAGGGGCACGCGGTACCGCCTCTTGCTGAGCGGCGGATCGCGGAGTGGTTTGACCGTTATCTGTAGAGACGGGGTGCCGGCTGGCTCTAGCCAGGTGGTCGGTAAAGGGTTANTCTGGTGACCCGTGTACTCGGTGCGCTGCACCCCTAGCTCAATTGGATAGAGCATCGGTCTACGGAACCGAAGGTTACTGGTTCGAATCCAGTGGGGTGTACTTNANTTACGACGATTTGAGANNTNANGTGTACCCACCTAAAAGTGGGTACATATCCTGCCCTAGCAATTCTCGCAGCAATCCGGCGTCTTTCTGGACGTCCCCTGGGGCATAATGCCGGCGGGTAGTTTCCCAGCTTTCGTGGCGGAGTACCCGGGCAATTGTGAGCGGTGGTACCCTCGCGTCCAGCAATCTCTCGGCGCAACTGCGTCGCAG
>PADE01000180.1 GCA_002702965.1 Planctomycetaceae bacterium
TCGTCACCCGGTTCGTCACCCGGTTCGTCACCCGGTTCGTCGTCGGCGCGCGTCCGGGGCTTATCGTCCTCAGCTTGACGCTCGTCAGCGGGCGCCGGTTGCCTTGCTTCGGTGTTTTGCGAGACCGGGATGCTCCGACCTGCGCCCTGCCCCGACAGTTTCTCCCATTGCCCGAGTTGCTCGTCTGTTAGGAGTGCGCGCAACTGCCGTTCGAACGAGCGTCGCGTAATCTGACGCTGGATCTCTCCCCCGCGCGACATCTGTTCGTTTCGCCGATTAATGGACTGGCGCACTTTTTCGCGCTGTTCAGCGCTCAGACCGAGAATGTTGGCGACTTCTGGTTCGACCAGAGAGGCCATACCCATGCGAAGCACGCGGAGCTGGTTCAGCCTCTCGCGTTGGGTGAGAGTCAACATCTCCATTCCGAGTCGTTCCGACTCTTGGACAAACGGCGCCAACTTGGCTTGCTTTTCTGCGTTGGGCAGATCCTTAATTTGGAGAATTAGCTGCGTGACCTCGGATTCCCGTTTTTCTACGAGAGCCGCCAGCTTCGCCCGAGTCTGCGAACTCAAACCGAGAAACTGCGCCCCGTCATCGTCAACCGCCATCGCCAGCATCCCGACGAATGTGGGGTCCGCGGCGCGGGCAGCATTGGACCATTCGGCGAGCACCGATAGGCCGATCAGAACAACGACACAACCAGTACGGCTGGTCCGAGACGATGAAAAACGTTCGAAAGTAGCCACGGGATCGACCCTCCTGGGAGGTAAGTCTGTCTGTATCGGCAATCTTCTCGCCGCCGGAACCAGTACCTTTTCGACCTGATTGCACGGCGCGCAACTCGGTCGCGCAACGTCCCCGGCAGTTTGCGAACCGGATCCGCCTGACTTGAGTCCTATATGAAGGACTCCCATTTCTACACTAATCGCCGCAACAACGCGCAACCAAAAAGATTCAAGAAAACAACGCCTAGGCAACGCACCCACGGTGTCCAGCGTGGGACCAGCGATAGGACTATGCCGGTTGAACCTGTTTTCGTGCGAATCGAAACGCGAACTATAGTGTTAACGACCTCGAAACGTACCATAGTCTTTTCGTACCGAGTTGGCCTGGTACACAGTTTTTTGACTTAATCGGAAAATAAATGGGCAAAATACCCCTCCTTCTGGTGGCGAGCTATCTTCCGCTGGCGGTCGTGCCGCAAACCGAACTGGCTAACGGCCAAGGCATACCGCCGAGAGAATTCGGATTTGACATCCCCCCTGGAAAGATCTCCTACCCCGCCGGCCAGGCCGTGCTCACCAGGGACCCTGACGGTAACCGGGTGGTTGCCCAGGTCCACGTCCGTGTCGGTAAAAATTACGTGCTGTTATTTCCAGACGGGCAACTTGCCGTGCAGTCGGTGGCCAACACGATCGACACCGATCAACCCTTCGTCGCCGTAGGCAAAGAATCACTCGCCGCACAATTACTCGTTGACCTGCCACGCACAGAAGTCCCCTGGAAGACGCGCACCACACGCCGTTACCTATTTGTCTACAACACCAATACCGAGTTTGCGTTGGTCACCAGCCGGATCCTAGAAACGATGTTTCCCGGGATCCGGAAATTCTCTGAGAAACTGAAAACCACCATCCACGATCCAGTGGTGCCGATGGTCGTGATTATGTTCGGAACCGAGCGCGAGTTTCGAGCGTTTCGCAGCGTTGCGCGTGGCGTACACGCGTACTATGAACCGGTTTCGAATCGCATCGTGCTCTATCAGCAGAAGCACAAACCAAGTCTCAAACCGCAACTTGCGATCCAGCAGTCGATTTCCACCATCGCGCACGAGGGTGCTCACCAGATTCTTCACAACATTGGTGTACAGCAGCGGCTTTCGCGCTGGCCCATGTGGCTCAGCGAGGGGCTCGCGGAGTACTTCGCGCCGACTTCCGTCGGCAAACGTCTGCGTTGGAAAGGCCTTGGACAGGTGAACGACTTGCGGATGTTCGAGCTGGAACAGTTCCTCAAATCACAGGAGTCCGACCGCCGCGGCGGCGAAATGATCGAGCAGACCGTGACAGCAAATCGCCTCTCGTCAACGGGCTACGCCTCGGCATGGTCTTTGACCCACTTTCTGGCGCAGCGACGTAAACCTCAATTCCAGGCTTTTCTACATGCGGTAAGCCAACTCAAGCCGCTCCAGGGAAACCCCAATCCAGGTAACCGGGAACACACCGTGGAAAACCTGTCTGTGTTTCAAACCCACTTTGGGGACGACCTGATCAAACTGGAGAACGAACTGATCCAACATCTCAAGCGACTGCCGTACCAGGATCCCTATGCCGAATTTCCTCATCTTGTCGGAATGATCGTGTATCGCGACGGCCGCCAGCTGCGACGTGTGGCCAATCTCTTTCATACCCAAGACGTCGCGTCCAAATGGACCACCGAGACGCTCCAAGCGTTACCCGAACCGCAACGCGCCAGCGCCAGACACGCGCTGCGTTCCTTTCCAAATCGCAACTCCGCCGAACGGTTTGCAAAGCAATGGCTAAAAGCGCGCTGAAGCGGTACCGATGCCAAGTCCCGCCAATGGGAAAATAGGTTACCGCCCGCACCACGACGGCGCGATCAGGCTGTCGCAGGTTCCCGTTCGCCGTGTCCGCTCGGTTGGTTCTCCCGGGCTATCGAGCCGTAACACGCATTTCACATCAGCTTTGTGGACACCGACCGCGGCACCAGCAAGCAAAACCGCGTCAAAAAATCCCAGCTCTGAACTCACCGCCATTCGGGTCTTTGGTTTTCTGGCAATCGGGGGTCGCGGGGTGGTGATGTGGCGGGCGCGGCCCCGGTTCGGGGTCTTGGATCCGAATGCGAGGATCTTCGTCACCGGTCGACTGAGGGTGCACATTGGGGCTCTCGGAAGCGTCGTAAGAGTCGTCATACCGGGACGCATAACCGGGCGAATCGGCGCGTTCTAGTTCCGCTTCGAATTCGGTGATCACTCGTTCCTGAATCGCATCGCGACANGCAGAATTGATCGGATGCGCGATGTCTGCATATAGCTTCGTGCGACCTGCTNGTTCGCGGATCCGACCCGTATGCGTCCAGGCGTGCACTGCACTGGTTGCAGAACTTAGCGCGGAGGTGGTTTTTGNAGCTACATTTCGGACNGTGTNCGGTCAACTTTCGGCTGGGCATGGCCACGAACGGACCGTTCGATCCATCGATTATCTTTAGGTCACGGACCACAAAACAATCGTCAAAGGTAATCGAACAAAACGCTTGCAGGCGATCATCGGAGTCCTCCACGAGCTTGATGCGAACCTCGGTAATCTCCATAACGAATCCTCCTGAGCGGGTCGTTGATGCCGAGGGAAGAGGCGGGAAAGGTAGTCGCATTGAACACTTGCCCAACACCCATTGAACGAAGCCGATTCGCCATCTGCCGCGCATGCCGTGAATTACGGAAAACGCCAAAATAGCTGCTTCCGCTGCCCGTCATTTGATGCCCCAAACAATCACTTTTCCCGAAAATGCGCCGCAACGTTGCGATCCACGGAGACAGTTTTTCCGCAGCTGGNTGGAGACGGTTTGTGAGATGCCGACCCACCATGGGAAGATTGCCTAGTCGGCCCGCTGCCAAGAGCGATTGAAGTGGGTACGCGTTTTCCGCCGGGTGGCAATTGCGGTAGACCGCAGCGGTACTCAAGCCAACGGGGGGACGAACCACGACTACCGAAAGTCGACAGAAATCCACCACGTTCTCGAGTTGCTCGCCGCGACCGCAAAACACGGCCGGCTCGCAGGACAAGAAAAACGGGATATCGCTGCCCAACTCTGCCGCAACCGTGGCGAGTTTTTCGCGCGACCAACCTAATCTCCATGCTCGATTGGCAACCAACAAAGCAGCAGCGGCATTTCCGGAGGCTCCCCCCAGGCCGGCAGCTGCCGGAATCCTCTTCACCAAGTGAATCGCAGCGCCCAACTCGACACCGGCACGTTCCCTCAAGCGATTTACCGCGCGCCAAACCAGGTTTTCGCGAGGAACGGGAAGCCGGCCCATTGCACTCGCTTCACCGCTACCTAACTCCGCGCTCAGACCGCAGGGCCAATTGCAGTGAAGTTCTAGTTGTCCCGAAANATCAACTGAAAAGAACAAGCTGTCATAGATCGAAACGGCGACCATCAGAGTTTCGATCTCGTGGAAACCGTCTTCACGACGGGCAAGCACCTCCAGGAAGAGATTCAACTTGGCCGGCACATCGACCACAAGCGCATGATCGTGTCGTAAGTGTTCCACAAGTCAAAGGCCGCGCCCCTCGCATTCCCTTGTGCGGGCTTAAGATTAGATCGATAGAGACTACCCAAATCTTATCGCTGGATTTGAGATGGTCAACACTTTTTGCTTTCGGTACCCAGCGATCCCCACGCATGTTCTCCAGAGAAGATTCGGAGAAGCCCGGGAAGTCGCCCAGATCCTCGGAAACGACGGACAAGCTCGGATGCTTAGATGCCGATGAAACAGGAGAGGCTCCACCTGCGAGCTACGGGTAGTCGAAACGTGAAGCGTAGCGAATGCTTTCCGATCTTAAGCGTACGGTAAGCGCGTTGACCATCACATCACCGGCACCCCTACAGATAACCGGTACGTCGAAATGCGTCGTGTANAANAGGTAAGCGCTGCCGTGGAAAANGCAACAAATCCGGCCCCACAGACACCGCGAGCCTGGCCGTCGACCGCAGGCATTCTGTGGCGGGGAGCTTGTATGGGTGGTGCCGACATTATCCCGGGCGTGTCGGGCGGCACGGTGGCACTCGTCCTGGGGATCTACGAGCGATTACTGACGTCACTAAGTCGCTTCGATATTGCCATGTTACAGTTGCTGTGGCGACGTCAGTGGCACGCATTGGCGCGTCACATCGATTTGCGGTTCTTGGTGTTGCTGGGAACTGGGATTGCCGTCGGCGGGTTGGGAATTGCGGGAACCGTGAGCCGATTGTTGAACGCTGCGGATTCTCGAGCCTACGTATTGGCAGCATTTTTTGGCATGATCCTGGCCTCGGCCATCCTCGTTTCACGGCTGATCGAACCTCGATCTTTGCGGATCGCTCTGCCATGGACGGGGGGCATGTTGTTCGCCTTTTATTTAAGTGGATTGCCTCAACTACAACAGGCCGTCACGGCTGGCTCTCTCGTTGTGTGCGGCGCCATCGCGATTTGCGCCATGATCCTTCCCGGGGTGAGTGGGGCAATGGTACTGGTCCTACTCGGCGTTTACGAACACCTCCTTGAAATCCCCGACCAATTGGCGCGCGGGCAACGGATTGCCAGCAACCTAGTCGAGTTGGTCGCCTTCGCACTCGGGTGCGGATTGGGTCTGGTATTGTTCAGTAAGTTGCTGCGGTGGCTGTTGGATCGGTACTATGCAATTACGATGGCCACCTTGTGTGGATTCATGTTCGGCGCCCTACGAAAACTCTGGCCATTCCAACGTGATCTAACACCCGAGGAAGCGCAATGGAAACTGAAGACATTCGAGCCTTTCTGGCCCGACACTTTCGACTCCCAAGTCGTGGGGGTTTTGCTGACCGGAGTCGCTGCCGGAAGCCTGGTGTTGATCGTCGATTATCTCGCTCGCAAAAACCACGAAGCGCACAAGTCCACTTCGGGCTCGATGGTTGAGTGACACACGACCGCGATCTTACTGACCGTCGAGCCTCAACGGACGCGCCAGCAATGGTCGCCGTCGATTCGATGGATCGGCCCCTGTTGAGCTCGCTGGATCATCTACGCGTTGGACCCGCTGAAAAAACGGTTACGCTGACATCCTCATGGTAGGGAGTCACTCCACATAGATGAACTCGTTGAGGCTCATCAAAATCTGGCAAAAATCAGCGTGGGCCAAGCGCTTTGCCTGAGCGGGAGAATCTCGCTGATAGGAGCGCTGTTGCGTAAGCAGAAAGGCACGTGCCGCCGCAACTTCCGTAACGGTCGCCCTCCTTCCCACTGCGGTCGCATACCCGCGACTGATCAGCTGATCAAAAGTGGTGTCACTCGCCGCCTCAATGCGCCGAGCTAAAGCCTTAGCGCACTCTCTGATCTGTGGATTGTTCATAAACAACAGAGCTTGCGGCGCAATCGTTGTAGCCGGGCGATTGCCGGTGCTAGCCAATGGCTCGGGAGCATCGAAAATCTGTAACATTGGCATCAACTTGCTGCGCTTAACCGTGAAATAGACGCTGCGCCGCCGAGAAGATGGATCCAAGGTCCCAGCGCCAAATGAAGTCCGGTCCAACAGTCCGCTCACGGCGAGCATCGAATCGCGGATCGCCTCCGCCTCGAGGCGATGCGGTTGAAAATGCCACAGCCACCGGTTCTCAGGATCGCGACGGCGATCTTGGAGATCGTCTGCCGCCGTCTGTCGATAGGTGGCGCTCGCCATCATCAACAGCTGCAGTTCTTTGAGCCGCCAACCGCGACGAATCAGATTCAGCGCCAGCGCATCGAGCAGTTGCGGATGGCTCGGCGGTTGGCCCTGGGCGCCGAAGTCGTTGGGAGTAGCGACCAGCCCTTGACCAAAATGGTGCTTCCACAACCGGTTGACAATCACGCGGGCCAGCAGGTGACCCGCACCATTGCGGGGATCAGTCAGCCAATTCGAAAGTGCGCTCCGGCGGTAGGACGTTTTCGCACCGGCTGGGGGTTGTACGTACCAACCCCGTTTCCGCGCTGGTTTCGAAATCAGCACCTGCAAAAATCCCATCGAGGCCACACCCTGCTTCTGCGTGGGATCCCCGCGCCCCAAAAAGTACGACTCTGGGTAAAAGTGTGGAAAACCACGTCCTTCGGCATGGTGCTTGAGCGGCTTAACCCCTTCACTAACAACCAGTACCGACGTCGGAGGTTGCTCCGATTCGACGTGCAATTCGACATTGCTCCGAATCGCCGAACCGAACGTCGCGATAAGCCGGTAGTAGTCTGCCGCCGGGATGGGGTCGAATTTGTGGTCATGGCAACGGGCGCATCCAACCGTGAGTCCCAGCATGGAGACGCCTAACGTCGCCACCATGTCATCGAGTTCATCGTATCGCGCCCGCTCGAATTCCTTTTCGGTGAGTTGAGTGGGAAATACCCCGGCGCCAAGAAATCCCGTGGCCATCAGGGCCAGCGGGTTGTCAGGCGCCAGTTCATCACCTGCGACTTGCCATCGCGCAAACTGGTCAAACGGCAT
Source organism: Planctomycetaceae bacterium (assembly GCA_002702965.1). Classification (GTDB taxonomy): domain Bacteria; phylum Planctomycetota; class Planctomycetia; order Pirellulales; family Pirellulaceae; genus UBA9264. The sequence goes on from PADE01000180.1 coordinate 7,221, forward strand.
GTCATTGTTGAGTGCCTTGATGACAAAATCTCGATAGTGAAAGGCGTGAGGGCGGTCTTCGTCGTGCTCAAAACCGGCGCTCTCTGCGAATCGCACAACGTCCAACCAGTGACGCCCCCACCGCTCGCCGTAATGAGGACTCGCCAGAAGTCCCTCGAGCAGTTGTTCGTAGGCCTGAGGATCGTCGCTGTCAACAAACGCATCCACTTGTTCTGGAGAGGGCGGAAGTCCAATCAGGTCGAGAAATACACGACGAATCAAGGTCCGTCGATCCGCTTCCGGATTCATCGTCAGATGCTCTCGGCGCGCGGCGGACAAGACATACCGATCAATAAAATTGCGACTCCAGTGGTCCGCGTCCGCGTCCGCGCGCGGCAGTGGCCGCACCTGCAATGGACGAAACGACCAGAATTGACGCGACCGGTCATCAATTCGGCGAGCTGTCCACGCATCATCAAGCTCGACCTGTGCATTCAATGGCCGGTCATAGGCCATTCCCAGGTCGATCCACTCGGCGATCGACTTGATTTCCTCCGCCCCCAGGCGCTCACCTTCGTCGGGCATCGTCGGCTCGGCATCGTGACGAATCAGTTTGACGAGCAGGCTTTGCTTCGCCTTGCCAGGTTTCACGACCGGGCCGGACGTACCCCCTTTGAGCAGCGCGGCTCGCGTCGAGAGATCGAGCCCCCCCTTGGCCTGCCGTTTTCCATGGCAGCGAAGGCATCGTGTTCTCAGGGTGGACGCAACGTCGCGTTTGAACAACGCGCGTGATTTTTGCATTCGCTGGGCGTGGTCTCTGCCGATGTTACGCGGCGCGAGTGGTTGGTCCACGTCCGCGAACGCAGGTAGCGTCCAGGCCAGCACTACGAACCAGATCATGCGCTGAGCGGAAAGGTTCGTGTGCATGGCAGTTGGCATTCTCGATGGTCTAACTGAGTNGATCGGTTTAGCTATCTTGATTTTCAGCCCCCCTCAGGAGAGCNTCGGCCGCATCCCAAAGAGGGTGGTGCGCCACACCGGCGATGACGCCGCTGGATACCCAGCGGGCGACCTATCGGTCGGGAAGCGAAATGCGGCTGGTGTCGGGAACCGCTCGAATTCTAACGCGCCGCGGAACAACTTGTCGGCCACAACCGCGACGCCACAGACAAATGGCCCCGCGCACCTCCCCGCACAGCCCACTCACCGTTTGAGTAGCTGTTTGTGCAACTCGGTGAGAATCCCCCGCATGACGTCGAGGTAGGCCCGGGCCTGCTCGGGGCACATCGTCAGCGGTGGGCTAACGCGTAGCACTTTTCCGGCGAGCGGCCCCAGTAAGTGAATGCTCTCTCCGTTGGCATTGCCGAGATAACAAGCCTCTACGCACGCGTTGGCAACCGCAGCGGCTGAGTGTTCCCCCAACTCGCTGCATTGGATTCCCCAGACGGTGCCCTCCCCCCGCACATGACTGATCAGGCCCGTTTCTTTCAGTCCCAATAGGCCCGCTTCGAGCACCACCGACAAGCGACGAGCGTTTTCCAAGACATCGGTATTCTCGAATTCATCCAAAGTCGCCAAGACTGCGGCTGACGACAACGGGTTGGCGCTCCAGGTGTCTGAAGCCTCGCCGTAATCGAGATTTGCGAACACCTCCCGGGGTCCTACCGCGGCGCTCACTGGAACACCATTCCCCAATCCTTTGCCGAGACAGACGATATCCGGCTCAATCCCGTAGTGCGAGAACGCGTACATCGTACCGGTCCGTCCAAAATTGGACTGCACTTCGTCCAGGACAAAAAGTAGGTCTCTCTCGCGGCAAAACCTCTGCAACAATTGCAGGTACTCGGGATGGGGATGAAACGATCCGCCGCCACCCAAATAGGGTTCCGTAATAACACAACACAGGCGCGACCCGCACTCGTCAGCAAGCCGCGCCAATTCCTGTTCGTACGGTGTCAGGTCGATCGGCTGACTGCGCCTTTCAACGTCGATGCACTCTTCGGTAGGTAGCGATAGAAAACGGACACGCGGATCGCGTTCTCGATCCTGTTCGCTTCCCGTGACCGCGCCCGCCAGGCCTTTCTTGCCATGAAAACCATGACGCGTTGCCAGGATCATGTCACGATCGCGGTCGCGGGCCAGGGCAACCCACAGCGCTTTTTGGATCGCTTCGCTCCCACTGGCAGCCCACATCACCTGCTCGAGTCGTTCTCCACCCACTTCACGTCTCAAATTGGCCAGCAATCGTTCCGCCGCAGTGACCTCCAAATCGGTGATCGCGTTGTACGCCGTTAACGGAGCTGCCTCAAAATACGGGTTCGTCGCCGAAATCTCTTCAAGACCCAGATAAGCCAAAACGCGCCGCCACCACGAACTTGGATTGTGTCCTAGATTCGCGACCAGCACGCCGGACGAAAAATCGGCCAGTTTGCGATCGTCGACGGTCCAGTGATAGGCGCCGCAGCTGCGGGCAATGACCGCTTGCGACGGTGTAAACGTGCGCAGCGCCTTGGGCTCGGCACGATCGGCCCGCAAGCGGATCGCGTTGGAACGATCTTCTAGCGCGTGTTGGATAGATGCCGCGGNACCGGGCCCTGGCTGGTGGGACATGGTGCCCCCTTTCGATTAGCGCTGTTGGCGCGACGCGGACTTGAAAGCGGCGATTTTCGTTCGCCGAGTTCCAGCCTGCAAGAGGCCGACTGTCGGCTCGGTTTCCGGTCTTTCCACCGATCAGTCACCATCCGACAATGCCAGTTGCTTGCAAACCGACAAATCTCCCGTCCGCGGCGCGGCGGTAGACGATCACCGACACCCTGGCCACCAGAACGCCGATCAGACACAATAAAACGGATCACACTTCTCGACTATCTCCATTTTGGGCAGCTCGCACGATGGCGTTGTTTATCCTGATTCCTGGTCGGACTAGTCGCCAAGGCTGTGGCATCAACGAAGGTAAGTTTAACGAAACATATCAACAGGAGACCCACTTACTACAGGTGGCGCCGCGGGACATGGAAAAACTGGGGCTCGCCGCGGGCGACACGGTTCGATTGACGAGCGACTTCGGACAGGTCGAGGTGCCTGTGACCCCTGCCAAGCGGGACGAGCTTCCCGAGGGCCTGTTGTTCATCGCGTACGGTGATGTCTCCAGCCGATTGATGGGAGGCGACACACATGGCTCTGGAATGCCGACGAGTAAAGGACTCGATGTAGAATTGGAGATCGTGTGAAACGTGATAGAATTACCTTGGAAACAACGGCAATCGATCGACCCGCGCCGTGTTGCGCAGACCGAACGAGGAAGAGAGAATGATGGCTGGGAACCCGCCACTCGCCGCTGAGCAAACCGCCGATCAAACCGACCGCAAGGTCGTGCAGGATGCGACCTGCACCTTCTGCGGATGTGTGTGCGACGACATCGATTTGCACGTCGAGGGAGACAAGATCGTCGACGCCAAACGCGCCTGCATCTTGGGAAGCTCCTGGTTTCTGAACCACGAAATTGAACATGGGCCGTCGTGCCACATCGACGGANAACCGGCCAAAGTCGACGAGGGAATCGAACGCACCGCAAGGATTCTCGCCGAGGCGAAATACCCCTTGATTTACGGTCTCAGCGATACCACCAGTGAATCGCAGCGCGTGGCTGTCAGTATTGCGGATTGGATCGACGGAACCGTCGATACGACGACCAGTGTTTGCCACGGACCATCGGGAATGGCCTTTCAGGGTGTCGGCGAGGTAACGTGTTCGCTCGGTGAGGTTCGCAACCGCGCCGACATGGTTATGTTTTGGGGCTCCAATCCCGCCGAGAGCCATCCGCGGCATTTCACGAAGTACAGCCTCATGCCGAAGGGGATGTTTCTTCCTAACGGCCGCAAGGACCGCACCGCGGTGATCGTCGACGTGCGTAAGACNAAAAGCGCCAAGGCAGCCGATATCTTCGTGCAAATCAAGCCGCGCCGAGATTTTGAAGGGCTCTGGACCCTGCGCGCATTGGCTCAGGGAATCTCACTAGACGCCGAACAGGTGTTGTGTGAGACGGGGTATCCTCTGGACAAATGGCAGGACTTGATGGACCGGATGAAACGCGCTCGGTTCGGCGTGATTTTCTTTGGAATGGGTTTGACGATGACTCGTGGGAAACATGCCAACAGCGAAGCCGTGCTCGCTTTGACCCGCGACATGAATCGCCATACCCGCTTCGCCTGCAAACCCAACCGCGGGCACGGCAACGTGACCGGCGCGGACAACGTCGTCGCCTGGCGCACCGGCTATCCTTTCGGAGTGAACATGAGTCGCGGATACCCGCGATTCAATCCCGGCGAGTACACCGCGGCCGACGTGCTGGCGCGCGGTGAGGCCGATGCGGCGATGATCATTGCCAGCGACCCAATGGGAAATTTTAGTCAACCCGCTCGCGAGCACCTCAAGTCGATTCCGTATGTCGCCTTTGACCCGAAAGAAACTCCCACGACTCGGCACGCGGCGGTTGCGTTTACGGTTGCCACGTACGGCATCAATGTTCCGGGAACCGTCTATCGNATGGACGACATTCCAATTCCTTTGCGCCCAGCTTTTGAGTCTCCGCACCCCAGCGATCTGGAATTGCTGGAGGGAATTGAAAAGCGGGTCCGCGAGCTCAAGGCGCAGCAGCTTCCCGAGAGCCGCCGCAGCCCATCGCTGAGGCCCGCGTGAATCGCCTCACCGNTGCCCCGGAACGTGCTGCATCCTGCGCGCTGCCGCCCCGACTTCACGTCGTGCTCTATCAGCCTGAAATCCCCCAGAACACGGGCAATGTGGGACGTACTTGTGTGGCGGTCGGCGCGAAACTCTGGATGGTGCGACCGCTGGGTTTTCAACTCAACGAAAAGCAGCTCCGTCGCGCAGGTCTCGATTATTGGATCGATCTGGACTGGGAGGCCGTCAACACCTGGCAAATGCTCGTCGAACGCCTACCGGCGCGAAAGTGGTTTTTCTCTAAGTCGGCGTCTCGGGAGTATACGACGGCAGTATTCGAACCCGGCGACGCCTTGGTTTTTGGCAGCGAGACCCAGGGGTTGCCCGACTCGATGCGCGCGCAGCAGCCGAGGCAGGTCTTGCGAATTCCCATGCGGTCACCCGCCCGCAGCCTTAACCTGGCAACGAGCGTTGCGATTGCCGCCTACGAGGCGCTCCGTCAATGGGACGCTTAACGGTCGGATCGCAAACCGAGCTGACAAACGATCTGCACGGTAGGCATCAGTCCGTTCCCGGAAGTCCCAACACGGTGGCGCGCTCCGGGGTGAGCCAACCGTCCCGACTCCAGCCCCGCAGTTCGTTGTAGCAATGTACGGCGGATTGCAGCTGTTCGCGAGACAGCTGTGCTTGCGGGTCATCCCGCTGGGGCTCCTCCAGTAACCGCGCGGGCAGGCAATCTTCCGCCGGTGTCCAGCCAGCTTGAACGTTGAAGAGTTTCTTGGCCGAGACGATACGATTCGCGGTAGTAACCAGTTCTTCTGATGTCACTTCCCATCCAGTTGTCGTCTTTAACATCTCAGCTGCTGATTCGAAAAAGTCCGTAAACACGCGGCGCAAAAACTTACAGAGAATGAGCGAGTCCATGATCGTCGCTGAATTTTCGGTCGCGATCGCCAAAGGGACCGATCGGGACGTCAACGAGTAGCGATCCGCGCGTTCCGAAAAATCGACTTCATACGCACCGCTTCGATTGTGGTCCGCGCCGCGACCACCGACCGCAAATCCCAGCGCCATGGTCTGCGCGGCCCGGGGCTCGTAGCCGGGGATTTCAAGACCCTTAACGTGCGGAGCGAAGCCCGGTGCCTCGCCGCCCAGTCTGTCGGCCATCCGGCGGCTTCCCTCCGCCATCTGATCACCCAGACCGTCGCGCTTGCCGATCAACTCCACAGCGTGAAGCAAAGCCTCTCCATCGCCAAACGACAACCAACTCGCATCGAGTATGCCTCGCTCGGCGCACTCCATCGCAAAGCCGATCGTACCTCCAGTGCTGATCGTGTCGATGCCAAGTTCGTCACAGCGCCGTGACGCGCGCAATACAACGTNCGGATCACGGATGCCGCACAGAGGCCCCAAAGCAAACAGGTTCTCGTATTCAACGCGGACATTCGGCCCGTTCGCCGAGCCTGAATCGAGCGAGAAAATATGTTCGCAACCGATTGTACATGCGGCGCAACTAGCTCGGGTTCGCTGACGGGTTTTGGAAAGATCGCCGGGGTCCAGCTGTTCGACACCGGCCATACTGCCCTGCTGGAAGTTGCGGCTCGGTAACGCGCCCAGTCGGTTGAACAATAGGAGATTCGAAGCGGTTCCCAGTTCCCGGTATTTGGCCGTCGCCGGTCCAAACGAGCGCGCAGACAGATCTTTCGCCAATCGCGAAAGTCCCGCAGGATCTGCCCATTGGCAGCGTCGTGTCCCACGTACCACAACCGCCTTGATATTTTTCGCACCCAGTACGGCGCCACTGCCACCCCGTCCCGCGTGCCTGCCATCGTGTGAAATCGTCGCAAAGCGTACTAGCCGCTCTCCTGCCGGACCGATCACGGCGTGGCTAAAATCACCGCCATACCGTTCGGTCAGGAGTTGCTGCGCAGTGAGACAGTCGCCGCCCCACAAATCTTCTGCCGACTCGAGGCGCACGTCGTCCCCATCGACCACCAGGACTGACGGTTCGACCGCCGATCCCACGAGCACGATCGCATCGCAACCGGATCGNTTCCCAGCGATCGCAAAACCGCTACTAACCATCGAATCGTTGATACGATTGGTAAGCGGGCTCTTGCTGACCACCGCGAACTTGGCGGAAGTCGTTAGGGGACTACCGACCAATGGGCTGAACACGAATGCGATGGCGGCGGCGGAGGTCAGCGGTTCCACCGTCGCGCTCCCTTCGCGCAACAACAGATAGACACCTAGCCCGCTGCCACCGAGGTAGTTGCGCAAAACGTCTGTGGTTAATCCGACACGCTGCGAACGCCCCGTCGAGAGGTCGATACGCAAATAGCAACCATGGTACCCCGGCGGCGGCTGGTCGTTGTTGGGCAAGGTCTAGGTCCGCTCGGTCAAGTCATTGGGAGTCGCGGTTTCCCGCCGTGCATTCACCTGTCAGGTAATCGGAAGACCCTCCATATCACCAAACGGCGAAGCCGTCATGCATCTGAATCGCAGTCTATCTCTTCTAACCACCCGCATCCGCGGACATCAACAGCAATGTCTGCCCGCACGACAGCCGTGTGCCGGGATCCGAAATGAACGCAACACCATCGACGTTAGCTGCACAAGAAGGATGCAACCAACCACCTTCCAGACAGTCGTTCTGCAAATCCGGAAACCGCCGTCGCAGCGCGCTCACCACATCCGTGGCCACCACGGTGGAAGTCGAGAACACCAACTTGACCCGCTCCACGCCGGCTCGCTGTCGGGGAACTCCGTAGAATTCCACCTCAACTTCGGTTACCGCTGCCATCTCCCTATCGTAAGCCATGACCCATCGTAGCGATATGGCGCAGGTCGAGCGGTCACTAATCCGGAAATTTGGCGCAGGCTGCGCTGAGCAGTTGATAAGTTGATGTACACCGCACCCAGCGTGGCCAACGGTCGCTGCCAATCGAACCGAGACCAATCCACACGAATCTCGCCATCGGGTCCACGTTTCGGTTACCGACAATCCAAGTCGATGCCCAACCCGTGCCCTCACGACCAGCGGACCGGCCGCTGGTCCGCCGCCGTGGAAGAACTCGATAGGTCAACGCGAACCGGTGTACGGCGCGAACCGGTGTACGGCGCGAGTCGTTCGTGGTGAAATCGTGAGCTCGTTTACTACCACTGGGGCGCGCGCTTTTCGTGGAAGGCAGCCAACCCTTCCGCAGCTGCCTCGGTGGTACGCGAGGTGGCACTGGCTGCCGCACCCGAGGCCAGCATCGTGGTCAGCGTTTCGGCAATCGTTTCATTGAGCAGCTGTCTGGTCAACTGTAGTGATGTGGGGGCCGCTTGCGCGCACATTTGTGCGATTTCGTGAGCGCGCGCCCAGACCAGGTCTTCAGTGACAAGTTCGTGATAGAGATTCCAGCGGCGCGCCTGTTCCGCATCGATCAAATGAGACGTCATGAGTAAGTGCGCGGCGACCCCTCCGCCGACCCGGAAGTGCAACAATGGCGTAACTAGGCCGGCAACCAGCCCCCGTTGAGCTTCGGGCAAACCGAACTGCGCACAGCCGGTGGCGACGACCACATCCGCGGCCAAAACGAGTGCCGCGCCTCCGGCCACCGTGGGACCATTCACCGCAGCGATAATCGGCTTGGGAAAGCGCAGCATCGTCTCGAGAAGGTGTTTGAAACGCACCACATCCTGGTACCACTGTGCCNGTGATTCGCTCGCCGTCGTCGCCCGCATCTCTTCCAGATCCATGCCCGAGCAAAAGCAGGTTCCCGCGCCGGTCAGGATCACCGCGCGGACAGACCGCTCCTGGTGCAGGTCGTCGAACGCCTGTTGAAGTTCGACCAGCATCGTTCGAGAAAGCGCGTTGCGCTGTGCTGGTCGATTCAGAACCACCGTNCCACTCGGCGGTCGTGTGGTTACCTGAACGGTAGTTGCCACGGGTGCCTTTCATTGGTCCAAGAAGCGGCGATCCGGGTCCCGGATGCCACATCGGTCCNCCCCAANCTTCGCTCGGCGNCAGTCCGGATTGCCTAACCGCGCTGCGCCGCCATCACCATCTGTCGAAATCGCTGCACCTGGCCAGCCAGTGCTACCACCGGTTCCTTGGGTTTACTGGAAGCTTCCAACATGACCCAGCCTTGATAGTCCGATCGCACCAGCAATTCGATCAGCTGGGCATAGGGATAGCTCTTGGTTTCCAACTCCCTTACATGCAACGTTGCGCCAAACCGTTTGCGCACCAGGTCGAAATTGGCTGCCAACCCCGCACCGGTTAGATCAGCCGCATTCGTATTCCAGCAAACGCTCACGTTCTTGTTCTGAGCGACATCCATAATCGCCTTGATGGTCGGCAGTTCGGCGCATTGTCCGTGCACCTCCAAACGCACTTGCTGACCATACTTGTCCGCAAAGGCGCCGAGTTCATTGAGTGAAGTGCCTATCTGCTCGATGGTCTGTTCTCTCGGCACATTGGGGTAAAAGCGATCAGGCTTCACTTTGACACCGCTGCTTCCCACATCATGACTGAGCACGATGAAAGCTTTCGTGGTTTCGATCGCCTTGCGCACGATGGCCGGATTCGGGTTGTCGAACCTCTCGTTACTACCGAGTCCAACGAGTGTGATTTCGCTGTCGGCAAATTGGCGAGCGACATCTCGGCGCTGTTGTTTGTTCAAACTTGGCTCTACACCGTGGGCATGCGTGGAACGAAGTTCGACCCCCAGGCAGCGAGCCCGCTCGCAGTTGGCAAGTAACGTGGGAAGCTTCCAACTCTGTCCCCAGAGGTAGGTGACAAGGCCATACTGCATCCCGTCACCGGGCCGTCGTTCCCGGGCTGCGACCAAGCGCCGACCCAAACTGCCCAGCCCTGCACCGGACGCGGCCACTGCGAAGGCAAAATCGCGGCGAGATCGTTGCATGGCTTAGTCCTTCTGTGGGGGGCGGGCCGTCCCGGGTCAGCTGGTAAAACCACGGCGCCGTTGCCCTGGAGATCGCTCTTGTGGGCGGCCGATTTCACCGAACCACGTCCGCTTCTCGCGGCTCGGCAACGGCCGCAAATTGTCGCACGCCACGCGGAGCCTGTCCAGCAATTCTCGGCTCACGAGACAACCAAACAAACTGGGCGAGCTATGGTAAATAGAACCCGTACCCAACATGACGCATCCGGCGCGGAGTCGCCCTGCTATGCTGCAGCCGTACAGTCCGCTTGTTCGTTACGTCCCGATTCTGCTGATCACGGCGTCCCCCTTTGCAGCGGCGGAATCCAATCTCGACCGAGCGCGCAATTCCATTGCGAGCTCTCGACTGCAGACGCACGTGGAAGTCCTCGCAGACGACACTTTTGAAGGGCGTGAAGCGGGAACGCGCGGGGGCCATGCCGCAGCGGGTTACCTGGTGCAATGTCTCCAACAGGCGGGACTCCGCCCGGCGGGTGAAGATGGAAGCTACTACCAGCACTTCGGGAATGGATTTCGCAATGTGTTGGCCACGATCCGAGGTTGCGATCCTCCGGAAGACAGCAGCGTGATACTGGTTTGTGGCCATTTTGACCACGTCGGATTTGGCAGTCGTCAAAATAGTTATGGGCCGCTCGGACGTATTCACAATGGAGCGGACGACAATGCCAGCGGTGTCGCTGCGTTACTGGAAATCGCCAGAACCCTCGCGTCGCAGCAAGCGGGCCTCACCAGAAGCCTACTGTTCGTATTTTGGGATGGTGAAGAACAAGGATTATTAGGTTCAAAGCACTGGCTCGAACATCCGACGCTGCCGGTGAGTCAGATCGGATTGGTTGTCAACGTCGACATGATCGGGCGCATGCGCGATCGGCACATCGAAGTTCTGGGAACGCGCACCGGTTTCCGGTTGCGCCAGCTGATAAGCCGGCAGAACGTCGGAGTCGACTTGCAAATTGATTTTGACTGGGAACTCAAAGCCAATAGCGACCACTACCCGTTCGCCGAGCGAGGCACTCCGGCCTTGATGTTCCATACCGGTTTACACGACGACTACCACCGTCCGAGCGACGACACGCACCTGCTGAATATCGCCGGGCTGGAGCAGATCACCCGCCTACTGGTGAATGTCCTCTGGGAAACCTGTCGGCCGTCGCCTGCGATACGTTTCCGTGCGAATTGGCAAGATGAGTCCGACTCGCAACGCAACCAACTCGAGGCGGAAGCATCTCGCCAACCACCGCGCCTCGGGATTCAATGGGATCCAGCCGATATCTCGGCTGGATTGCGTGTCTCGTCGGTCACCCGTGACTCCCCCGCGGCAAAGGCCGGGCTGCAACCCAACGACCTGGTTGTCGCATTAGATGGACGGAAAATCACCGACTCCCAGGGGTTTCAGCGGTCCATCTTGAGTCATTCGTCACCCGTGGTCCTGTCGGTTCGCAGTCCATCCGGGTCGGACGTCTTCCCATTGACCGTCGCGCTCCGTGGAACGCCACGGCGGTTCGGAATCTCGTGGCGGAACGATGAAGCGGAACCAGGGGTTGCGATTCTGACACGTGTGGACGTGGGTTCGGCTGCTGCGGCAGCTGGACTGAGGGTCGCAGATCGCCTGTACGAGGTGTCCGGCAATCAGTGGAGCTCTGGAGAGCAACTCGCGCAGTGGTTAAACCGGTTATCCGCTCCCCTGCCCTTGCTCGTCGAACGCGACGGCCGCCTCAAGATCGTTGTGCTGGAGGAGAGGATCACTTCGACGGATTCTCTCTCGCCAAAACACAACCCGAGATGAGCCAGCCTTGTTCGCCACTACGAACAAACGCGCCAGACAGTCCCAAATACTGCTGGACCCACTCGAAGTTAGGCATCGTCTCACCATCAACTTGCTGTTCTCTTGGCAAATCGTCCTCGTCAGAACCGAGTAGTCGATTGAGCAGTTTCCCCAACATCGATTCCGATTCAGGCATCTTGTCCTGGCGCATCAATTCGTAGGAAACCCGACAAACCTGATCGATGCGGGTAAAGAAACGAAAACTTTCGTCTCCCGATCCGAGCAACCGTAAGGCCGCGGAAACGCGTCCGTAGTCAGCATCCGCCGACAATGGCACACTGCCGGCACGGGGCTGCAGTACATCCCGGATAAGATCGACGTGATTGGAAACAAGCAGGTTCCCATGTGCCACGGAAATGGCCGAATTCGGCAACATGGCGGCCTGGTCTTCGCTCGATTCATCGAGCCCTTCTTCCTCGTCGAAATCACCCAGGCCATCGATATCTAATTCGTCGACTTCCACCTCTTTCTGTTCTTTGAGAATCTCCCACACGGTGCGACCCGCGATCGAGTGTTCGGTGGCGTCCGGATCACTACGCATCGCTCTGTCGATAGCCTCTCGCACAGCTTCCTCATCGGTGACTTCAATGGCAAACAGNAACCGTTCGCTTTCGGGACCGATCGGCGGCTGGTTGTCGTTAAAAGACGTAGCGCGGCCACCAAGATGGGCAATCACATCTCGGCGAATATCGACCATCGGCCCGCGCGGATCATCTCGAATGCCATCCAGAATGTCGTCGAAGATTTTGTCTCCAGCGATCTCATTGACCAGGGGCTTAAGAGCATAAAAGGCCTTCTCCGCCTTCCAGCTGAAGCTGGTATAGCCCGAGGCGTTGCCCGGCACCCATTGTTGGGGCACCAGCTCCCCGTGGTTCGGAAAATCGAGCATCCGAGCGGCAAGACGGTATTTTNCTCCGTTGGCCGTTTCGACCGGTGGAGCATAAATGTAGGTCTGGTGAAGAACCTCATGATCTCCGGTAGCGACGGACNCCCGCCCGCCTATCCCCTTGATCGCGTCGAATCCCTGACGCCCAAAAACCTTCAGCAGATCGACGCCTTGAATCGCCGGATGCCCCTGCGAGGCGCGAATCACCGAGACGTAGCGAAACGGATCTACGAACCAGGAGAAATGCGTTTGCTGGCGAGCGNTCGAATCACAGGCGGTTTGTACCGCCTGGTAAGCAACGGCCTGCTTGAGGCTCTTTGCGCCGCTCCCCTGTAGCCGCCCGATGATCGCCAGCAGCACCTGCGCGTGGTCGGCCGCCACCAGTTGGTCCTCGTGGACAAAATACAGGACTTCCGTAGACTCGGGTTTCGCGGCCGACGCGGGGGACGTTAGCCAAGTGACCTCGATTCCCTGCTCGGTGGTCACGGATCGCACCGCTCCCCGGTCGTGAAATCGGCGTTCCATCATCTGGAGCAGCGCTTGAGTCTGTTCCCAATTCCCCGTCACGTCAGCGAGCAACACCATTGCGTGTTGGTTAACATCACCGCCCGGCTGTACCGAAGCCAGACAGATCTCGCCGGCAAACACACCCTGCAATTCTGTCAAACCAAACTCGATCGGCAGCCCAACCTTGCCAATTTGTCGCCGGATTTGCCTCTGTAAATCTACGACGAAAGGTCGCATTTGAGGACTCGCGAGCAACTGGCCGAATTGGGTCTTCTGCCATCCCTGAATGAGCGCGTCTGGATTGGCAACAGATACAAACCCGACCGTTGTTTCGGGCAACAGCTCATCAGGTGGTCGAACCGCGTACACGACATTGGCCGTCGCCAACATTGCAACGAAGGAAACAAGGCATATGCGTCGCAACACGACGATTCTCCTGAAAATTCCACCGGTAGCATTGAGGACAGAAAATGTTATCGGCACCGACCACCGGTCTGATCGAGCTTGTCGAACCCGCCCTCCACAGGTTGCCTGGGCCGCACAGCACGACTGATCGCTATGACCATTTGGCAGAATAGGAGGCTAGGGCGATTTTTAGGGCCCGTTTTCCCCTGTTTGCTGCTCGCCCGGATACCGGTCCGTTTGAGGAAGATGGGTGTGCTGGACGCCCAAAAAAAGAAACCCGATAATCGCCAACATGCGTTCCCGACACCTGGATAGCCTGACGCACGACGCTGTTCACGGCTATCTTCCCTTCAGCTCGTCTTCCGACGATGACGGCGAAGTCACAGAGCGGGACCTGGTGGACCACCCGTGGGTTCAACGGCTGCGCCATATCCACCAACTTCAAACTGCTTGGTGGGTGTTTCCCACCGCAGAACACACGCGGTTTCAACATGTGTTGGGCGCCATGCACCTGGCTGGGCGGGCTGCCGAGTCCTTGTACCCAACGCTACGCGAGGTCTGCCCCGACGCTCCCAGCTGCGGATATGTGACCTCGCTATTACGGATGGCGGCGCTGTTGCACGATGTCGGCCACGGCCCTTTCGGACATTTCTTCGACGAACACTTTCTGCGCCAATTCGACCTCACGCACGAGATCCTCGGGGCGCAGATCATTGAGGATGAGCTCGGTGATGCATTGCGTTCGTTGCGACGCAATCCAACCAGCGCGTTGGAGGCGGACGAGGTACTGGATCCAAGCCAGATCGCCTGGTTGATCCAACGCCCGGCACCCGACGAAACGCGCGGCAGATGGCCATTGTGGCTGTCTCATCTACGGGCACTGCTCAGCGGAATCTACACCGTCGACAACATGGATTTTGTGTTGCGGGATGCGTACATGTCGGGGTATAGCCAACGTTCGATCGACGTCGATCGCCTGCTGCACTACAGTTTTTTTTCGCCGGCCGGGCTGACCATTCACGATCGGGGCATCGACACCTTAGTACGGTTCATGGGGGTGCGGGCCGAACTATTTCGCACGGTCTATTTTCACCGCACCGTTCGTGCAATCGACTTGACACTCAAAGATCTGTTTGAGGCGAGTCGAGCACTACTTTTCCCCGGTGATCCGAGGGAACATCTCACCGAATACCAGCATTTCACCGACGCGTCGCTGTTCACGGACGTGCGCCGATGGAAATCCAGCTCTGACATCCCGAAACGGGATCTCGGGGCGCGCTGGGAGAACCTACTCGGGCGACAGCTCGTGTGGAAAATGGCCTGCCAGCTAAACCTGGTGTTTGCCGAGTCCGATCGAGAATCGGCCAGTATTTTCAGCGACTCGGAACTCGTGGTGCAAAAAGTCCGACAGCAACTTGCGGCATCCTTGGCCGATGTTCCCCTGCGGATTGATATTGCCCGGCACATCCATCGCCCGCATACCAGGGGTCCGGCCAGCGGCCAGAATTTCCTTTATGATTCATCGCAAGACGTGGTTCGGCCGTTGACTGCCAACGAACTGTTTGCTCGCCTGCCAGTCAGCTATCGAATCTGCCGCGCCTACGTCCAGGACAGAGCCCACTCACGGCCGGTCGCGGCAGCGCTGGAATCGCTCACGCGGGGTCCCGGTGACGACGATTTGACCAACATGTAGACTCCCCCGCGACCTAGTTTGCCAGGTTCCGATGACCGGAGTAACAGTAAATCAGAAGACAAGCGAGGAAGACTATGTTTCTTGGTTTCGGTGAAGTCATGGCGAGAATCGCGACGCGGGATCACCGTCGCTGGGCGCAGTCGGTTCCCGGTCCCGTGGAAGTCACCTGGGGCGGCGGTGAGGCAAACGTCTGCGCCTCCCTCGCCATGCTCGGCAACCCAGCCCGTTACGTCACAGCTCTCCCGGACCATGCGATTTCACGCGGCCTCGTTTCCACCCTCCGTGGACTGGGCGTCGACACCAGCCAAATCCTCTGGCGGGATGGTGGTCGGCTGGGGCTCTATTTCGTCGAAGTCGGTAGCAATCAGCGCGGTTCGACGGTCTTGTACGACCGCGCCGAAAGCGCCGTGGCGTTGGCGGCCCCGGGCGAATTCGATTTTGACGGAATACTACAAGGCGTTCACTGGGTGCATGTCTCGGGCATCACGCCCGCCATCAGCCAGGTCGCCTGTCAAACCAACCTGGCGCTCG
>PADE01000181.1 GCA_002702965.1 Planctomycetaceae bacterium
CGACGAGCGTCGACGCGCTGTGCGCCTCACCACTGCCAAAGGGACTGTTTCATCGCGCGATTGCCCAAAGCCCTGGCATCACCGACGGCTCGTACGATTTCCTGAAACCTTCCTCATCCTGCGCGAGCAGCGCGGAAGAGGCTGGCAAAAGCTGGGCGTCCCGGTTCCTCGAGGAAGACTCCGACGATGGTCTGGGGACGTTGCGCGGGATCGCCGCCGCGAAGCTCGTCGCGAGGAGCGACGGGTTCCGACCCGTGGTAACCATCGATGGCTGGTTCATGCCGGACTTTTCGGAGAACCGCTTTGCGCAAGGGAAACAGAACGCTGTGTCGTTGATCGTGGGGACCAACACCGATGAAGGGACGATCTTTCTCAACTCGTATCCCTACCGGACGGTCGATACCTATCGCGAGGGCATGCAAAACCGATACGGCGATGCCGCGCAGGACATTCTGAAGCTCTATCCGGTCACTTCCGATGAAGACATCCCCGCGGCGCTCAACGCGTACATCTCCGATACATGGTTCCTGCGAGGAGCGACGGGGATGCTCCGCGGGATGTCCGCGGTCCCCGACGATGTCTTCCAATATGTCTTCACCCACCGAAGCCAAGCCTACCCGGCGCGCGGCGCGTATCACTCGGCCGAAATGTATTACGTTTTCAATACCCTGCACCCCGCGGCCAAGAAGTCGTAAGACCCACACCTGGCGGATGCGATGATTCGCTACTGGGTCCAATTTGCCAAGACAGGCAATCCCAATACCCAAGGGCTACCCGTGTGGCCGCGATACGACACCGATTCTGCGCGCTACCTGGAACTCGGCGATGAGATCAAGACGGGAGCGGCGTACCGACATCGGCCGATACAGATCCTCAACAGGATCCGCGACAGCGACCGCTAACGTGCGCAGTGGCCACCCGAATTGGCCGACCTCAGCGATCGTGAACCGCGGTACGGTCGGTGCGCCGCGCTGCTCCTTAAATTCGGACCAGGGTCCCATCAATGGCCGCGGAGACCCGCGCTGCGTCGCGCGCCAACTGGTAGACCAGGCCGCAGCACAGGTTAACGCACTTTCACCACGAGCTTCCCGAAATTGGCGCCCCCGAGCAGGCCGATGAACGCCGCGGGGGCATTCTCGATTCCCTCCACCATGTCCTCTTTGTATTGCAACACGCCATCGCGCACCCACTCGGTCAACCGGGCCAGCCCTGTCGCGTACCGGTCCTTGAACTGGAACACTAAGAAGCCCTCCATCCGCGCCCGTCTCGTCAGCAACATGCGGGGTATATTTCGCGGCCCCTGCGGAGCCGACGTCGCGTTGTACAGCGCGATCTGTCCGCAGATCACCGCCCGACCGCCGATCGCGATCCGATCGATGGCGGCATCCGTCACCGGCCCACCGACGTTGTCCCAGTAGACGTCAATGCCCTCCGGACAAAGTTCGCTCAGCCGAGCGGGAACCGCTTCGTTTTTGTAGTTGATGCCGGCATCGAAACCTAGTTCGTCGACCACGTAGTCGAGCTTCGACTGCGATCCCGCAACACCGACAACGCGACACCCGTTGAGCTTGGCCAGCTGCCCGACAACCGCTCCTACCGCGCCGGACGCAGCCGTCACGACCACGGTATCGCCCGCCACCGGGCGGCCAATCTCGAAGAGGCCAAAGTACGCGGTCAACCCCGGCATGCCGAGGATTCCCACCGCCGTAGAGATCGGTGCCAGATNGCCGTCGATCTTGCGCACGTCCCGGGCATCGATGGCCCCATACTCCTGCCAGCCGATTTTCCCCATCGCAAAGTCGCCGGTGGCCAGCAGCTCAGAGCGGGATGCGACGACCTCGCCTACGGCGTCCGCTTCCATCACACCACCGATCTCCACCCCCGCGGTGTACGCCGCTGGGGTGGGTGGATTCATGCGGCCGCGCATGTACGGGTCGAGCGAATGATAATGCGTCGCGATCAGCACCTCTCCCGGTCCGGGCTCGGGGATCGGCCCGCTCTGCAACTCAAAATCGGAAAGCTGAGGGACTCCCTGGGGTCGCGCCGCGAGGGTCCACGCCCGGTTCACTGCTGCAGACATTCGATACCGTATCCTGATACTCGGATCGCGATGTGTCCCAGATGGCTAATCCGCTAGAGCATAGCGAAGCCCGCGCCGTTTTGACATGCCGGCGGCTACCTGCGACACGGCCCGCCGCCCAGTAGCCGGCGCAGACTCGGCGCGAACGGCGGGGCCGGCCGGTCGCGCGACGGGGCGCGTCGACGATACGGCTGCACGCGTCGGTGTTGGATTGCGTTTTCACCCACGGCCATTGGTTCGCGCGCGACCCAGCGCACGCTTTCGGTGACACGAACGGGCGTGTATAACCACCGGCGCGACATAAGGCCCCGTCATTTTCCGCAGGTGAGGCTGACCATGAAGGCCGCTGTCCTACACGAGATCGGGGGTCCGTTCTCCGTCGAAGAGATCGAGCTGTTGCCCCCCGAACCGGGCGAGGTGCGAGTGCGGCTGGCGGCGGCTGGCATCTGTCACAGCGACTGGCACTTTGTGACCGGCAGTCTGCCGCGCCCGCTACCGCTCGTGCTGGGCCACGAGGGTGCCGGCATTGTCGACGCCGTGGGCGCCGGGGTCACCAGCGTCGAACCCGGCCAGCGTGTGATCCTCAATTGGGCGCCGGCCTGCGGTTCCTGCTTCTACTGTGCGCAGTCACTGCCGGTCCACTGCGAGACGTTCTGGCCGTGGCGTAACGGCACCATGCCCGACGGCAGCACTCGGCTGCGGTTAAACGGTGAGCCGGTGCGCCAATTCAGCACCCACTCGACCTTTGCCGAGCAGGCCGTCGCGCCCGAACAAGCGCTGGTCCCAATCGCGGACGACATCCCGTTCGAAGTCGCCGCGCTCATCGGCTGCGCCGTGACCACCGGCGTTGGTGCCGCGGTCAACACGGTCAACATTCGACCCGGTGAGAGCGTGGCCGTCTTCGGCTGCGGAGGAGTCGGTCTCAACATCCTGCAGGGTGCCCGCATGAGTGCCGCGCACCCGATTATCGCGGTCGATACCGATCCGGCCAAGATGGAAATCGCGCGCCAGTTCGGAGCGACCCACGCGATCGCCAGCGGAGAGGAGACGCGGGACCAGATCCGCGCCTTAACGGGCGGCCGTGGAGTGGCCTACGCTTTCGAGGCCATCGGCCTCCCGGCGGTCCAGGAGGCGGCGTTCAAAGCCATTCGCCGAGGCGGCGCGCTGGTGGTCGTCGGCGTCGCGCCGGTCGGCTCCAAAACAAGCTTCTCTGGTCTCGACCTACACACGTCCGAAAAACGAATCCTCGGCTCGCTGTTCGGCTCCACCGACCCCCGCCGCGAGTTTCCGCGTCTGCTCGACCTGTACCGCAGTGGCCAGCTGATGCTCGACGAACTGATCTCGGCGCGGTACCCGCTGGAGCAGATCAATGAGGCCTACACAGAATTGCTCGATGGCGGATTCAAACGCGGCGTAATCCTATTCGACGAGGCAGCCGCCTGAGGCACGCGGTCACTCGGGTTCGGACGCCGGCAGCGGATCGGGGCACCACAGCCCTCCGCCAATGCAGATCGAATAGTTGATCATCAGGCCCCAGATACCCGCGCCGATGCCCCACGGTGAACGCGTCGCCCACAAATCGACCACGACCCCGCACCAGATCACAAGCGTCACCAGCGCGCCGAGCAACATGCCGACGAGCGCCGCACTAGCGGGCATGCGCCGCCAGTAAACGCCCAGCAAAAACACGGGCGAGAGCTGTACCATGAACTCAAGTTTGAGTTTGATCAGCAACCAGATCGAGCTCTCCGTCTGTCGTGAAACCCAGGCCATCGCGATCAACAGCGCCATGATGCCCCAACCGAATCCCTTGCCGACCAGCAACATCTGTCGCGCACTCGCCTGGCGGTTGAGATAGTTCTTGTAGATGTCCTTCGTAAACATCGAACCCATCGACAGCAGCGCCGAGTCCGCGGTCGACATGATCGCGGCCACCACCGCCGAGAAGACCGTCACCACCAACCAATAGGTGAAAGCCGAACGGTGCACCAATTCGCCCAGTACGTAGATCGTGACCTTGTCACTCTCGAGCTGGTTCAGGCCGGGAAAACGACTCAGCGCGATCAAGCCGATCAGGAACGCTAGGAACGTCGTGCAGAGCGGCATAAACGCCATCGCCGCCAACGATTGGCGCAAGCTCCGCTCGCTGCGCGCCGCGAAGATGCGCTGAATCGCGTGGGGATAAAGGGCGACGCCAAGACCGAGCATCACCAGCGTACTGATCCAGGAACGNAGCCCCTGGGCGTCGGGCGGTCGCAACTTCGCCGGCGCTGTTTCTTGGATCGCCGCCGCCGCCGCCGGCAGCCCACCGTAGGCGGTCATCAGAATGTAGAGGATCATCCCACACCCGACCAACAGCAGGCTCCCCTGGACGGCGTCGGTCCAGGCCACAGCCCGCATGCCCCCGAGCGACTCGTAGATCATCATCACTCCGGCCAGCAGCAACACACCTTGCATGAAACTCACCCGCCCGCCGCTGATCGCCTCCACGCCGTGACCCATCGCCACCAGCTGTTCGAGGATGTAGTTCGCCAGTCCCCAGCAGAGCAGGCAAACCGTCACAATCCGCAGGGCGTGCGATCCGAAGCGGTGGAAGATAAAGTCAGCCGGTGTGATGTAGCCAAATCGCCTGGCCAATCGATACAGCCGCGGCGCATACAACATGAACACCGTGATCACCAAGATCATGAACGTCACGCTGACGATGTAGGTGGCGCCCTGCTGGTACGACCGGCCGGCGAAGCCGAGCAGCGTATTGCCGCTGTACTGGGTGGCGAACAGNGTGAGAAACAGCACCACGAAGCCGAAGCTCGAACCGCCCAGGTAGAAATCCTTGAGCGATTCNTCCTTGCGTGACACGCGCCCCAGCCAACCGAGACCCAGCATCACGACCAGATAGCCACCCAGGACCACCAGAGCCCCGGGACCAAGCGCCAGTCGATCGCTCACGTCGCCTGTCACCGCTCGCCCTCCGCTCGGCGACCGCCATCGGGTTCGTCGCGCCATAGCCGAAGCGAGGCCCAAGCCGTCACCACAGCCAGGCCAGCGGCGCATGCGAGTGTGACCCATGTCCACAGCGGCAAACCTGCCAACAGACGATCCCCCGGATCGTGCGGAAGATACCACGGCACGCTGAGGACCAGGATCGCCAAGATCGTGGGAAGAAACCAGCGATGCCGGATCGGCTCGTCGGNNGGGCGGATCGCCTCCCAAAAGGCGTCCNCATCGCGCTCGTCGGCGTACTCGGAACTTTGATGCGAGGCTTTCACGGTCCACCCATTATGGCAGATGCGCCCGCACGGCAGAAGTCAACCCGATCCGTACAGCCTCCCGGCACGGAAATCGTCAACGCTTGTTCAGCCGCCCAACAAATCTCCACTCCCTGTGAGGTGCTCGGCGCTAGACGGCCAGAGCGGTTCGGCGCCCACGGACCTCAGCCTTGTCGAGACTGCGTTTGTTTGATTCACGTCCGTCGTGTGACGCACCCCTTGAGACGCTTTCANNCGTCGCCCCGTGTGCGACGTTTCGAACGCCGTGNCGAGTCCAGATGCCNCCCACTTCGAACAGGAGCTCGCGATGCAACGCTGTTTGGCTCCGCACTCTGACAACCACNCANTCNCCTCGGCGGCGCGGCTCTTNTTGCTCGTCTTNATGGCGTTGGCTGCCGCCGTGTTTCCTGCCCACGAGTCGGCCGCGCAAGACGATCCGATCGACCAGCCACCCGAATCGGTGGGCATTTCAACGCAACGGCTGCGCTGCCTCGACCGGAACCTCGAAGGCTACGTCGAGCGTGGTGAGGTGGCGGGAGTCGTCGCGCTAATCGCGCGTCGTGGCAAGGTCGTCTACCACCGCAGCTTCGGACAGCGTCACATCGAAGCCCAGGACGCGATGACCCACGACACCATCTTTCGCATCGCTTCGATGACCAAGCCGATTGTCTCCGTCGCGCTGATGCGGCTCTGGGAACACGGTCATTTTCAGTTGCGCGACCCGATCTCAAAGTTCCTGCCCGAGTTCGCCGAGATGACGGTTTCGGTCGCTCCGGACGAGGGTGAATACTTGGGACAGCCGTACAAACTGGTGAAGGCCGCCAGACCGATCACCTTNCAGCATCTGCTCACCCACACCGCCGGGCTGGCTAACACTTACCGGGGGTTGACCACCGCACTCTACCGGGATCTGCGGACCAAGCGCCAACCCGAGTGGACCGTCGAGGAGTACGTGACCGAATTGGCAAAGTTGCCGCTCAACTTCCACCCGGGCGACCGGTGGGAGTACGGTCCCACGACCGATGTCGTGGGACGACTCGTCGAAGTCATCTCGGGGCAGCCGCTCGACGACTACCTACAGGAGCATTGCTTCGATCCGCTCGACATGCGCGATACGCACTTTTACCTTCCGGAAGANAAGNTGCCTCGGCTGGCGGCCAACTACCGGCCCGACGAAAACCGCAAGCTGGTCTTGAGCGAGGCACCAACCGCCCAGAGCCGCTATGTCCGCGCACCGCACAACTATTTCAGCGTTAGCGGGGGACTGGTGTCGACTGCTCGAGACTACTTCCGCTTCCACCAGATGATGCTCAACGGCGGCAGACTGGGTGACGCCCGCGTACTCGGCCCGCGCACGGTAAGGCTGATGACCGCCAACCACATCCAAGACAACGAGATCTGGCTACGGGGACCAGGTTACGGATTCGGTCTGGGGTACAGTGTCGTCACCGACCTGGGTCAGAGCGGTATGCCCGCCTCGGTCGGGGCCTACTCTTGGGGCGGCGCATTCTGTACGGTTTTCTGGGTTGATCCCCACGACGCGCTGATCGGAATTCTGATGACTCAGGTCCGGCCGTACACCCATCTCAACATTCGCCAGGACTTTCANACCCTGACTTACCAGGCAATCGTCGAGTAACACCGTCGAGTAACACCGTCGAGTAACACCGTCGNNNACAACCGAAGAAAAGACCATACGCGCTGAAAACAGAGAACCGATCCGTAATGACTGATCGGTCTAGGGCATTAAATCTGCCGTTCTTTCCG
Source organism: Planctomycetaceae bacterium (assembly GCA_002702965.1). Classification (GTDB taxonomy): domain Bacteria; phylum Planctomycetota; class Planctomycetia; order Pirellulales; family Pirellulaceae; genus UBA9264. The sequence continues at coordinate 7,117 of PADE01000181.1, forward strand.
TGCACTGCCGTTGATAAACGGCGCTCGTCTGAGGTAAACTTAGCTGTAACCACTCTTTAGGCGCCCTGCGACTACTTCACTTGGGGAGAAAATGTCGATGAGGAAGAGCACCTCGATCGGGATTCTGTTGGTAACTTTGTTTGCCGGTCTGGCGATGGGCGCGACGGCCGATCCGCTGGGCAAGAAGATCGGCGACTTTACGCTCCGCGATTACCGCGGCAAAGAGCGGTCTTTGAACGAGTACCAAGGCCATCCAGTGGTCGTGGTCTTCATCGGGTCCGACTGTCCGCTGGCGAAACTCTATGCGCCTCGATTGGAAGAACTCTATCAAGAGTTTAAGGAAAAAGGCGTTGGCTTTTTCGCGATCAACTCGAATCGACAGGATTCGATGGCGAAGGTCGGGTCGTTTGCCCGGGTCCACAAGCTGTCTTATCCAGTCTTGAAAGATCCCGACAACACGATCGCCGACGCCTTCCAGGCGCAACGTACTCCGCACGCCTATTTGTTGGATGGCGAGGGTGTGATTCGCTACGCCGGACGGATTGACGACCAGTACGGACTCGGGGCCACATCGGGCTACGCCAAACCCGAACTCGGAGCCCCTTTTCTCGGTAATGCGATCAAGGAGCTACTGGGCGGAAAAGAAGTCAGCCTTGCCGCGACCGAAGCCACCGGCTGCATCATCGGCCGGGTTCCCAAGATCAAGCCGCACGGTGACGTGACTTACTCGCAACAGATCGCGCGGATCTTGAACAAGCGCTGCGTATCGTGCCATCGCACTGGCGAAATCGCACCGTTCCCGTTGACCAGCTACGCCGAAGTCAATGGCTGGGGAGAGATGATGCTGGAAGTCATCGAGAAGGGACAGATGCCCCCGTGGTTTGCCAACCCCGAGTACGGCAAGTTCAAGAACGACTGTCGCATGTCGAAAGAAGAGATCGCCCTCGTCAAGACCTGGGTCGCCAATGGCTCGCCCGAAGGGGATCCAGCCAACCTGCCCGAACCGCCTGATTACATTGTCGGCTGGCAGATTCCCACACCCGACGAAATCCACTACATGTCCGAGGAACCGTACGACGTTCCGGCGGAAGGGGTCGTCGAGTACAAGTACATGACGGCCGATCCGGGATGGACCGAAGACAAATGGATCAAGGCGGCCCAGGCACGCCCCGACAATCGCGAGGTCGTTCACCACATAATTGTCTACGCCGTGCCGCCCGACTCCAAACGTGCACCGACGCGGCACAAGAGTGTGGCGGGGTTTGCGCCCGGCAGTCCCGCGAGAATTTACCTAAATGGCGTGGCCAATTTCGTCCCCGCCGGCTCCAAACTCGTGTTCCAGATGCACTACACGCCCAATGGCTCTCCCCAGAAAGATCGCAGCAGCGTCGGTTTCGTCTTCGCGGACGAGAAGGACGTCGAACGCGCGGCCGGGGGCGGACTGGCGGGCTTCTGGAGGTTCGCGATTCCTCCCAACGACGCCAACCACAAGATCGTCGGTGAGAAAGAATTCAAAAAGGATGTATTCCTCGTCGACATGCTGCCGCACATGCACTTGCGTGGCAAGTCCTTTCGGTACACGGCCGTCTATCCCGACGGCGCCGAGGAAATCCTGCTGGATGTGCCGCGCTACGACTTCAACTGGCAACTCCGTTACGAGTTGACCGAGCCGAAGTTGATGCCCAAGGGGACCAAGTTACGTGTCACGGGTTACTACGACAACTCCAATGGCAATCTGGCAAATCCCGATCCCAGCGCCACGGTTCGTTACGGCGACCAGACCTGGGAAGAGATGTTCCACGGATTCTACGGAACCATGCCCGTGGACAAACGCAAACAGACAAAGCCCGAGGCGAAACGCAAACAGGCCGAGTAGTTTGCGAGCCCTCCGAACGTCCCACACACGGGCGTTTGCTGGTTCAACCAGCAGGCGTCCGTTATTTTATGGGCAGACGTCATTGTATGAGCGGACATCGTTGTATGAGNGGACATCGGGTTGTATGAGNGGACATCGGGTTGTATGAGAGGACATCGGCGACCCCATGCGNGGCGGCCCACATGTCCCCACGCCCGNAGAGGCGCCGTGGTCTGCTCCAAATCACGCGCGCACCGCTTGGCGGACTCGACGACCTGCAGAACGATCGAAAACGATGAGTGAATTCGCCGAGTACGACGACTACGACGCATTGGGTCTCGCCGACTTGATCCGGGAGGGTCACATCAGCGCAGATGAAATCGTCGAGACGGCGATCGCCCGAGTGGAACAACTGAACCCAAGTCTCAACGCGGTTGTGACGCCGATGTTCGAACAGGCGAGGTCGCGCCTGCATGCTCCCCGCAAGGGTCCTTTGGGCGGTGTCCCCTTTCTGCTCAAGGACTTGGGGGGAGATTATCGCGGGGTGGCGACCCGACGTGGGAGCAAGCTCTATCAGGAGGATGTTGCCGAGCGGAATGCCGAGATTGTGACGCGTTATCACCGCGCGGGATTAGTCGTGATCGGGAAAACGAACACCCCCGAGCTGGGTTTGAACGTGTCGACCGAGCCCGTGGTCGACGGCCCCGCGCGCAACCCGTGGAATACCGATCATTCCACCGGTGGGTCAAGCGGTGGGAGTGCCGCGGCGGTCGCCGCCGGAATCGTCCCGGCAGCACACGCCACCGATGGGGGTGGCTCGATTCGTATTCCGGCGTCATGCTGTGGCGTCTTTGGGTTAAAGCCCACTCGAGGTCGCGTCTCGCTGGGTCCCGCGGTGGGAGAAGGATGGGCCGGTATGTCGACTGGCCACGCGGTTACCCGCTCGGTTCGAGACAGCGCCGCGCTGCTTGACGCGGTCGCCGGACCTGCGCCCGGTGACCCCTACTCGGCAGCGCCCCCCGAGTCATCGTTTCTCGCGTCGCTGCAGCACCCCTGTGCCAAGCTTCGCATCGGCCTCTGTTTGACTCCTCCCAATCACGCGACCGTGCATCCTACCTGTGTGGCCGCCGTCCGCGATGCAGCCGCACTGTGTGAACAACTCGGACATACCATCACAGAGGTTCAGCTGCCGGTCGACGGGGGCGAACTGAAGTACAACACGGGCGTCGTCATTCAGACCAAGATCGCAGAACTCCTCGACGCCCGGGCAGAGCAACTGTCGCGGCCTTTGAACCCAGAGGATGTCGAACGGGCCACGTGGGCGGTGTACCAACGGGGAAAAACGGTCACCGGCGTGCAGTATGCGAGCGCAGTAGAGGCCATTCACCGTATCGGCCGAAGAGTCGCGGTGTTGATGCAGTCGTACGACATGATCCTCAGTCCGGTACTAGCGGAACCACCAGCGCTGCTCGGCAGGCTCGACATGACGTCCGACGATCCGGCCGGATTTTTCGACGACTTGGGGCGTTACTCACCATTCACGAATCTGGCCAACGTGACGGGTCAGCCCGCGATGTCAGTCCCGCTGTATTGGTCCGATGAAGGACTGCCGATCGGCGTGCAATTCAGCGGGCGGTATGGCGCTGAGGTGAGCCTCTTTCAACTAGCTCAGCAGTTGGAGCAGACGCGACCGTGGGGGCGGAAACACCGCCGTCCCTAGGCATCGTCGCGAGACATCCCCTTAACCCCCGATTTTGGCGGTACCTTGGTCGAGCACCACCACATCGCGTTCGAGCACCCGTGAGCGGAACACCGCCTGGCCAACGCCGTCGCGCCACATCTCGGTGCGGATCGTCTCGCCGGGAAACACCGGCGCGGAAAACCTGGCCTGCATTCCTGTGAACCTCAGCGGATCGTAGTCGCATAGCGACCGCAGGATCGCGTGTCCGGCTGTGCCGTAGGTACACAACCCGTGCAGAATCGGCCGATCGAAGCCTGCCTGCTCCGCGACATCCGGATCGCAGTGCAGCGGATTGTAGTCTCCCGACAACCGGTATATCAGCGCCGCGTGGGGTAGCGTCGGCAAGTCACAGACCTCGTCCGGATCGCGCACTTCGGGAATCACCTTGACGCGCGACGGACCCCGCGCGCCCCCGAATCCACCATCGCCCCGCGCGAAGGTGGTGCTCGTCGCGGTGGCGAGTTTGTCACCCGATCGCTGCTCGACAATCTCCCGTTCTTGGAGGATCAGCGCGCCGACCCGCTGGCCTTTGTCGAAGACGTCGGTGACGCGCGTCTTGCCGGTAATCCTTGCCGAGCTCGGTAGCGGTTTATGGATCTTGAACCCCATCTCGCCATGGACGACCCGAACATAGTCGACACCCGTGTCAGGCGCCGCGAGCCACATGCCAGGCGCACCCAGCACACAGCACATCGTGGGAAGTACCTGCAATCCTTTCTCGTACACGAAGGGCAATTCCAATCGGTTGACCGGGTCGATACCAAACCCGAGGCCGAGCGCGTAGAGCATCACGTCGCGCTCGGTGTAAGTCTGCTGGCAATCGGGAATGTCGTACTCCATTAACTTGTCGTAATCGATTGGCATCCGCGACCCCGTTTTATACAAACTCGTAGGGTAGTGAGACGTTTATCGCAAACGGCCGGCTGGTGGGCCACTCGCGGAGGTGCTCCCTGCGCTACGCGCCCCGCCAGTCTGCCTGCCCAGCCACCGTAGCCGCCAGGGGCCGTCCGAGGACGGCCCGCCTGCGTTTGCCCGCACCCCGGATGCGGCTTGTCAGATTGGATCCCAGGAGAATACGTCAATCGATCGCTCGAGCGGCGTAAAGCCGGGCTTCATCGACGGGATTGCGTGTTCCGCGATCGTCTCGGATGTCCATCCCTCGCTGCGATGTACCGAGCGCACCGGACGCGGGTGGCCGAACAAAAATATCTCGTTCAACCGCACCCCGAAAACTTGACCCGTGACGTCTTCAGCAGCATCGCTACACAGATACGCCGCCAGCGGCGCAATCTTCTCGGGCGTCATCCGCTTCATCTTCTCGACCCGCGCCTCTTCGTCCGGATTACTGGTGGGAATCGTACCGATCAGCCTACTCCAGGCAAAAGGCGCGATGCAGTTGGAACGAACGCCGAACCGTGAGAGGTCGAGCGCGATGCACTTGGAGAGTGCGAAAATACCCAACTTGGCGGCACCGTAATTGACCTGCCCGAAGTTACCGACGATACCCGAGGTGGACGTCATATGAACGTACGACCCGGACGTTTGGGCCCGAAAATGCGGGGCCGCGGCACGGGCCACATTAAAGCAGCCCTTGAGGTGCACGTTGATCACCGCGTCCCACTCCTGCTCGCTCATTTTGTGGAAGATTCGATCGCGCAGGATACCGGCGTTGTTCACCACGGCATCGATCTGTCCGTAGGTATCGAGCGCCTGTTGGACCATGCCGTGCGCCGCATCCCAGTCCGCAACCGAGTCGGTGTTCAATACCGCCTCGCCCCCCCGGGACCTGATCGCGTCGACCACCTCTTGACCGGGACCCACATCGTGGCCACCACCACCGGCATCGCCACCCAAGTCGTTGACCACCACTTTGGCGCCCTGCTCGGCCAGTAGCAGCGCAACGCCGCGGCCGATCCCCCGGCCAGCACCGGTGACGAGCGCCACCTTTTCTTGCAACGAACCCATCGATTGGTACCCCACTGTTTGCCATACGGCTTTGATTGGCCTGCCGCTCGGACCCAGGCGAGCGGCCTGGATGCGCGGCACAACGTACGCCACCTGTTGGCCGTTTCCGATCATTCATTGCGATGACGCAGCACCACCGCCATGCTCAACCGACCGTTCCGGGTCACGCGATTGGCCGTCGTCGGGAGCAGCGCGCGTCGGTCTACCGCAACCGATCTCGGTCGGCGCGGCACGCTCGATTCGCCCTGCCGGGCCCCATCTGTTGCACAGCGCAGCCTGGTGATACCGCGGCCTCGCCATCCGCTGCCATTCCGGGGCCGGCCTCTACGCCGCAAGTCGCAATGGGCCTGTTGTACTGGAGGAGGCAGCCCATGGCAAATGCCCGCACCGTGTAGCGATCCTGTCGACACGGCGGCGGTTCGACCCCTGTTCCCATCGACCTGAATCGATAAGAGACGATCTCGGTCGGACCCGTGGATGTCGGCTACGGCGGCTCGGACTCGCGTTGCTGCGCTGTTCCAATCACACGCGAATCCATCAACTTTTGAATCTCCGCTCGATCGAAACCCCAGTCGGCCAGCGCGTCTTCGGTCTGGGCGCCCGGCGCCGCCGGGGGGCCCATGATCTGTGCTGATGTGCGGCTGAACCGGGGCGCTGCGTTCGGCTGCACCACACCATCACGTTTCACGAAGGTCTGCCGCTCTCGATTATGCGGATGCTCCGCGGCCTCGTCCATATCGAGCACCGGCGCGAAACAGCAGTCGGTCCCCTCCAACAGCTCGCACCACTGATCACGGGTTTTTGTCTTGATGACTTCAGCCAATCGCGCCTTCAGCTGCGGGCCCTGATCGCGGTCGACCCGCTGCGGCAACGTCTCCGGGGAGATACCCGTGTGTTCCAGTAACTGCGCATAGAATTTCGGTTCGATGGGGGCCAGCGCGACGTACTTTCCGTCACTGGTTTCGTAAACCTCGTAATAGTGCGCCCCGCTGTCCAGAATGTTCTCGCCGCGTCGATCGTTCGTGATCCCTGCGGCCCGCAGCCCGTAGGCGGACGTCATCAGCGACGCCGCCCCGTCGATCATCGCGCTATCGACGGTTTGGCCTCTTCCGGATCGTTGGGCTTCGAGCATCGCCGCCACCACACCCAGCGCCAAATAGAGTGCCCCACCACCGAAGTCACCGACCAAATTCAACGGTGGTGTCGGAGCGTGACCGCGGCGACCAATGCTGTGTAGCGCTCCCGTCAGCGCGATGTAGTTGAGATCATGTCCCGCGGCCTGCGCCAAAGGCCCCTCCTGCCCCCAGCCCGTCACGCGCCCATAGACCAGCCGCGGATTTCGTGCGGCGCAATCTGCGGGCCCCAGCCCGAGTCGTTCGGTGACGCCAGGCCGGAAGCCTTCGATCAATGCGTCCGCCTGTTCGATAAGTCGCAGCACCAAGCGAGGTCCTTCGGCGTTCTTGAGATCGACCGCCACCGACCGTCGGCTGCGACGCAGCAGATTGAACACGGACTACACTCGCGCCCCGGTACCGAGGCCGGCAGCCTCAACGCGGTCGATCGTTAACACGTCGGCACCGAGTTCGGCCAACAACATCCCGCACATCGGA
>PADE01000182.1 GCA_002702965.1 Planctomycetaceae bacterium
ATATGGAGTGTGAGTCGCATGGTGTTAGTGGTGACGTAACGCCACCGAGCGTGTCGCCAGCGGCGACACGATACGAGTCGATGGAGATCGTGGCTTTGTTGAAATCCTTGAGTCGTGACATTCGCGATTACCTGCTGACCCGAGTCGTTCTCCCGCGGATGGCAGCGCTGTTGGCGCTGCTCGTGACGGCCGCGTGGTGTCACTCGGGGTCCCAATCCCTGCCGCTGACCTGGATCGAAGCGACATTCGAGATTGGTCTGGTGGTTCTACTGCTGTCTCAATTCCGTCTCTGGGATGATCTTGCCGACGTCCACAAGGACGGCCTCATTGATCCCCAGCGCGTGCTCTGCCGTACCGCGCATCGCGCGAGTTTTATGGTCCTGGTGGTTCTTTTGGCCGTCGGGAGTATCTCTCTGCTCGCCGGCTCGCGCAACGTCCGGGCGCTTGGATTGTTGGGAGGGCTCACCCTCCTGATGATCGGCTGGTATGCGATACCAGCGAGAACCTCATGGACCGTGATGAACTACCACGTGGTGCTACTCAAGTACCCCGTGTTCATTCTGTTGATGGAAGCTCCCACAGAGCGCATCGTTCACCCCGCGACCATGGGCGCGGCACTCGCTGTCTATCTGATACTGTGCGTCTTCGAAGTGTGTCATGATCCCACACTACGATCGCGAACCGGTGTTCGCGTTCTGGCCGGAGCCGAGGGTCTGTTGCTTGTTGTGTCGATTGCGACGATGACCGGAGCCACGTCATGACCGCGTGGTCATTCTCGATTCTGAAGATGCGCGTGACTCGCCGCACTCCCTCTGCGCGAAGGAACTGGGCATGAGATCTGTTGCCGATGCGGCTCCGACACCTGACCAGTTTGAAGAAGTCGCCTGTTACTATTGCGGAGGATCAGCTTGTCGCGATCTGTTGACAGGCCAGGACGACCTGACGGGTAAGCCGGGCGATTTCCGGTTCGTCACTTGCGATCGTTGCGGACTCGTGTACCAGTCACCGCGCTTGAGCATCGAGAACATCGGTGCGTATTACGACGACGAGTACATCGCACATCGAAAGGAAACGGAGTGGGGCATCCTGACTCGATTCTACAAGCGCGGGATGGACAAGCATGACCGTGAAAAAGACAAGCTGGTCTCGCGGTACGTCGAGCTCAACGCGGGGGACCGCGTGCTGGACGTGGGTTGTGGGTCGGGTTCATTCCTGCAGCGATTGCGTCGGCGATATCGGGTTGCGGCCAGTGGTGTCGACTTCAAGAACCTGACCCACCTGCCGTTCTTCGACGGTGTCGAATTCCACGAGGGTCTGGTCTACGAGCAACCGTTGCCGGACGACCACTACGACCTGGTGACGATGTGGCACTTTCTCGAGCACGACTACGATCCGGTTCGGACGTTGGACACAGTCTGTCGAACCCTCAAGCCGGGTGGCCACTTGGTGGTTGAGGTCCCGCGGCTGGACTGCGTGAGCTACCGCTTGTTCGGCAAGCGCTGGCCGGGTGTGCAGGCGCCCCAGCATACGGTGCTGTACTCGAAGGAGATGCTCCTGAAATTCGTGGCGCGCTCGGGGCTCGAGCGAGTCGACTACCTACCCTACGGTGCGTTTCCAGCCTACTTCTACCTGTTCGCTGGGGTCGCCTTCAAGATCCGTCGGGGCAGGGGCATCAACCTTCGCAGGGCGATCTATCCCTACTTCTTCGGCCAGCTTCTGATGACGCCCATCCTGTTGTTCGAGCGGTACTTGAACCTCGCAATGCAGACCGTGATCTACCGCAAGCCGGAGTCATCAATAGGCCCCGCGAGTACATGACCGCGACAGCAGCGGGGGTGAGTTTCCGGTCCAACTCGATGCGGATCTTCTGGCGAGCGCGAACACTGGAGATCTCGGCGGCACTATCGTCCTGACGGGCAGCTGCCGCGCCCGCCGCCACAGTTCCACGCGCCACCGCATCTGGTATTGGCCAGGATGAAACTCGCGAACCGAAGGGGCCAGGCACTCGCCGTCTTCGGGGAACACGGCGCGTGCTGGCGTTGGCCTGCTTCTTTCCCGATCACGTATTGGACGGGTTGGGTGAGTGGGCCGGGTCGACCGCCGCTCTCCTTTTCAGGGCGCGATGTGACGCAGGAGTCGGCCGTTGAGCGGTCCGAAGATACCGCGCCCCCAGGTTGTCTTGGTATCCGAAACCCGCGTTTTGTCTTCGACCTGGAACCGGCTCGAACCGATTTCGCGACCGTCCTGGCGCACCACCAGTCGATCGGTGAAGACCAGAAACTCCAGCGCCACGGGCTGGTCAGTCCAGCGCATCAAGGTGGTCAGATTTCCCGGCATCGTCAACCTCAGCGCGGCCCCGTATTCGCGACGTTGCTCGTCGGTGAGGAAGTCGTAGTCGTCATTCCACTCGTAGGTGCCCTTCGCCGACGTTGACAGGTAAAGCGCATCACCGATCGGGATCATGCTAGTGATTCGTTGGCCCCAGTGATTGGATACTAGCCGGAATCGATCGGCGTGTTCCTGGTAGGGGTGTACCGTCTTGTCGGTCACGGCAGGATGTGAAAAGGCACGGCCCATCGAGTGCCAGCGATCGACGTCGCGGTCATAGCGCCAGAGTTCCGCCCAGGGCCAGACACCGGTGAACATCTCGCCCCGGTAGATCGCCGTCGTCTGGGCCTCGCGGGCTCGGCTCGACACGCCCCGCAGTCGGGGTGGCCAACCGTCGAGGTGCCGTACCTCGGTCCCCCCACGGTACTCGAACAGGTGTCCGGTGGGGTACTGGGCCAGCAGCGTCCGGTCGTAAAAGTTCAGCATCGAGTAGACCTGATAGTTGACCCGATTGTCGGCTTCCTGCAACGTTCGCCAGCGACGACCGTCGCAGGCGTGGATGCCTCCCTGATTGGTGACGGTCACCACCTCGCCCTGAAATTGGCCCCAGGAAAAAGGTGTCTCGCCGACGTACACGGCTTGCTGGACGACCGACTGTGAGAGGTCGATGGGCACCGCCGTGGCGGGATCCCACCGGCAGGCATGGATCCGCGTGAACGCCTCGGGCGGTTGCGAAGACGTGTGATAAAAGAAGAGCCGACCGAGGGCATAGTAGAAGTTGTAGTAGCGACCCACGGCCGGCGGCGCGAGGATCGTACGACGTTGGGTACCATCGAACGCGTCGGTGAACGTGGCCGCGCTGTTCTTGAACACGAGTAAACCGCGGCCGATCCGCATCACGCCGTCCCCGCTGCCCAGTCCACCGGCGACCTGAAGGTCGGATTCCCAGCGGCGGCGTTTTGGATCCCATCGCTTGACCCGATTACTGCGGGCACCGGTCCAGGCGTGCAACTGGCCGTCGAGTTCGAACAGGTAGATTCCGCAATCCAAATCGGGATGTGGCAGTCGTTCGATGTGGAACGTTTCGGCCTTGCGGGCGGGACGAATGAAGAATTGCAGCGAGTGGCGGTTGCTGCGGAACCGTGTGTTGTAGACTTCCTGGAATCCGGCCCCGGCCACCAGTCGCCCCTGGCCGTCGCGGGCCTCGAACAGCGATCCGAAGTTCTGGCCGAGGTCGTCGCCGAAATCAACAGTGGTTTGCCAGCGGGCCAGCGGCTCCTCGGCAAAACCGTCGGCGGTAGCCAGACAGATGATCGCGGACCACAGCAGGCGTTTCATGGCAGCTTCCCGTGGATGGTTGTCGTCAGGGGTTTACCCCTCAAGCAGTGGTGGCCAATTCGCCTCAGGTCATGCGCCCCAAGTGCACGCGCTGAACTTGCCAGCCAGGGGTGGCAGTTCGGCTCGAGAACCGCAGGGGTCAGAGAGGACGGCGGCCGGGTAGGGACAGCGTGTGTCGACTAGGCTTGCATCCCGTTTTACCCAGGGGGGTATTTCTCGTCGGGCCGGATGGCGAGTACATTGACATTGGGTTCGTGATTCGGACTGGGAGAAAAACCATGGATCGATACCGTCTGTTGCTGAGCATGATGATTGTCATCGTGGGTGGGATTGTTCAAGGCCAGGAAGACCAGAAGGAGGGTGATCCCGGAGTGCGTTTTGATCCGGTCGAAAAGAAAATAGAAGGCTGGGCCGTTTATGTGGACCCAGCGATGCTTAAAGGGGAGCACGCGGAAGCAGGTTCGCGGGCATTAAGTATGCTCGCGAATCACTTAGAGAGAATCAAGATTTTCATGCCCGAAAAACAACTCAAGACGATGCAGACACTGGAGATCTGGATCGAACATCACCACCCGACACTGGGCAATATGCAGTATCATCCTGGCGCCGGTTGGTTGCGCGATCATGGGCATGATCTCCGGCTGCATCAGAAGGTCCATATACCGCGGGCGGCAGCCCTGCTTTCGCGACAGCAAATCCTCAAACACCCCGCCGTCATCCTGCATGAGCTGGCGCATGCTTACCATGATCAAATCCTCGATTTTGATCATCCCAAGATCAAAGCTGCGTACGACCGGGCGATGGCAGCCGGGAAATACAAAGAGGTTCTGCTCTATACGGGCAAAATCGTCAAGCACTATGGAACCACGAACGCGAAGGAGTTTTTTGCGGAGGGAACCGAAGCCTATTTCTACCGCAATGACTTCTTTCCTTTTGTCGCTGCGGAGTTGAATGTCTACGATCCGTTCTTTTTCGAGGTGTTGGAAGAGATTTGGGGCAAGCTCTGATCGGCTCCTCGCCCCACACACCAACGAGCCCTCAATCCGCACCTGGGTTACCGACACCGAAAGGGTGCGTCTCGATGTCTGGCTGTGTTGCTGTGATAGATCATCACCGCCCACAACTTCGACCGTTCATGTCGCTCGGTATTTTCTTCACGATGGTCGATTGAGTCCCACACGCGGCTGCTTGGATCTATGGACATCGAGATGACGACCCGCTACCAGCTGAGCGACAGCGCGCTTCCGCCGCTCAGCGCTGTGGGGGGTAAAGCCCGGGCCCTGACCGAGGCGATCGGCGCCGGCTTTGCGGTACCCGATGGTTTCGTCCTGTCGGTCGATTTCTTCGCGCCCTGGCTGGAGACGATCAAGCAGAGTGCGCTCTGGACGGACCTGCTGAGCGCCGCCACCGAGCCCCGTCAGGACACAACCGCGGACGATCATGTGATCAAACGGGAATGCGGCGCGCTGCAAAACCTGTGCAGCACGCTGGCGCTGTCGGACACGCAGCGGAGCGACCTGGACACCGCCATGGACCGCTTTGGCGAAAGCCAGCTGTTTGCCGTACGGTCGTCGTCCCCCGAAGAGGATCTGGCAACGGCCAGTTTTGCCGGCGGGTACGAGACGACGCTCGGGGTGACACGGGCCACACTGGAAACGGCCCTGGTCAGTTGCTTTACCTCGCTGCTGGACGAACGGGTGGTCACCTACAAGCAACAGAACCAGATCCCGATCGACAACCCCCGCATCGCGGTGATTGTCCAACAGCAGATCGCCAGCGAGGTCAGCGGGGTGGCGTTTTCGCTGAACCCGCAGAACAACGCCTACGACGAAGCGGTCATCAACGCCAACTTTGGTCTGGGAGAAACGGTGGTGTCGGGCCAGGTTACGCCCGACACGTACCTCGTCGACAAGCTCGAGCGGGAGATCCTTGACCGCCAGGTGGCCGCCAAGTCGCACGCGGTTTGGCTGATGCCTGACGGCGGGACCGAGCAGCGTCCCAACGATCCACCCGACGCGCCGGCGCTCACCGCCCAGCAGGTCCTCAAGGTGGCAGCGCTGGCTGAGTCGGTGGAAGCTCATTTCGGCAACCCCTGCGATATCGAATGGGCGATCCAGGAGGGTGCGCTCTACCTGTTGCAATCGCGACCGATCACGACGTACCTGCCGCTTTTTCCGGAGATGGTCACCGCGCCAGGCGAGCCGAAACAGCTCTACCTGGATATCATCGTGCTCACGCAGGGTTTCTCCGACTCGCTGTCGGTGCTGGGCGGCGAAATCTGGGGCCGCATGCTGACGGCTGCCAAGGGTCCAACAATGCCCTCGGGCGCCGATGGCGTGGTGTGGAGCCTGCACGGGCGGCAGTATCTGCAAATTTCCAACATGCTCAAAACATTCGGCCCACGGTTGCTCTTGAAACAAGTGGAGACTTACGACGCCTCGGTCCGGACGGTGTTCGATTCCCTCGACCTGGCCGAGTTCGTGCCCCGCAAGAAACCCGCGGCCCTGCGCGGCTATCTGCCGCGGGTACTCAAGCACCTGCTCGGCCTGGCGCCGAGCATAGTGCGCGGCCTATTTCGTGGCCACCAGGCGGCCCGCGACCTGGAAGCGGGATCCGCTGCGGTGTTCGCCGTCTGTCCTGACGAACTGGCGGCCGAGCAACCGTTCGACACGCTGGTCACCCGTGGACTGGCCCACTTCACGGGGCTGATCAAGTCGATGACCGCGTTGATCGGTGCGCTGATCGCCCGCGCCCGGCTGTACCGGCTGTTCAAGAACCACGATGTCGAGGATCTGCTGGTACAACTGGGCATGGACCTGCCAGGCAATCCCACCAGCGCGATGGGGCACGCGATGTGCCAGCTGGCGGCGTTTCCCGAAGTGCGTCGGACCGACTCGGGCGCCTCGTTGGCCCGTCAACTGGACGCCGGACAACTGTCGCCCGCATTCACCCAGGCCTATCGCGACTATATGGCCCGCTTTGGCTGCCGCGGGATGCGCGAAATTGACATCGCCGCGCCGCGGCCGTACGAAGACCCGGCGAGGTTCTTCGAGCGACTCAAACAGATCGATACCGGAAACAATGCGACCACGACGGTCAAGCAGCGCAGCCAGGCGGCGTACGACAAACTGCTGGCGCTGGCGCGGCGGCTGGGAAAGGAAAAAAAATTCCAACGGTACGCCAGGATCCACCACGACATTTTCGGCTATCGCGAGCAGCCCAAATATGTCTACGTGTTCCTCACCGATCTGATGAGGAGGCGGGCGCTGGTACTGGGAGCGCGTTTTCAGTCACAGGGCCGGCTGGATGACGTGCGACATATCTTCGACTTGACCATCGATCAGATTACCGCCGCGGAAGGGGACGCGGATCTCGATCTGCGCTCGCTGCGGGAGGGCAATCTGGCGCCCCGCAGAGCCGTCGCGCACGTGCAGGACTGGCCGCGGATCATCGACAGCCGCGGCCGGATCTACCGCGTCCAGCGGAACAGCAGTGAGGGAGACCTGGTCGGCGATGCGATTTCGCCGGGCGTCGTGCGGGGCGCTGCCAAAGTACTGACCACACCCTACGAGAAACCGCTGCTGGCGGGCGAAATTCTGGTAACGCGGGCGACCGAACCGAGCTGGACACCGATTTTCATCAACGCCGCGGGGGTCGTGATGGAGATCGGCGGACCCCTGCAGCACGGCGCCATCATCGCGCGCGAGTACGGCATTCCCTGTGTCAGTGGTGTGGAGGGCGCGACGAAAGAAATCCGAGACGGCGACGAACTGGAGGTCGACGGCTCCAGCGGCCTGGTGCGCGTCCTGGAAACAGCGAGCCACGCCGGTGTGCCCCAGCAACCCGAGTGACGCCGGTCACTCTCCGCCGAACAGGAGTACAGATTCGAGTGCGGCGGGTGTTGGAAACCGGGTACGCGCCCCTGAGCTAGCGACCTTGCCACCGCCCTTCGCGCCACCGCGCCGGGCTCTATAATCGCGGCCGCTGTCGATACGCCAGCCAATAGGGCCACCCATGAGCCGTCTGCGGGGTATGCGAGTAGGTGACGGCCGTTCGATTCGCCGAGCATCGGGTGCGGCCAGCGGTGAGACCCAACGCGTTTCACGCCTTGATCGCAGACGTGTTTTTGAGCTGGCCCGCCCGGAGTGGTTGCCGTTGCTCCTGGGGACCATCGCGCTGGTGGTTGCCTCAGCGGCCAGTCTGTCGGCGCCGGCTCTGGTCGGTCGGTTGGTGGACAGTGTGACCGGAAGCGGCGGACGTGCGGCACTCGATCGGAGTGCTCTGATCCTGCTCGGGGTGTTTGCCATCAGCGGACTGGCCGCGGCCTTTCGCAGCTATCTGTTCACCGTCGCCGGCGAACGCATCGTGGCCCGTCTGCGGGGCGACCTGTACGCAGCCGTGATTCGGCAGGAGATCGCTTTCTTCGATCAACGGCGGACCGGCGAACTGACCAATCGCCTGGCGTCCGACACCACGGTCCTGCAAAATGTTGTCACCGTCAACTTGCTCACGGCGATGCGCTTCGGTCTGCAGGGTATGGGCGCCATCGGCATCCTGCTGTGGACTTCATGGAAACTGACGCTGGTGATGTTGGCCGTGGTCCCTCTGGTGGCCATCGTTGCTGGCTTTTACGGTCGCATCCTCCGCCGCGGCAGCAAGGACGTCCAGGATGCTCTGGCCGCGAGCTCGGAAGTTGCCGAAGAGACCCTGGCTGGCGTCCGCACCGTGCGGGCTTTCGCGCGCGAGGCAACCGAGATCCGCCGATACCGGGACGCCGTCGAGGAGAGTTTTCAACTGGGACGCCATCGCGCCAAGCTGGTCGCGATCTTCACCGGCATCATGAGCTTTGCCGGCTTTGGGGCCATCGCCGCAGTGCTGTGGTATGGCGTCGTCATGCTCAGCGAAGGCGCGCTCGGCTTCGGTCAACTCACAAGCTTTCTGCTCTACACGTTTACGGTTGCCTTCAGCATCATGGCGCTTTCCGGTCTGTGGTCGGAGTTTGCGCGGGCTGCGGGGGCCAGTGAGCGGGTTTTTGAGTTGATCGACCGTCAGCCGACGGTCTCCACCGAGGGCCGGCGTCTCGGTTCGGTGCAAGGAGCCGTGCAATTCGACGGGGTTGGGTTTGGCTATCCCACGCGCCCCGATTCGCCGGTCCTGGAAGGTTTCTGTTTGTCGCTCGATCCCGGTCGAGTGGTGGCGCTGGTCGGTCCGTCGGGTGGTGGAAAGTCGACCGCGGCGGCCCTCCTGTGCCGGCTCTACGATCCTCAACAGGGGCAGATTCTGTTGGACGGTCATCCGTATCCACAGCTCGATGCAGACTGGCTGCGCCAGCAAGTGGGTGTCGTCAGTCAGGAACCGATCCTGTTTGCGACTTCGGTGCGCGACAACATTCGTTACGGCCGCCTCGACGCGAGCGATGCCGAGGTGCAGGCAGCCGCGTTGGCCGCCCACGCCCACGCATTCGTCTGTGCATTTCCCGAGGGCTACGCAACCTTGGTGGGGGAGCGGGGAGTGCGCCTATCGGCGGGTCAAAAGCAACGCATTGCCATCGCCCGCGCCCTGCTCAAGGACCCGGCGATCCTTGTTCTGGACGAGGCCACCAGTGCCTTGGATGCCGAGAGTGAGCACCTCGTCCAAGAGGCCCTGGAGCGCCTGATGGAGGGCCGCACGACGCTGGTCATCGCCCACCGACTCAGCACGGTCAAGAATGCTAACCGCGTGGTGGTACTGGACGCAGGACGTGTGGCGGAGTCGGGAACCCACGAGGAACTAGTTGCTGCCAACGGTCTTTATCGGCGGTTGGTCGAGCGTCAATTTCAGGCTTGATGGATCGTCTAGGTACGGACCGTCCAGAACGGTGAAGCGGATCGCAGCCATATTGGCTCGGAGGCCCGCATGTCGCGTCATCTTGTCCTGATTTTCCTCCCGCCGCGAGTCGGTCCTCTCACCACAGCTCTGCACGTTACTGCGCCGCACTCTATAATCTCGACCGCGGTGGAAACGCCATCCGAAAGGGCTACCCATGTAACGCCTACCGGCGGGGTCATGCCCGCTGGAGATGCCTGGGAGCGCTGCTGTGCGAAAATACCGTGGTTCGGTAACGATCGTCTCGATCCTGACCTGCAGCTTCGTGAGCACACTGCAGGTGACAGGAGAAACGAAATTCGTCGAAGTCACACCGGCGCAGGACTTGGCCGTCATCGTCCAACGTGCAGCTCCCGACACGACGATTGTCCTGGGGCGGGGCACCTATCAGCTGAAGCCGCGTCCACCCCACGGGCAGGCAGTACTGATCGAGAACAAGCGAAACCTGGTCCTGACGTCGAGCGACGCCGAGAAGACACGAATCGAGCTGTCCCCCGATACCAAGTTTGGGTTCTACATCAGCAGCAAGATCGACGGCCTTACCATCCAGAATCTCACCATTCGCGGTAAACCAGGACCGGATCCCAATACCACGGCGATCGGCAACTATACGGGTACCACCGATGTTCGCCGCGTTCAGTTCAGCGGCTTGCGCCTGGAGCAGGTAACTGTCGGCGTCAGCGTCTCCACCTCGGTGACCGGTGTGTATCAGGACGTGGTGATTCGAGACAACACGATCGTCCGGACGATCGGAACAGCGGCCGGCCGCGGCTACGGCATCCACCTCGAAAACGTGAAGAACGTCAAGGTCGCGAGCAACGTCATCGAGGAAGCAACTCGCCATAGTGTTTACGTAGCCCGGTCGACACCCGGGTCAAACATCCGCATCCAGAACAATCTGATCATCAACCACAATCTTGAGGAGAAACAACCTCGCTGGTACGCCGCCGCCTTGGCGTGTGCCCGCGCTAGCGACGTCACCCTCTCCGACAACCTGATCGTCGACCCCCGCGCCGTCGCGATCAGTGTCGAACCTGACGGCATCCTCGCACGACCCACCGAGCACATCCAATTGATCAACAATCGCGTCCTCGGCGCCCATTACGTAGGCATCTGGGTGGTGACGGGAAAACCGTGTCTAGGGCTGGCAAACAACGTTACCCTCAATCCCGATCCGGCGCACCCCGAGTGGTGTCGCAAAGTCAGCTTTTTCGATTATCCTTCGGGCAAGCCGACGACCAGCAGCCTGGTCGAACCTCATGTGAGGTGGAAGGGGGCGAGTCATGTGACCGAACTCGGCGGGCGATTGTTCGTCATGACCGATGGTGTCCTCGACATGGTGACACCGCGCAGCTGGGTCTACGATACGTGTCCGCAGAGATGGGACGACGTTCGGGGCATGGTGGGACTAGAAAACGCGCTTGGTAAAAGCGAGGGCCGACTTTACATCGTGACCGGAACGGGCGTCGCCGAAGTGAATCCCGCGGGCTGGGACATTCGTAGTAACCAAGCCGATTGGACGGACGCGCGCTTCGTCACCACCGCCGGTGGTTACATCCACGTGCTGCGCGGCGACGAACTCTCCAGACTCTCTCCGCGCTCGCTGGGACGCGACTCGAAGACCGCGCCTTGGGCGGGGATCCGGTGGATCTGCTCGATGGGTGACCACCTGTACCTGGCATCTGCCCGCGGTCGGTTTCGGGTGGACCCGACCACACTCGAGGGCGTGCAGGTTGGCACACCAGACGGACGCTGACCCACCGCACGACCGGCGATCATTGCGCAGATCAAGCCAACAAGAGGCTGAGGCCGCAGGACTGGACCTCACCGCTGCGACCAACGAACTGCCGATCAGGCGGGCGCGATTTCCTCGAGCACTACTTGGGCATCGGAAGAATGATCAGGGCGTTCTCCGGGAAAGAGGCTTCGCCTGTTTTGCCGTTGATGCGGTACTGAATCTTCAATTGCTTTACGATTCCCGGCGCCGGGTCGCCACCGAAGCTGGTGTTGTAACTTGTTGTCCTCAACGTGATCAGCGGTAAGTCACTGGCCAATTTCCGCAGCACGGCGGTGACATCCTTCTGCTTCGTTCCAACACCGTATCGTGCTTTGACGATTTCTAGTTTCACTTTGTCGAGCCCCACTCCCGACAACAACTTGCTGACGTCGCTTCCTTTGCCACCGACCTTTTGAGCAATGACGAGCGCGACCGGCGTCGCGGTGGCCTTGAGGGCGGGGATCTTCATGGCTTCGACGGCCAGTTTCAACCCGGGTGCGCTCGGATGTAATTTCAGAACATCCAGTACTAATTTGCGCTCGGCGGGCCGACGCGTGGCGTCGAATGCGTTGCGGCACATTTGCGCTCGCCGGTTGTCCGACATCGCGAATTTTCGCGCCAAGCCAATGTACCCTCGTAACGCACGGATCCGGTATTTTTCTGCCGGCCCGGTCTTTGCCAGATCCAGCAGAATCGGTGCGGCCGCAACGCTGTTCCACTTGCCGAGCAAACGACTGCTCGTATCCTGAAGCTGTGGATCTTTACCCTTGGCCGCTGTCGCAAGCGTCAGTAGCGCTTTGGTACCGCCCACTTCGCTGAGGATTTCCAGCAGCGTATTTCTGGTTGTGGCGGGGGCACGTCCAAGAGCCACCGCCAGCTCTTCGGCACACGCCTCACGATCCGGCATGCGGACGCTGGCGACTTTCAATGCCCGTTGAGCCGCGGGTGCGTCTCCTGGATGGTTGGGGGCGACGACCTGCGAAATCAGCATCGGCAACTGCTTTAGAGACACCGTTTCGCCCAGCGCCGTCAATGCGGCGCTACGCACCGCGACGTCGCTATGGTCTAGCGCCCGTAAGACATCCGGCACCGCGTCGATCCGTCGCTGTCCAATCAGTTGAAGCAGCAGCGTGTACGCAGCTCCTTTGGCCGTCGGCAGGAGTGTCACAATTTCCCCGTCGACGCGGTCGCCTGGGAGATAAGCCAGGGCCTCTTTAGCCGTTTGCGCCAGTTCCTCGTCGCCTTCGATGGCAATCTGCAGCAGCGCGGAGAGACACGAACCGTCACCAACGCGTCGGAGTGCGTCGACGGCAGACATGCGTACTTGGTTGTCGCCCGCTTGCGCGGCCTTGAGCACTGCGGCCAGCACGACCGTATCGGGACGGTCGGCCATCGCCTGGATCATCAAAGCAGCCCGCCGAGGCGTCGCGCGGGCCAATTCAGCCGCCAGCGCCTGATCGACGTTGCCGCCGGGAAATTCGCGGAAGGTGCCCAGCGCTAGTTGAAAAAGTCTCTTGTCCTGCGATTGAAATGTTTCGATCAGCAGCGGGATTCCGTCTTGATCCCGAGCCAGAATCGCGCCGCGAGTCGCCTCGATGATCCGCTGCATCGGCACCGCGGCACTTCTCACTTCGTCATAGATCTCAGTTGCCGCGACCAAATCGCCTTGCGAATGCAACCGCTCGGCACATAGCACACAGCCTTCGGCCACGGCCGATCGAACGTTGGCGCGAGGAGTCGCCAGTGCACCTCGGAGTGATGCTGTGGCGGCCGCGTTTCCAATGTGTCCCAATGCCACGGCCGCAGCGGACGCCACTTCGGCGTCCGTATCTTGTAGTTTCGCAGTCAGGGAGTCGACCGCCTTCGCGTCACGACGGAATCCGATCGAGTTGATCGTGCCAATCAGCAGTCTGCCCTTCAACTCTGCGGCTGCTCTTCGCAATGCTTCGTCGGCTGCTTCGCCGGGAATCGCTTCCAACGCGATTCTGGCCCACGACGACAACTGTGGATTCGGCAGCAACTTTTCCAGATCGGGAACCGCCTGTGCGGAACCGTAAATGGCCAGGTTTTTGCACGCGAGTGCCTTTTCTGCCGGTGTCGTGTCCGAGCGAAGTACTGCCAGCAGCTCTCTCTCTTTGTCGGGTGATGTGTCGGGGCCGTCGAAGGCCCGGGCCGACGGAGTCGTACCGGCGACCAAGGCGGTGAGTAGAACGGCGAAACGACTGAAATGTCGAATTGGGTTGATGAGCATGATAGGGGTCCGTAATCGAGCGGGGGGTGGCGAAGTCGAACAACGCAGGTCGAGCATGGCTCTCAGCGTTACAGTCTCCACGGTTCCCGCAGTGCCTCTGACCTCAGGCGATTGGCCTGTTCGTCGTTGATGAATCGGTGCGTCGCGTTGTCGTATTTCACTTGACGATTCAGATGAAGGGCGATGTTGGCTGCGTGGCAGGCGATGTGCGCGTTGCAGGCTGCCTGGGCATTGCCCTTCGGCTGGCGTCGAGTTTTCACACAGTCTAGAAAGTCGCGAACGTGAAAAGTTGCCGGATATCCGCCAATTTCTTCGACCGATCTGCCGGCCAATAGTTGCGGAGAACTCAATACCATTTTGCCGCTATCGCCCGCTTCGACCCAGCCGGTCTCGCCTTCGAACCGTACGGGGCACGAGCCCAATGGAATCCAACCCTTTTCCCGGAAGATCAACTCTGTGCCGTTTTCGTAGCGGGCAACCAACTCGCCGTCTTTCGGAGGGTCGTACTCGACCGGAGGCAGACAATCATCGACAGCCCACTGGCAGAGATCCACGCAATGAGAGCCCCATTCCAGAACGCCGCCGCCCACCAGACCGCCCCCCTTCTCGAAGTTGAATCCATCCAGCAATTTTTTGTTGAACGGTCGCCACGCCGCGGGCCCAAGATACATGTCCCAATCGACGACGTCCTTGTCGGGCTCCGTTTCGGGAATCAGCCAACCGCTCATCATGGCCTGCATCCCAGCCGGGTGAGCGTAGACCTTCTTGAGCGGCCCGAGCTTCCCGGTGCGAGCCAGCTCGCAGGCAAATGCAAAGTGCGGAAGATTTCGTCGTTGAGTTCCCGCCTGGAACACGCGTCCGGTACGCCGCATGGTTTCAGCTAGAATCAAGCTCTGGCTGATGTTCTTCGTGACGGGTTTTTCGCAGTACATGTCCTTGCCGGCTTTGGCAGCCGTCATCGCCGCCGTCGCGTGCCAGTTCGGTCCGGTGGCGATCAGCACCGCATCGATATCACGGCGATCGAGGAGTTCGCGAAAGTCACGATAGGTATCGCAGTTCTCATTGCCGTTGTGCCGGTCGACGATCTGTTTCACTTCACCGCGGCGCTTTCGTTTTATGTCGGCGACCGCCACGAACTGGACATCTTTTTGCGGCAGAAAACAGCTGAGGTCGTACCCGCCCCGACGGCCGATGCCGATGCCGCCAACGACGATTCGCTCACTAGGAGCCACAGCGCCGTCGCGACCCAGAGCCGAACTCGGAATAAACATCGGCGCCATCGCGGTCGCACCCGCGGTTGAAACCGTGGTCTTCAGAAACTGCCGTCGAGAACGTTGTGTTGCCTGCTTCGACATACTTGCTCTCCTGCTGGTGATCATCGCTGACACGGCCCGCGCCGTTGAATGTACTTTTGGGGTGAGCAAGCAGTATACCCCTCCTGACGCTCCACCACATACACTGGCCGCCTTTGTCCTGTAAGCAAGACCGTTTGGGGGGAAGTCGCACACCGCTGGTTTCGAAATAGGCCGAATTCTCGGTCTGGGACTCCAAAGACGAAAACGCGTGTTTCAGCCGCTCAAGCCCCCTCCCGACGGGCACAAAGTGCCTGGTCGAGATTTTGTCCGCCGTGCAAATGTGGGGATGTCCGATGAGTGTGCATGCCCAAAACGCGACTGAACGCTGAGCAGCCCTGCAACGAGGAACGCCCCGGCGCTGACCTGGCGCGATTGCGGGGCAGCCCGCCATCGTGCGGTGGCGTAAAGGGTCGGCTAGGATTGGTGACGGGCGTGCGAGTGGTCGGCTGTGGTGTTTTGCGTTAAGACACATCGAATGAGGACGCAACATCAACCGATTCAAATGCAAAGGCGTAGAGACGGCGTAGAGACGGCGTAGAGACGATGTCATCAAGGTTCCATGTTTCTTTAGGCGATGATATCCAAACAGATGAAACCACGATGAATGTGAAGTTGATCAGACGACGTCTTCGGTTGCTGTTCGCCGGTCGGTCGTGCCGGGCGCTGTTACTGCTCTTCGCTTCGAGCTTATTGAACGCACCAGTGGCGTTGTGTAACGAGCCGTCTCTCGGTGCCAAGGCGGCGGATCCGGCTCCGTCGCGGCAGTCAAAGAAAGCGCAGGAAGTACCCGACGAAGCGCTTGCTCCGGAACTTCGCCCGCGCGTAATTGTTGTCAAGCCGGTGATCTTGTGCGACGACGATGGCAGTCATCCTGCACCCCACGTGCTCCCAAAAACTCTGATAGATCAGGTCTACACGAAAGCCAACCTGGAGTTTGTTTACCTCGAGCCAATCCGATGGAATTACGGGAAAGCCCGACGTGGGGAAATCAACCTCGACAAGATCGTACGAGATGGACGGAGATTACGAATGATCTGTCATGACTCGCGCGTCGTCACACTGTTGTTTGTCTCGGCGGTCGACGGGGGGCAAGGGCCACTCGGACGTGGACAACAGAATGGCAGTATTTGTTTTGTCACGCTCGGGCCGAAGGGCGTCAAATCTGACCCAGCCATGCAGTCATTTGTGGTCGCACATGAAGTTGGCCATTGCCTCAATCTACGACACGTCGTCGACGATCCGGCCGTCCCCAACGGGGTGCCGAATTTGCAGGGAGAGGGGGCATTCAGGGAACGATTGGAGGTCGCAGGACTCCATGACACACAGCGCGACACCGTCTTGCGCAGCCCATTGGTGATGGACCGTATCCGATTCCATTCACTTGACGAGGGGCGCCAGCTTATCGCGAACGAAGCGTGGGAACCGTATATCACGGGTGCAACCGATGACATGTTGCGGTTTTCGATTGGCCTAAAGGCGGATGATCCGCTCCCGCAACAGACCAAAACACGGGCGCTTTTCGTGCAGCAAAGGTATGCCGAGAAGGTGCTTGAATTCACCGCCGCGGAGCAAACACTGCTCAGCAGGCTCGTGCGACGTTTGCACAAACTGACCGGCCCGCAATGGGCCTGTGTCTCTCGATTGCCATGGCATTTCGTCAAAGTCGACTCGTCCTTCTGCAAAGGCATGGCACATACTCGTGGCATGTCGATTTTCCTGTCGGAAAGATATCTCGCACGAATGGAGAGCGACGACTCCTACGGGCTGAAACTATTGCTGCACGAGAAACTGCACGTGATTCAACGGGTCAATGGTGGGCGGTTTTCATCGTTGTACGAAGGTTATGGATTTCAACAAATCCAGCTCGTTGACGGGGAATTGCAACGTCTCAATGCGGCACAAAATCCAGATGCACTGGACGTGAANTGGGCCATTCGACTTGGTGANTCGCTGTCGCTATTAATCACCNTTCTCGCGCACAGCGCGGATGGAGAAATTGAATTCCGCGAAGAGTACAGGCAACTCAATAAGCAACCCGATGACACATACGCCATCGGCGCCGCGATCAAGAGAGACGATGTTTTTGAAAAGTGGCGAGAGAGCTTTCCATTTCGCGTCGGCCATGACCATCCCAACGAAGTCAGCGCCTATCTGAGCGGCTTGCTGCTCGAATCGGACTACTTGAAAGGCAAGAACATCGAGCGTACCGATTCACAAGAAAACCGGATTGACCAGACGCGCCGCGCGTTTCGCCGCGTCATGCGAGTTGATGGCGAGTGAGNCACACCGCGGAACGTCGCGGTAAAACGGTGAACCGAAGGCCAGCCGGCGGCCTGTGTTGCCGCGAGACGTGCGTCAGCGACGAGAGCGTGACCGAGGTTCCGCGGCTCGTTTGCGGGAATCGCTAATCGCGCTGGCCCATGGGGACTCGACGATCGAACGTCTCGATCAACAGAATGATTGGTTCCCGCCCACCTCGGCATCCCAGGTCGCACCGGAATCGAACGGGTAGATTGGCCGGGGAGTCCGTGTCCACGTGAAAGCCGCCAGGTCCGACTGGGTCATCCCCGGAGAATCCACTCGGATNAACTGGCGTCGCCACGGCTCGAAGTACTGGAAGTTACTAGCGGTTTTCACCACCACCGCCCGGGCGCGTTCGATCTCCAATCCCAAGTGCTGGTACAGCACGGGATGGCAAATGGTAAAACCGGCGGCCGCCATCACCACGATCTGGACCGGGCCAGATCTCAACGCCACGACTCGTCCGATCTCGACGCGTCCCCGTTCGCCCGCATCGGCCTCGTGGTTCTCCGAGACGGCGATCACCTGGGCGGTTGTCTCGACCGGTTGGCTGAACTGGTTGTCGATCTTACCCCCCANCGACACGCGCACCTCCGCGCCGATTCCCGCGGCGAATGCCACGTCCACCGCGTCCGGGTCGACAATCGGCACCAGCATCAGTCGATCGGATGTTGGCTGCGCAGCGGCCTGGGCCAGCAGTTCCCGGAGGATCCAGGTACTGTCTCCGGGAGCCCCGCCGTACACCGAATCGCCGGTGTCGGAGAGGATTAGCAGACCGTCCCGATGCGCGTAGGCTCGTCGCACCGCCTCGGCCACCTCCACACGCTCGGATCTCCAGAATGCTTCGCGCAACTCCCAAGCCATCGTCCCCATCTCGGCTGCCAGTGTGTCAGCCAGTCGAGGGTCGCCGTCGGTGTGCACGACCACCGCCCAGCCGCCCTCGGCCACGTCGAGCCAGGGTTGCATGGGGTAGGGTGAAACGTCGAGCACCCCATCCTGCCGTTCCAGCGTNCGAGCCCGGTCGAACCAATCCTTCATCGGACCGCCTGATGTCAGGAACTGGTCCTGCGGCGTGATCATGGGGATCTTCCGCCAACCGATTGCCGGCTTGCGACCGGTCCGGAGCCAATCAAAGAGCAACCGCGCGGTCTTGACCCCAGTGGCCAGTGGGTCATGCGGCTGGGTCTCGTGTCCCACTAACAGGTCGGCACAGTCGACCATTCGGGTGGTGATGTTGGCGTGATGGTCCAAAGGACACACCAGCGGAACATCTGGACCGATCACCGCGCGGACGGCTGCCAGCACTGCTCCCTCGAGATCATCATCTCGCTCGATGCTGGCCGCTCCGTGCAGGGACAGGAACACCGCGTCCAGGTGTCCCGCCTCACGCAACGGCGCCAGCAGCATCTCGAGCAGTTCGTCGTAGGTCTCGTCGAGGATTTTGGCTCCCGCCCCGGCCCAGGCTCGGGCCAGCGGCACCACTTCGATCGGTTGGTGCTGTTCCGCCGCCACCTGCAGAAACCCCCCCGGTGGTCCCACTCCGGACAGCTGCTCGAGCAGTTCTGTTCCCTGGTACAGGCCATACGCCTCGAACGCTGCGCGGTCCATCCGCGACGGCGTGAAGGTCCCGGTCTCCTGGNCGATTTCACCCAACGCAATTCGCATCGTCAGCCTTCCTATCGGGTGGTCAATCTGGCGGTCGAATGGCCCCGCCGGCACGGTCCCCAACGGTGGTCGCTGGCAATCCTAGTTACGGAAATGACCGCTGGTGGTGGCTTGGCTGTCGTTACCCAGGCGCTTCATGATCGACTTCAACAGATCCTCGCTCGGACTCGTGACCACACCTGTTTGGTTGCGCCGACTCGGTCGTCTGTCGACTCAGCGCGGAACCACTCGGATTTGCCGTACACAGACGTCGTAGGTGGCTCTACTTGCGCACATAGACGTAGCACTCCAGTTCTTCGATGCTGACGATGCGATCACCGCGGCGTTGGGATTGATCGTCAATAATAGGCTGCGCGCCGGGCTTCCCGTCGATGAAAAGCCGGCCGATCACCTTGCCGCCAGCGATGCCNTGGTCGATCGTTACCGCCAAGTGATGCCATTTGCCATCGGTTAACGTACCCTCGGCGCGAGTGGTCTTGTGCATCCCTGGCCTGACCAGTCCGAGGCTGACGTTTTCTGGGGTGACAACCTCGATCGTGTGTGTAGCGAGGATCGCGTTGGCTTGATTGGTACTGTAAGGCAGCGAAGGGATGGGTTCGTTCGACATCGCCCAGACCGTGTGGTTTGCTGCCTGCGATGTCGCTTTGAACCAATAAGCGATCGTCAGGTCTCCAGACGGTACGTTCATCAAGCGTTGCATGTCACGGGTATGCAACTTCAGCGTCGCGTCGTTTTGGGTAAAGTCGCCAGCGCCCTTGCCGATGCAGGGAGCTGTCGTGTCTTGTGTCACCAAGGCGCCCGCTGGGGCGGTCTGGCTGCCGGACATTCCGCTCCCGGCACTATTCGCGGCCACGTCGTCGGCNTTCTCGAATTCGTAAAGCACCTGCAATCCATCGGCGAGTCTCGACGCATCGGGATGATCCGCTTTGAGCGCGGCAATTCCGGCGTCTCGCAAGCCGCTCTTGTGCACCGCGNTGACTTCTTCGTCGCTTAGAATCCGAGACCANACCGCAAAATCGTCCAGATGTCCGTTGAGATCGACTGGGCTCACTCCGCCTTGGTCATCGGCTTGCACTCCCAACACCATCTCGACGAATCGGAACGGTTTGGAGGACGTTTTGCCCGTTGCGGACTCCAGGCGCACGGTGAGCGTATTGTCACCGAACACGAGCGGTTGTTTGCGACCGGTCGTTTCCCAATTCATGTCGATCACGAACAGATAGAATGGGGGAAGCGTGTCGCCTTCGTAGACGTTTTGCCCGTTCTTGTCGTACACGCGAGTGATGTAATCGGTCGGGACATCCGCGTCGTTGATCCGAATCTTCAGTCCA
>PADE01000183.1 GCA_002702965.1 Planctomycetaceae bacterium
CCGTGGAAGCCGCAAGTGGGACGTCGACGGTAACGAGTCCATCGACTTTCTCATGGGAAACGGGGCACTGCGGCTGGGGCATGCCGACGAGGAAATCGTTCAGGCGGTTTGTGAGGCAACCGGGGAAGGCACTCACTTTGGCAACGAACACCCGCTGCACGACGTGTGGTCGGTCATGTATCAGCTGCAGGAGTAGCGCGATGGGGCAATGCCAGCAGAAGATGAAACTCCGTTTGAATACGTCATTCAATTGGGCTCGCGGGAGCGGACGTACAGCCTAGGAACCAGCCACCTTGACCCAGCTTGTCCAGCCGCTGTTCACCGGTCCACTCGACATTGTGGGCGACATCCACGGTGAGATCGATGCGCTGGGCGATCTGCTNGGTCAGCTTGGATATGCAGAGGACGGTTCCCATCCGCGCCAGCGACGGCTGGTCTTCGTCGGTGATCTGACCGACCGTGGCCCTGATAGCCCCGCCGTTATTGATTTCGTCCAGCGGCTCGTCAAAGCAGGGCGAGCCCAATGCGTACTCGGCAACCATGACCTCAACATCCTGCTGGGCCATCACAAACACGATAACCACTGGTTCTACGGTGAGCCGTGGGCACTCGACAGATCGGTCGAACCGACCCCCGCCGTGTTGGCTGACGACGAGGTCCGGGGNCGCGTGCTCAAGTTCTTCCGATCGCTGCCACTCGTTCTGGAACGCAGTGGTCTTCGAGTAGTCCACGCCTGCTGGAAAACCTCAATGGTCGACATGGTGCGGGACGCGGACGATGTGGTCGGTCTCTACGAAACACATCGCCAGCGGATCAACGCACAGCTGCGCCAGTCAGACCCCGACCCGATTGATCGCGAGTTGGAACACCAGAACCACAATCCCGTCAAAGTAATCACATCGGGAACAGAGCGGCGGGTCGAAACGCCGTTTGAGGCGAGTGGAAAACTGCGCTACGAGGAACGTGTGCCATGGTGGCACGACTATCAGGCCGACGACTTATGCATATTCGGCCACTATTCGTTGCCGCAGGGTAAACCACATTCGTTTGGAAAAGCGCACTGCATTGACTACGCCGTAGCCAAGCGCTGGATCGAGCGCAAGGCGCCCCACTTCGACGGCACGTTCCAAGCCAAACTGGCGGCGCTGCGGATACCTGAAATGACGGTGATCTTCGACGACGGTGAGACCGATCCGCTACCAAACTTGGACGAGTGATCGCCAGGGTGCCGTTATTGAGTGCGGCCGGTAATTCAGGCCAGGCAGCGATCATCACCATTCCGTCCCGTGACCCGGGCGCAGAGGAACGAAGTCCGCCGTCACGTAGTTCGGATCTGCCTGCGCGCGCTACCCCGTGGCACAGGCTCAGGGAAGGGTCACAATCACCACTGAACAGAACATACAGAAGGACCAGCCGGAACGTATTGGTGCCGCGAGCAGTTCTTGTCGTTGTAATGGCGCCCCGCAGCCAGCTCCCCAGCTTGCTACCGGGCCACGCACCACATCAGCAAGATCCGTATTCGCGATCAATGAGGAGCAATCCATCCAATGCGCTTCACGGGCNACTCTTGTGAGCACGCATCGTAATGGTCAAATTGATAGCATCACAGACGTTTACTTTTACTTCGCTTGATTTGAATAGGAGTGAGGCCGATGGAATTCCAGAAGCGACAAGAAGAAGCGACCTTTGAGGTGACGGCAGTCAATAGTGCCGAACACTCAACTACGATCATGGCGGAAGGCAACATGGGGCGTTATGGCAAAGTCTATGTGACATTTGTTCTGGAATCGGTTGGTGACAATACCTGTGGTTTCTTGCATGGCAGTGGCTGCGGTTTCCTCGATGAAGAAACCATGGTGTCTGGNAACTGCCGAGGTGTTTGGCGGCGCGAAGGAAGTAAGATCGTGCTCCACAACACGGTGAATGTGAAGAACGGTGACCAGAATTTCGATGTCTGGGTCATCGACGCCATCAACAAGACCGCGCAGGCGAGCGTCTATGCGCTCAATTAGGGCTCCCGTTCGCGCGGCGGAAAGATGCCGCGCAGCGCGCACTGTGGAAGCGCCGATTGCATGATCAACGCACGGCCGCATCGCAACTCCGCTACCGTTGTGGAAAACTCACCAACGGNAGCCGTGACCGTGACTGCTACGGCATGCGTGATGTAAGAAGTTGCGACACGCTGCACGAAGGTNCGTGACCGTGCGNTCCCCNGCCCTCACCCGNCNCCGCGCCGNCGCGCACCATCGCCAGGATGNCGGANTTCAGTNCGNCCGGTAGTTCGGGCCAGGCANTGANCACNTCANNCAGCTCCGCNTCNACGACTTGANTGGCTGCATCCGNTGCACCGCTTTTTGCAGCGCCCGTGGTGGCAATGTGCCTGTTTCCTGGGGGACACGGACTTCGTTCGCTTCCTGTCCCCGCCACACAGGCCTCAGCCGCGCCGACGTCAGGCGTCGCACGGTTTCGCATAAGCCCCTGCCCGTCAGGGGCTTATGTCGTTTCTTGCCAGTCGGTGCGTGCGCCTGTTGCGCCGGATTCCATCTCTGTGGCGCCTACCAGCGCAATCAGTCCAGGAGGCGCGGGCGGCTAGACGAAATGGTGAATCCTGATGCGAACACGTAAAATTGATGGCGGCTGCCAATCAACGAATCAGTCAATGGATGGATTGCCCGTTTTGATCGACTCGAAGCCACCACTACGTTGAAGAAGCAACCTCAAGAGCAGACCGGGGAACTGAAATGAGAAATAGGTGGTTCGTTTTCGTCACTCTCTTCGTTCTGGCGCCAAACCTGTTTGAGACAGCCGGCGCCCAGCCGAAAAAGCCCCAGCCAAAAAAGACCGAACATGTAATTACCGATTTTGAAGGCGCGAAACCCGTCGCCGCGAGTTTTACGACGCATACGGCAAACGTCACCGTGGTGAAAGAGGTGCCGCAGGGCGGCGGCAAGTTGGCGGCCAGAACGGTTGTGGACGATGCGGCGGCCGCGGCTACTTACTTTGGAACGGGCTTTCGCTTTCCGACTTTGGATCTTTCCGGCGCGGCCGAGATTCGATTCTGGATCAAGACGGATATTGAAAGTACCTTCAACTTCCAGATTCATAGCGACGGCAATCGCGCCAGTGTCTTTCGATTCTCAACCGTCGGTTCAAAGCTCGAGACCTGGAAGCAGATCGTGGCTCCGGTGGCCTCGTTCACCGTGCCGCGCTGGTCCAAAGGGAAGGCGGACTGGAAACATGTCACCAGGTGGCAGGTCACGGCTTTCGAAAGCGGCCCTTACGACGGCAAAACCATCGTCCTCGATCAGGTAGTCAGTGCGGCGCGCCGGTCCGGGAAGCCACCCTTGCCCGTCACCAAGGATGGCCCGGTGCAGCGGGGCGGCCCGATCCATCTCAAGCAACCCGCAACGCCTTCCGCAGCGAAGTCCCCGCCCAAAGGGTTCCGCAGCCTGTTCGATGGCCAGACGCTCAACGGCTGGAAAGCGCAGGCTCGGCTGCCGGTTCCTCAATATCCCGACGCGCCGTTCAAGTGGCGCCTGGAGGGAGAGGCGCTTGCGGCCGCGAAGAAAAATACGGGCAGGTGGACGATCGACGAGGGGGCCATCGTGGGCGGCCAGGAGCCCCCGGGAAGCGGCAAGGGAGCCTACCTGGTGTCGGAGGAAACCTTCGGCGACTTCGAGCTGATCATGGACATGCAACCCGACTGGAAGACCGACAGCGGTTTCCTTGTCAGGACGCTGCCCGGCGGCAGTCCGGGCATGCAGGTGCTCGTCGATCATCGGCCACAGGGTGGCATCGGAGGGTTTTATGGAAACGGAGTGGCAGGCGTGCACGGGATGCCGTTTGCCATCGACGCCGAGTACGACAAGAAAGGCAATCCGATCCGCATGCTGGCCGCCAATCCGGATGCGGACCGTGTGGAACTGAATCAGAAAACACGTGCCATACTGAAGTACGCCGCCGATGTCGACGACTTCCTAAAGATCTGGAAATTCGGGGAGTGGAACACCATCCGGGTCCGCTGCGTCGGCCGCATCCCCACACTCACGACCTGGGTGAACGGCGTAAAGATCGCCGTGCTCGATATGAATGCAGTCGAATGGAAAAACTACGACCCAGAAGCCTGCGCCCGGTTGCTGGGGCGCAAGGGGCATATTTCGCTGGAAGTCCACGACAGCCATTCGCGTGACTGGCTCGGCACGAATCGGTGGTGGCCGGGTGCCGTTGTTCGCTGGAAGAATATCTTCATTCGCGAACTCGACTAGAGATGGGTCAGCCTTGAGAATGGAAGTCGTCGAATCCCACGGTTGAGTCGGACCATCATCCGCACCAGGCAGCCATGTCAGAGCAGCGTCCGTCCTCGACCCGTCGCTATGTACTGGCCACGGTTGCGCTATTGATTGGGGCAGCCGGTGCGTTGGCGCAGACGGCATCGCCCGATTACGACTTCAATCGCGACATCCGGCCCGTCCTGTCCGGCAAATGCTTCAAGTGCCACGGGCCCGACGCCGCAGCGCGCCAAGCGGACCTGCGTCTGGACCGTCGCGAAGTCGCCATCGATTCCGGGGCGGTCGTAGCACGCAGTCCGGAGGAGAGTACGCTCATCAAACGCGTCACGTCAGACGATCCGGATCTGCGGATGCCTCCCGTGGGCGATCCGCTTTCGGCCGCAGAAATCGAAACGTTGCAGGCCTGGATCAGGAGCGGCGCAAAGTACGATCAACACTGGTCCTATCAGCGCCCAGTCATCGCCCAGCGCCCGACGGTTGACGACAAGTCCTGGCCCACCAGCGAGATCGACCATTTCGTCTTGCACGGGATCGAGAAGGCAGGGCTGACACCTTCACGGCGGGCGACGCCGGCCGTCCTGCTGCGCCGTCTCTCTCTCGATCTGGTCGGACTGCCTCCGACGGTCGAGGAGGTCTTGGCGTTCGAGTCGGACCCGTCACTGAAGAACTACGAAACTCATGTCGATCGACTGTTGAAGTCGAAACACTTTGGCGAAAAGTGGGCAGCCGGGTGGCTCGACCTGGCGCGCTATGCGGATTCCAACGGCTACCAGCATGACGACTTGCGCACAATGTGGCCGTACCGAGACTGGGTCATCCAGGCCTTGAACGACGACATGCCGTTCGATCAGTTCACGATCGAGCAACTGGCAGGCGACCTGCTTCCCAATCCGACGACCAGCCAACTCGTGGCGACGGGGTTTCACCGCAACGTTCCCGTCAACTTTTCCGGAGGTGCGAAAGTCGCGGAAGTCCGCGCCAACATTCTGCATGATCGCGTCGCCACCACCGGCGCGGTGTGGCTGGGTCTCGCCATTGAATGTGCTCAGTGCCACGACCACAAGTTCGACGCGGTCAGTCAGCGCGAATACTACCAGCTCTACGCCTACTTCAATCGGGCCATTGCAGAGGTCGCTCAAAAGAGCGACACGATGTTCAAGAAGCTCTTCGTGGGGCGCGAAGTGGTTGTCTACGAATCGGCAGCCAACCAGCGAAAAGCTGCGGAACTAAGCCGGTCCCTGGCGGAGGAAGAAAGCCAACTCGCGCGTGTCGGGCAACCAACCCGCGACGACAAACCGGTCAAAGAGATCGCGATCCTTGATTTCGAAGGGGCGGATCCGGTGGCGGCCAACAGCACCTCCCATCCGGCCGACACCACCGCGGTCCGCGACACCCCCAGGGAAGGCGGCAAGTCTGCCGCGCGGACGGTCGTGAAGCCCGCCGCGCGTGACGCCGGGTTCTTTGGAACAGCGTTCTCCTTTCCCGCCAGGGATTTTTCCGAGCTCACCTCCATCTCGTTCTGGATCAAAACCGACATCGCCAGCCGATTCAACCTTCAGGTGCACAATGGCGACCAGCGGGCCAGCGTCTTCGGCTTCTCCACCGCCGATGCCAAACGCGAAACCTGGACTCGAATCCAAGCGCCCGTGGCTTCCTTCAGCGTGCCGCCATGGTCCGCCGGCGCTGTCGACTGGTCAAACGTATCGAAGATCCAAGTCACCGCCTTCGGCAACGGTCCCTACGCCGGGAAGTACATCACGCTGGACAGCGTGACGGGCCGTCAGCCGTCGCAGCGGGGTATGCGACTTAAGCGGATTGAGCAGCTCCGCGGGCGAATCGCCGGCCTGCAGACTTCCACGATGGTGATGCAGGACGCAAAGCAGCCGCCCGCGACGCACGTCATGATTCGCGGGGACTACACGGCGCCGGGCGACCGCGTCGAGACCGGCGTCCTGGGGGCGCTGCACCCGCTGGACCCCGCGCTGCCACACAACCGCCTGGGATTAGCCAAATGGCTCGTGGCGCCCGAGAACCCGCTCACCGCGCGGGTCACGGTCAACCGAATCTGGGCGGAACTCTTTGGACGGGGAATCGTCACCACGCCCGAAGATTTCGGNATGCAGGGCGAGGCGCCCAGCCACCCCCAACTGCTCGACTGGCTGGCCGTTCGATTCGTCCAGGAGGGCTGGTCCGTCAAGCGCCTCATCAAGTCCGTCGTGATGTCCTCGACCTACCAGCAGACCTCGACGGCGTCGGAGGACCTGCTGAAAAAGGACTCCACGAACGAGTGGTACGCGCGCGGACCGCGTTTCCGCCTCTCCGCCGAGTTGGTGCGCGACAACCTGCTTGCCGTGTCGGGNCTGTTGTCCAGGAAAATCGGTGGCCCTGTTGTTTACCCCGCTCAACCAGACGGTCTCTGGATGGAGATCCTCAGTGTCATGGACATGAAGGAATACCCCACCTCGACGGGAGACGATCGNCATCGCCGCGGCATCTACACCGTCTGGCGCCGCGGCAATCCGTATCCCAGCATGATCAATTTTGACTCCCCAAACCGNAGCGTCTGTACAGCGAAAAGGGACCGCTCTAACACGCCGCTGCAAGCGTTAACCCTGTTGAATGATCCTGTCTACGTCGAGATGGCAACCGAGTTCGCCACGACCATCTGGAGCTGGAACGGAAGCGATCGGGAAAAGGTTGTCCGCGCATTTCGAACCGCAATTTCGCGCCGACCTGGTGACGATGAAGTGATGATCCTATTGGAGCTGCGCCGCAAACGTGGATCCTGGTTCGCGGTTGCTCAAGCCCTATTGAATCTCGACGAAACGATCACCAAGTCATGATNGATTCAAACAAACCGATCGGTATGGTCAAGCGTCGCGAGTTTCTGCGCCAGGGAACGCTGGGCATTGGATCGCTCGCGTTGTCCCATTTGATGACNCGGGACGTTGAAGCCTCTGGCCACCACCACCCGCCGCGCGCCAAGAACGTGATCTTCCTCCATATGGTCGGAGGGCCGTCACAGATGGACACCTTCGATCCCAAGCCGGCGCTCGACAAATGGGACGGCCGATCGCTGCCAGACGAACTCACACGCGGCCAGAAGTTCGCGTTCATCACGCCGCAGGCGCGGGCCATCAAATCGCCGTATGCCTTCAAACCGCGCGGCAAGTCCGGCACTGTGATGTCGGAGTTGTTTCCCCACCTCGCCACGGTGGCCGACGATATCGCGGTGATCCGCAGCATGCGGACCAACGAGATCAACCACGGCTCGGGAGAACTGTTCTTCCACACCGGACACGGCCGCATGGGCCGGCCTTCCTTTGGCGCATGGACGACTTACGGACTGGGAACGGAAAATCGCGATCTACCCGCCTACGTCGTGTTGAAGGACGGCCCCACCGCGGCCGGGACCTCCGTCTGGAGCAGCGGATTCCTTTCGTCACGTCATCAGGGCGTCGAGTTCCGCCAGGGCAGACAACCAATCCACTTTCTCGACAGCCCGGAATTCACCTCGAGGTCAGAACGCCGCGAAGTGGTAGACGCCATCAAGCGGCTCAACCAGAAAGCCCTGGAACGCTACCGCGATCCGGAGATTGCAACCCGCATCTCCCAGTACGAACTGGCCTACCGCATGCAGACCTCCGTGCCAGATCTCGTCGACCTGACGCGCGAGCCGGAACACATCCTCAGGCAATATGGACTGCGAGACGACCAGGGCCAGGAGTCCGGTTCCGACTTTGCCCGCAACTGTCTGCTGGCGCGGCGGCTGGTCGAGAAAGGCGTGCGGTTCGTGCAGATCTTTGCCAAGGGATGGGATCATCACGCGGCCATCTACAACGCCCTGCCGCGCTCCGCCCGCACGGTCGATCGGGCCTGCGCCGGTCTGGTTCAGGACCTGAAGCAGCGCGGCCTGCTGGACGAGACACTCGTCATCTGGGGAGGCGAGTTCGGCCGTACACCGATGGTCCAGGAACACAACGCGGGGACCGGCGAAAAGACGGCGCCCGGCCGCGATCACCACAAGGAATGCTTCAGCATCTGGCTGGCTGGCGGCGGCGTAAAACGCGGAGTTACCTACGGCGCGACCGACGAGTTTGGTTTTGGAATTGTGGAAAACGAAGTCCACGTCCACGACTTCCACGCCACCTGCCTCCATCTGCTTGGCGTGAACCACGAACGCCTGACCTTCCGCCATCAGGGGCGTGACTTCCGCCTGACCGACGTCCACGGTCACGTGGTGCACGACATTATTTCGTAGTGCTGGATTCCCACCCGGAGACAGATTGGCAAGACAACAAGTGGGCGCGGAGACGCATACATCGAATTCGGTCAGCAGCGTTCCCCTTATTGTTCCCCATCAGGCGCTATAGGATTTGGGCAAAGTGATAATGACTTCGTCCCTGGCCGTGTCAGGTTCCTGAATGATGCTCCCCCGCTCCGTTCGTCGATTCCTCTGCCTGTGCCTTGTTACGGGCCCCTGCGCGCTGTTTGGCAATGCGGAGTCCGCGCCGGTCCAGATTCGCAAGTTTATCGATCAACACTGCGCCAGCTGCCACGACGATGTGGAGCTGAAGGGAAACCTGGACCTGTCGTCCCTGGCGAAACAACCGGTCGATCCCGACACGCTGCAAACCTGGATCCAGGTGCATGACCGCGCCAAGTCCGGTGAAATGCCTCCCCAGGAAGCCGCGCGACCGGTAACATCGCATTTGGACGCGTTCCTGAAGCTGGTTGCGGAACAGATCATGGAAACGGAGCGCCAGCTGGTTGCCGACACCGGCCGTTCGATCAAACGCCGCCTCAACCGCTATGAATACGAGAACTCGATTCGCGACCTGCTCTCGATCCCTTATCTGCAAATCAAGGACTCTTTGCCCGAGGATTCAACGGCCCACGGCTACAACAAACTCGGCGAAGCGCTGGATGTTTCGCACGTCCAACTGGCCCGTTATCTGCGCACTGCCGAAAGCGCCTTGCGGGAGGCTGTGATTCCCCAGGTCGCAAAACCGGCACGAATCCAACAGCGCTACTATTCCTGGAATCAACCCGCATTCACCAAAGGCAACGGACCGCCAGTGAGAAAAACCTACCCGGTGGTGGGACTCGAGTTACGCAACGACTTGAATTCACGACATGACGCGAAAACCGGCAAGTGGATTCGTCCACTTCCGGGGGAACACTCAGACCCCGACCGCCGGGAAGAGGAGGCGGTGGTCATGCTGATGAGCACCTATGAGCATGTCGAAATCCAGTTCGACGAATTCCGAGCGCCTGTTTCGGGTCGCTATCGGCTTCGATTCTCTGGATACACGGTCTGGATGGCTCCCGATTTTTCAAACGTAACAAAAGGCCGACGGACCGAGCCGATCACCATCTACTCCGACACCCCGCCCCGGACCTTGCGACGATTGGGCGCCTTCGACTTTGGGCCGGAACCGTCAGTACATGAGCTTGACGTCTGGCTGAAAGCTGGGGAAACGATCCGCCCCGATGCCTCCCGGCTGGTCCGATCGCGGCCGCCGCATTTCCAGAATCCATTCTTGGAAGCAGACGGAATGCCGGGCGTGGCTTTTCAATGGATGGAAGTCGCAGGTCCCCTGTTCGAGTCCTGGCCGCCACCTGGCCATCAACTGCTGTTTGGCGAAACCGAAAACACCTTGGATGAACAAGGACGGGTTGTCGTGGAAAGTCGTCAGCCGGCCCGGGACGCGGACCGGTTGCTGGGCAATTTCCTTCAACAAGCCTACCGGCGCCCGGTAAGCCCGGCTGACCGTGAACGCTTTCTGGCGTTGATTCTCGATTCCCTCGCCAAGGGGCATCGCTTCATGGATTCCATGATTGCAGGTTACACGGCCGTGCTCATCTCTCCGGGATACCTTTATCATCAGGCGTACCGGGGGCCGCTCGATGGGCATGCGCTGGCAGAACGCCTGGCCTATTTCCTTTGGAATTCACCCCCGGACGAGGAGCTTCTCAGGCTCGCGGCCAACGCAGACATTCTCAATCCGGCCATCCAGAGCCAACAGGTGGAACGTCTGCTCGACGACCCGAAATCCCGTCGCTTCGTCAACGCTTTTCTCGATTACTGGCTGGATCTGCGCCACATGGCGGCCAGCGGCCCGGACACCGAACTCTATCCGGAATACCAATTGGACGACGCGTTGGTGGAGTCCCTGCCGGCGGAAACCCAGCTCTATTTCCTGGAACTCATCAAAGGCAATCTGGGCGTCCGTCATGTGGTCGACTCGGATTTCATCATTATTAACGAACGCCTGGCAACCCTCTACGACATCGGGGGCGTTTTCGGGGCTCATTTCAGACCGGTTGAACTTCGCGAAGAGAGCCCAAGAGGCGGTCTGATGACCCAGGCCAGTATTCTTAAAGTGACTGCCAACGGAACCAGTTCTTCCCCAGTCACGAGGGGAGCCTGGATCATGGAACGGATACTCGGTGATCCCATTCCCCCTCCGCCACCTGCGGTCCAGGCGATCGAATCTGATATTCGGGGAGCCAAGACCATTCGGGAGCAGCTGGCTCTGCATCGTTCCCAGGACAGTTGCAATATCTGTCATGTTAAAATCGATCCAGCAGGGTTTGCCCTGGAAAACTTCGATGTGATGGGCGGCTGGCGCGATCGCTATCGGACGACGAACAAGGGAGAGGGGGAACGCGCTCCAGGCGTTGGACACAACGGACTGATCAATCGCTATCGCATCGGTCGGCCCATCGATGCCTCAAGCGAGCTTCCCGATGGCAGGTCCTTCAAAGACATCCGCGAATTGAAGCAGCTGCTCTTGTCCAACGAGCAGCAATTGGCCCGAAACCTCGTGGAACAACTCGCGATTTACGCCACCGGCGCTTCGATCCGGTTTTCCGATCGCCAGCACATCGAAGACATCATCAGAAACAGCAGACCCAAAACTTATGGCGTGCGCACGCTGATCCACGAACTCGTCAAGAGCGACCTGTTCCTCAACAAATGAATTCTTGATCGCATGAAAACGCCCAAGCAGTCATGCCCCAGCCTTCCATTCGTGTCGACTCGGCAAGCGCTCTCGCGCCGTAAACTCATCCGCAATGCCGGGGTCGCGTTAACACTTCCCCTGCTCGATGCCATGCGGCCCGCCTTCGCGGGAGACTCCGCCAAGGCATCGGCAAACAGGCAATCCAAACCGCGCCGCATGCTGGCCATTTGCAATAACCTGGGCCTGCTCCCGGAACTGTTTTTCCCGCAGGGGACGGGCGCTGGGTATCCTCTTTCTCCCTACCTGAAACTTCTTGGCGCGCTGCGCAACGAGTTTACGGTCTTTAGTGGGGTATCGCATCCCGATGTGGATGGCGGTCACCCAGCCGATAATTGCTTTCTGACTGCAGCGCCTCATCCGGCAAGCGGGAGCTTCAAAAACACCATCTCGCTCGACCAGTTGATGGCCGAACACATTGGCTACCAGACCCGATTTCCTTCCTTTACGCTGGGGGTCAATGTCGACGCGGGAATTCGCAGTCTGTCCTGGACCGAGTCCGGAGTGATGATTCCCTGCGATCAGTCGGCCGCCGATGTGTTTAAGCGCATGTTTCTGCGCGGTACGGCAAAAGAGACCGCCGCACAGGTGCGCAAACTTGAGCTGGGCCAGAGCATCCTGGATGCCGTGGCCGGCCAGGCCCGGTCCCTGCAGCGGAATCTCGGCGGCGGCGACAAGCAACGGCTCGATCAATACTTCGCCAGTGTTCGCGACCTGGAGAAACGACTGCAAGCCTCCAAGGAGTGGGAGCATCGACCCAAGCCGAAGGTCAGCGCGCCGGTTCCGCTCGATCCCGAACATCCCAGCGACTATATGGAAAAGGTCCGCTTGATGTATGAGATTTCCAGACTGGCCTTCCAGACCGATTCGACCCGGGTCATATCGCTGCTCCTGGACAGCGTGAATTCACCCGCGATTGAAGTGGACGGAAAGCCGGTAAGCGATGGCTACCACAATCTTTCGCATCACGGGAGGTCCGAGGAAAAACTGCAGCAACTGGAGGTGATCGACAAGTGGCATATGAAAATGCTGGCAGAGCTGTTTGACGATCTGAAGACGTTTGAAGAAGACGGGGAAACCCTGCTGGACCGCACGATGGTGGTTTATGGATCCAATCTGGGCAATGCGCACGCTCACACGACCTTGAATCTGCCAACCATTCTTGCCGGAGGAGGCTTCCAGCACGGACAACACCTGGCTTTCGATACGGAGCGCAACTATCCGTTGCCAAATCTGTTTGTGTCGATGCTGCAAAGAATGGGTATCGATACCGATAAATTCGCCTCCTCCACAGGAACCATGCGTGGTCTCGAATTTGCCTGAGCATCGGATGGTGTCACCCTCGATCCGTTACTCGAAGTAATTTGAGCTACCGTTTGCACCGCGGGTAACCCCAGGGAACTGCACATCATCGAATCTGGTTCGCATATTCACCAGCAAGGAACTCCCAGGAACTCGCGAGCGTCCACTCGGGGATCGAGGTGTTTCTGGTGTTGGACTTCCCGCATAATCGGAGCCCATATGATGCGTCCCGCGAGAGTGATCATCCAGTGTCTGCTGTTCGCGGGCCTGTCGGCAGCAGCGCTGCTCGTGCCTGGCCGAGTCGCGGCCAAGACAAATGTGATCTTTGTACTCACCGATGACCAGGGTCATTGGGCGCTGAATGCGAACGGCGACGACGATTGCCGATCTCTTGTGACACCGAATCTGGCTCGCCTGGCCCGGCGGGGAATGCGGTTTTCGCACGCCGTCGCTTGCTCGCCCGTCTGTTCAGCCAGCCGCGCAACCTGGTTAACCGGACGAATTCCGTCCAAGACTGGGGTCCAGGATTATTTGCGCTTTGAAGAAACCCACGGTGAGCGCGTGAAGTCTTACATCAAAGGGCAGCCGACCCTGTCGCAAGCACTCGCGGACCACGGCTACACCGTTGGGCTGTGCGGCAAATGGCATCTCGGAGATGACGCCCGGCCACAGGCTGGCTTCTCTTATTGGTCGACGGGGCCACCGTACGGACCCTATCGTGATCCTCTGTTCTGGAAAAACGGGAAGCGTTATCGGCGGGAGGGATACCGGACGGACTTGATCGGTGACGATGCGCTGGAGTTCATCGAACAGAACCGCAGCAACCCCTTTTTTCTCTTTCTCTCCTTTTATGCACCACACACGCCGCTGAAGTACCAGCCCGAGAAGTACCGGGCGCCCTACCGCGATTCGACCTTCGACTGCTTTCCCGATCTGCCGGTTCATCCATTCCACATGCGGGAGTTGAACGGTCGCGTGAATGGAACCTTGGCTAATTTCAGTAATCGCCATAGCAAGCTTAGCTATGCGGCGCTCGTTACCGGCCTCGACCACAACCTGGGCCGCGTGCTCAAGAAGCTCGACGAACTCGAGCTCAGGCAGGACACGCTGATCGTCTTCGCCTCGGACCATGGTTATCACAGTGGCCACAAGGGGATTTGGGGCAAGGGCAATAGCACCTTGCCATTCAATCTCTATGAACGTTCCATCAGAATCCCCCTGATTTGGAGTCACCCGGGTCGGATTCCTGCCGGGCGCACGAGCGCGGCGCTGGTCTCCTCGTATGATTTTCTCCCCACGCTGTTTGACTACTTGAAGCTGACTCCACCGGCGGATTCAGGGAGGGTCGGGCGCAGCTATCGGCGTCTTCTGGCGGAAGGGCAAGGTGCCTGGGAGGATGCCGCCTTTTTCGAGTACGCGTATGTCCGCGGTGTTCGTACGCAGCGGTGGAAATACGTCGAGCGGACTTCCGAGTGGCCTTCGGAGCTGTTTGATCTGCAACAGGATCCAGATGAAAACCGCAACCTGATCGATGATCCCCGGCACGCCGAGTCTCTGGCCGAGCTGCGACGCCGTCTTCATGGATTCTTTGAACGCGCGGGGGCGCCGCCGATTTCGGAATGGAAAACGACGACCAGCCAATTGTTGCCTGTCTACAAATGATCCGTCCGAATGATTCAGCGGCTCGGTACGTACTCGGTCACACCGCGAATCAAGTTGCCGACAGTCCTTCGGATCAACACCACGTCCACGCCCACCGACATGCATTGCAGTAACAACGTCACCAGGACGCCCCAGTCGACGAGCGGGCTCAGTAGTCGCGACAAGTCGAAACGCGGTAGTTTGCCCTCGAAACGAGGTTACGGAAACAACAAAGTTGCACCAGCTGAAACAAAAACAGCCCCGGCAGGACGTAGGGTCGCAGTTTCTGCATCGTGATTTCTCACTGCGCTCGGTTGGCGTCTCCAGACGCCACCAATAAAAAGGCTGGCGCGGCGGCGTGTGGCCGGCAACCGGACCGGCACCAGCGGCAGCCGGATCGGCACAAGGTCATGGGGTGGGGCTACTTCGTGATCTTGCATTTCAGCGCACACCCGGCGCAGCCGACACCCGCCGTGCTCGCTTAATCCGTTTGACCAGTCCGCTGGTCGCGATCTTTCACGCGACCCGGCGCTGAACAAATCCCTCCTGCGTCCCTGCCCTCACCCACCCTGCCCGGCGCGCACGATGGCCAGGATGGCCTGCCTCAGATCTGGCGAGAGCAGCGGCCAAGTGCTGGTCACTTCATTCAGCTCCGCCTCTACGACTTGATTGGCTGCACCGAGTGCACCGCTTTTTGCAGCGCCGGTGGGGGCAAGGTGGCTGTTTCCCAGGGGCAACGGCTCTCGCTGGAATCCTGTCCCCGCCACACAGGCCTCTGGCACCCCATCGTCGGTCGTCGCACGGTTTCGCATAAGCCCCTGCCCGTCGGGGGCTTTTGTCGTTTCTTGCGACTCGGTGCGTGCGCCTGCTGCGATGCATTTTGCGCTACATGTGCGCTGGATTTTGCGCTGTCTGGGGTGGCGGGTCTCGCGGCCCGCTTAAAATCTTCGTCGGTAACCCGCAGATAATGCTTCAGCGCCACCTGCGGCGTATTGCCCAGCCACTTGGTGACCACGTGCAGCGGAAACTCGCGGGCCAGTTCGGTTGCGCGGCTGGGCGCGGAGGTTCTGGAACGGCACGAGCCAAGAGGCGACACCCGCCCGCTTGAGGATCCGCTGAAATTGCGTCCGCAGGTTGCAGTTCTTCCAGCCCTCTTTAGAGAGTGCCGCATCGCGGTAGCCGCCTCCCACCACGTAGACGGCGCCGACAGGGGCCAGCTCGTAGGCTTCTTCCAGGATGGGACTGCCGGAAGGAGCGTAGCACGCCACCGATTAGTCCCGGGCACGTCCAGATTGGTATACTGCCAGGGTGCAGTCAGTGTCGTCCGCGTCGTGTTGGCTTGCCGGACTTTGATCGGCGGTTCCGGCCTCAAGAACACTGCCGGGTCGGATGACAACGCTCTTCATCACACTCATCCACAGGCGGTGATTCACGTTGTGGCGGCGCGCTGACGCCACACAGAACGCACCGAAGCGTGTTCACGATGACCATCACCCTGCCTGAAGATTCGTTATTGGCCCCGTGTGCGTTAACTTGTAGCGCAGGAATCGACGCGGACCATTGCGGCAAACATGGTCAAGCCTCGGGCTCTCTCCTCAATTCAGGTGACCTCATGTTGAAACGAAACGTGGTGGCGGTGGTGTTCGTCATTCTGTTCGCTGGGGTGGCCGCAGCGGACAACAAGGTTAGCGGTCGGATCGACCAGGACTGTGTCTGGAGCGGTAGATTGACAGTCAGCGGAGACGTCACCGTCACTGCCGGGGCGACGCTGACCGTCAAGCCTGGGACTCACATCGAATTCTCTGACGGTGTTCGGCTTTCTGTTCACGGCCGGCTTTTGGCAGAAGGAACAGAAGACCAGACGATTACCCTGATCGCCCAAGGCGAACTCCGGCCGGGCGCCTGGCACGGCGTCGTGCTGTCGCCGCGCCCGAACGCCGACAGCGAGCCACCCCGGGGCTCACGTTTCTCCCATTGCCGGATTCGAGGTGCCGTTCGCGCAATCTCGGTCACCGCTGAAGCTGCCTCACCCCAAAGCATTAAGGCGTGCCAAATCACACAGTGCCGGCTTGTTGGAATCCAAGTCAAGTCGGCGCGCGACGTCGTCGTTGATCGCTGCCACATCACCAAATGCGGCAGCGTCGAGCAGCGGCCCTCCGGCGCGATCGTCGTTGCCCACAGCCACCATTGCCGCCTTCTGGATAACGTCATCGAAAACTGTGCAGGGTATGGTGTACAGCTCGACCAGTCCTCCGACAATACCGTGCGCGGTAACACGGTCAAGAGCATTGGCGGCCGTCACCGCAAACCAGACGGAATGGGTATCGCGTTGCACGAGGCGAACCGCAATCTCGTGCTCTCGAACAAAGTCAGTAGTATGAACTACATGTGCCTGTATGTGGGTGACAGTGCCGACAACCTGATTATCGACAACGAGCTGCGCAATTCTCCCGATGGCCTGGGCATGACGGGCCCAAAGGCGACCCGCAACATCATCCGCGACAATCGTATCTACGGATCGTGGTGGGGCCAGATATATTTCACGAATCGGGCGCACGACAACCTGGTTCAGGATACGACTGTCACCGGGGGCGACGCCGGCATCACACAGTGGTACGCCGGGCCGAACACGTTTCAGGACTGCAATTTTCTCGGCTGCGGTCCGATCGCGTTCAAAGGCGGCGTCAAGGCAATCTTCCGCCGCTGTACGATTCGGCTTGGGCGAGGCAACGAGGATTTGTGGACCGAGTTCGAACCCGACTGCACGCTGATCGACTGCAACATTCGCAAGGACCACATCGGCTTCAGTAAGGGAACGACTGAGAAGTCTCAAATCACCTTCAAGCGGACTTTTACGGTGAGCGTCGTCAACGCAGACACCGGAAAACCGGTTGCGGGCGCCACGCTGACAGCCAATTCCGACGGCGACCAATCGTTAACCCAGTCAACCGACAAGAGGGGGCGCGCGCGAC
The DNA here is from genome assembly GCA_002702965.1 of Planctomycetaceae bacterium. Lineage (GTDB taxonomy): Bacteria > Planctomycetota > Planctomycetia > Pirellulales > Pirellulaceae > UBA9264. Next base: position 17,230 of record PADE01000183.1, read on the forward strand.
TTGAGCTGTTGGAAGGCGTTGTGCGCAAAGGCGACGGCTGGAAAGAAGCCGGGGACTACAGCCTATCCGTGAAAGCCAAGGGCTTCCGTCCGGCACAGCCGGTATCGATCAATCTGACCGGAGCAGTGACTTCGCTGCACATTTCGCTAACGCGCCTTTCGAACGAGTAGACGGCCACACACTGACAGATTGGCGTAAGGTTCTTTGGCGGAACACCAAAGCGACCTCCTGCGAATAATGTCGATCTGATTTGGGAGGTGCAAGCATCCAGAATCGCGATTCTCGCTGGCCGTCGGATGGGACAAGTTCAATGTGTCATCATTCACGATTGCCTTCTTACCGGAAAATGGGTGGGAATCACCGCGCGGTACAAGCAAGTGATCGTGACTTGATGCGGTAGTTTTCAGGTGGCGGATGAGGTTGATTTTCTCAAGAAGTGATGAGACTGTGGCCTGAGATTCCGTGATTTGGCAGGGAGTCGCCATGGGTACGTGCCGGTAGCGTCGAGAGAAGGCGGTTCCGCTCTGCTGTTTCGCTACGGGGCGAGACGATGCATCGACAACGAAAATGATTTTCGGTTCTTCCACAACGCGGCGACGCAGGAACTCCAGTCAGCTAATTGGGTCACTGATGCGGACCCTGAAGAGCTGTTGGACACAGACGCCACCAAGATAGAGGCTGGCGCGTCGGCGTGTGGCCGGCAACCGGACCCGCGGCAGGAGGGGCGGGCTACTTTTCGATCTTGCAGTCCGGCAACGCCTGCTTTAGTTCGGCGACGCCCGCGTCGGTGACCTGGGTGCGGTTAAGGTTGAGCGACTGCAGGTTGGTCACCCCCTTCAGATGCACCAGCCCCGCGCCGGTGACCTGGGTGTTTATCTCAAGGCTGGTCAGCCCTTTGAGATGGACCAGCACCGCGTCGGTGATCTGGGTCTCGCTGAGATGGAGAGACTGCAGATTCGTCAGCCCCTCGAGGTGCACCAGGCCAGCGTCGGTGACGCCCGGATGGCGTCCGACGTTGGTAATTTCGCCCGCATTGTTCTTCGTGATACGGCCAAAGAAAGTCCTGATGAAATGGTCGTTCCACAGACCTGACACTCCTGTCCATCCGAAGAACACCAGCACGCCAAACAAGCCCGCGAAGTGGGGGCGTTGCAGTCTGGAGAGCCCGTTTTCAGCAGGTTCTTCAGTGATAGTTTGCGGCGTTTGTGAAGACTGGTCGTTGGCGTGATGCTCCGGTTGTTTGCGTGGGGCCAGGCGATAACCGGCCATGCCCATGACCAGCAGTGCGGCGAGTGGCTGTGTCAGTTGTCCACAGGTATTGCCCGCAAATGTCCACCAAATCTTGCAAGGGTACAGGGACATCGCGCGAGGAAGTCAGCCGATACATGGACATGCACCTTTTGGCATCACATACGATGTCCAATTTGCTTCTCCTGTTGCCACGATCATTGTCGTCAGCTGAGACGAGCTCTCGACAAGCTTGCGCAAGGTATGCCGCAAGCAGCTCGACAAATGCTTCGGGGCGACGTTTTGCATGGCCTTCCCAATCAACCCACGGATCGAATACGCCCTCCTTACACAAGGCGAGCCTAGCGACCTAGGTGATCGCAGCCAGCTTTCTGTCACGGCGGCAACTTGTCATTATGGAACACTTCGTCGCGGTTTGTGCGCGACAAAGTGTTTTCTGACATTGCCTGCCGATCGAAAGGCCATTCATGCGATCATCACCCTCGATTCACGAGTTTTCTCGGTTCTGTGCATTCACACTCTTAGTATCGACAGCATTCTCGGTCGCACGGGCCGAGCGTGATCCGATCCGACTCACTCACGGTCCGATGCTGGGGAACCCGACGGCACATTCAATGTCCGTGTGGGGCCGCACGTCCGATCCTGGGAAGTTCCTCGTGAAGTATGGATCGACGGCGACCAACTTGAACCAAACCAGCGAACCGGCAACGACTCGAATTGGACACGACAACACCGGTGTTGCGCTGCTGAAGAATCTCAAGTCGGATACTCGATATCACTATCAAGTCTGGGTCAACGGCCGGCCACATGGCTTGCCGGGNGTGTTTNGTACCTTGCCGCGTGCCGATGACACGCGCCACGAGAAGTACAATCCGAAGGGACTCTTTAATTTTCGATTTCAGATTGGTTCGTGTGCCAACCAGAATCCTCTGCATGGCGGCGGTCATCGCACGACGACGTACGAGTTTCTAAATCGTGACTGGGCCAAAAAGGTCCATTTTCACATCATGAATGGCGATTGGAGCTATGAAGAATTGCGCGAGTATCCACCGGAAGCNTGGCGGCTGACGCAGGGCATCAAGNNTTATCCCATGTCGGTGCAAGTCATGCCGACAATTGTGGGTTGCTGGGAGAATTACAAACTTTACTTGAGCCGCGGATCCGCTCTCTCGAAATGGCATCGCAATGTGCCGAGCTTTTTCACATTTGACGACCACGAATTGGTCAACGACATCTGGGGATCATCCGAAGCCGGCAAACGACATCGCCGCACAGTCTTTCGCGATATCGGCACACACGCCTGGTACGACTATCTCGGTTGGGCGGATCCGATGGTTCACAACACTCCGATCCATTACGGGCGCGGCGGCATGAAAGCCGGCAGCGACCTGCTAGTCGACAAGAATGTCGACTTCACGAAGCTGCCGTTGAAAGAGATGACGAATCTGCACGTTCACTGGGGAACGCCGGAAGCCGGTGCCAACGATATTCGTTACGACAACGATGCGGGCAACAAAAACTCGTACGTTTATGACATCAAGTCGGTCGTCGACAAGCACACGTTGAAGTTGCACATGCCTGCCAAGGTGGACGACATGGAATTGAGCTATTCGATTGGACGTCGCAGTTACTCGAAATTTCGTGCGTCGAATTGCGAATTCTTCTTGCTCGACACTCGAGGCGACCGAGACATGCACGACATTCGTCAGCGAGACAAGCCCGGCGTTTCGATGATCGGCAAACCGCAACGCGAGTGGTTATTGAAGTCGATGCGAGAAAGCGATGCCGATTTCTTTTTCGTGGTTTCCACAGTTCCATTTATGATCCCACACAGCGGCGCGGGCGGTTTCGAATTCGATGCCGAAAACAAAGAGGAAGCGTGGACGGGATTTTTCGACGAACGTGAATTGCTGATCCGCGAATGGGAGAAGCTCGGCAAGAAAGTATTCGTCATGACGGGCGATCTGCATAACAGTTTCGCCATCAAAGTTACCGACAATGTATGGGAGTTTTGTTGCGGACCTCACAATAGCGTGAACCATGTTCCGAAACTGGACGAGAGCGATCGGCCGGCAACGGGCAAATGGACGTTCGGTCCCCGCGAGTGCGACATCCGCTGGAGCAGTTACATTCTTCCGGACCTGCCACGTCTGGAACGGCTGTACCCATACTTCTGCGTTGTGCAGATCAACAATGTTTTCAACATGCCGAAGAAACTGGGCGGCAAGGATCGTTGGGTTGCCTATCCGCACCCGCAAGTCGTCTTCCAATACTACAACGGCCGCACGGGAGAACTTGCATACGCAGAGGCGATCTCGGTTGATCGGTAATGCTGCGCCTCACCTCACCCGACATTTTGGCGGACTTCCTTTCGAGTCCGTTCTGACTCGGCGACTTTCTTGGTTGTCTTTTCTTCGTCGCTTGCTAGAGGTGAAAACGGTGTCCCCTTTTTGTTGAAGAAATGCCGTTGCCAAAACTCGAACAGTTTTCGTCACCGCCCCGTGACGATCTCACCGCTCAGAACGACTTCGCAGTCACTGCCAATGCACGCGGCATGGGTTCGGGGTGACATGCAGGTGATGTAGACTCAGCGGAGCAGGAAGTCATGGGATCCAACGGGGCTCTCGTTCTTCGAATTCTGCCCTGACAATCAAGTCCGTGATCCGGGCGGTGCGTCCGTCACTCAACCTGATCTGTGAGTCTGTTGCTATGACTAGCCATCCAGACCCTGAACCGACCGGGCCCGCACCCGACAGGGATGACTCTCCGGTAGATTCACCAGAACAGCAATCGGTTCCGGCAGTGGAATCTGATGCAGTGGAATCCGATGCATACGCGACCATCGCGGTACCGCCTGCAACCGGGCCTTCTGAAGACGAACCCACCGTTGTTGATGAATCCGGGACCGTTCACCCGGCGTCTGCCACAGATTCCGATCCGGAAATGACTCTGGCCAAGAAACTGGAAGGTGTCCTGGAGGATTTTGCGCAGACTCTTGCCCCGGAACATCAGGACCTGGACCGGACACTGTCCACGACCAGCCTGAAGGCAGCGGTAGATTCGGAAAGTGACCAGAGATCACGCCACGAGTCCTTCTCTCAGTCACGCTCCGTCCGTCCTCGGAGCATTCAGCCGGCTGACAGCACGATCGTGGATGCGGGGAGTACGCCGTCAGCGGATACGGAATCTCCTGACCGTGATCTGGACTACGTAACGCTGAACAAGCTGGGTGAAGGTGGGATGGGCACTGTGCACCTGGCGCGTCAGGTGGCGCTGGGGCGCGAGGTGGCCCTGAAGCAGATTCATCAGCGATCCAGCCGCAAGCAATCGATGCGTGACGAGCTCCTGACAGAGGCGGTTCTGACGGGGAAGCTGGAACACCCCAACATCGTTCCGATTTACGAAGTGGGCGAGTCGGCTGGTGGTGACCTGTTCTATTCAATGAAGAATGTCAAAGGTCACGAGTGGGAGGAGACGATCGATGACCTGTTACTGAGGGAGAATCTGAAGATTCTCATTGATGTGTGCGATGCGATCGCGTTTGCTCATGCGGAAGGCGTGATTCATCGGGACCTGAAGCCGCAGAACATCATGACCGGCGGTTTTGGTGAGGTGCTGGTGCTGGACTGGGGCCTGGCGGTGCTGGCTCACCCCGGTGAAGACGTGACCACTTCTGCGGGTGGTACGCCGGGTTGCATGGCTCCGGAGATGATCAATCCACCGTTCCTGGTGGGTCCCCGGAGCGATGTGTACCTGCTGGGTGCGATCCTGTTCCGTTTTCTGACGGGTCAGGCACCGCATGCCGGCAAATCAGCGCGGGATAGTCTGACATCTGCATCCAGAAACGAGATTGTCGATCCGGATGCGGAGCGGATGCAGTCCCTGGACCCGACTGGTGAGTTACTGGGTGTGGCGTTGCAGGCAATGGCGACTGAGCCGGCGGATCGTTATCAGACGGTGGGTGAGTTCCAGGCTGCGATTCGCGAGTATCTTGCTCACGAGGAGAGCATCGAACTCGCCGCTCGGGCTGCCGACCATCTGGAGGACGCCAGGCAGAGTAAGGGGTATGACGAGTTCAGCCGGGCGAGATTTGGCTTCGAGACAGCGCTGGAACAATGGCCGGGCAATGTACGAGCGGCAGAGGGTTTGAACGAAACTCGACGTGACTACGCTCGTACCGCTTGCGACCGGGGCGACTTCGACCTGGCCCTGACTCTACTGGACGCAGCCGACCCCGATCACGTCGCTCTGATCACATCCATTCAGGATTTCGCGACGGAACGCGATTCCCGAATGGACCGGATTCGTCGCCTGCGTCGGTTTGGCCTCGCGGCGACTCTGACGATTGGCGTGCTCGCCCTGCTTACGGGAGCCGCCGGCGCGCTGGGCCTTCATCGAGTGGCGAACCGTCTGAAAGGTGCCATCGACCACGGGCTCAAAATCGAGCGTCTGGCGAATCAGGTCGAAGTCTCGCTGTTACAGGCTCGACGGCGGGAAAAGGACTTCCTGCTCCGCTGGCGCAGCGAAGGCGTTGAGCAGGCGCGGTCGACCTATGTGACGGCGAACGCGGCGAGTATTGCGGAGCTCTTCAAGCTGACGAGTGAGCTTGACAAGGAAATCCAGGAGCACCCGCCGTCGGAGGCCGGACACTTCGCACAGGAGCTTACAGACCTGCGCGGGATGATCGAGACCTACAGAGATGAATTCGGCCAACTCGTCGAACTCATCCAGACGATGGGAGTCAAAGACACCGGCGGCGTGGGACAGTTCCGAACTGCCGTCCACAAGCTGGAAGCGAAGATTCAGAACAGTGAGGACCTGGTTGCTAGCCAGACGACACTGCTCCAACTGCGGCGCCACGAAAAGGACTACCTCTTACGAGGTGACAACACCTACATCGAGCACACGCAAGAGACCGCCGCGCAGTTGAGACGCGAGATTGAGACAGCGTTGCCCGAAGACGAGTCGCGATTGGCCATACTGGAACTGCTCGATGCGTATCTCACTGGCTTGTACAAAGTCGCGCGTATTTCCGGAGACATTGACGAACGCACCAGCCTCTTTCGAGGCGCGGCGCACAAAATCGAGTCGTCCTCGCACAAATTCGCGGCGACGGGCCTGGTGGAAGGGCGCCGTCAGATCGCTGAGGCCGAGGCCGTTTGCGCGAACGCCTACGCGACCGTCACAGCACTCGTCGTCGTGGCCCTCGTGCTTGGTCTGGGCTTCGCATACGTGTTGGGACGGAACCTGACTATTCCGATACGGCTCCTGTCCGGTACCCGTGCTCGATGCGTTCTGTAGTGCAGCCCTTCCAGGGCCACCACTCGTTTCTATCGTCGATCATCGATCCAATCATCACGACTGCCGCTGTCTTCGGAGGGATACCATTTGCGTCTCATCAGACGCCAGGCATCTCGCAGCAGCTTTGAAACAAGGAAGAAAGCGCAAAACGCTGCAAAACCGGTTCCCTCATCAATTTTCGGCCCGTATAAGGCTACTAAGGTGAAAACACCGAGGTAGGCAAAGAGCCATGTGACTCCGATCACCTTTTCAACCTAGAACAGCCAATGCATTCGCATCACCTCCGGCACCTGATGTAACCCCGGTGGATCTACATCCCCTGGATGGCACTCCGAAACCATGCAGAGGATGTAGACTCAGAGCAGTGCTGGTCTGTGAAAGCGCCTGCGGCAGGCGAGCGCTGAGACGTTGCGACTCGCTGCGTTACCGTGCACAACGATGCACCCCCCTTACCCTCACCGCCCGCACCATCGCCAGGATGCCGTTCTTGAGTGCGTCAGATAATTCGGGCCAGGCGTCGACCACCTCAAGCAGCTCCGCATCAACGACTTGATTGGCTGCATCAGATGCACCGCTTTTTGCAGCGCCCGTGGGGGCAAGGTGCCTGTTTCCCGGGGCAAACGGCTCTCGCTGGAATCCTGTCCCCGCCACACAGGCCTCAGCCGCGACGACGTCAGAAGTCGCACGGTTTCGCATCAGCCCCTGCCTGTCAGGGGCTTTTGTCGTTTCTTGCCAGTCGGTGCGTGCGCCTGTAGTGCTCGCTTTTACAGGCGATTCGGGCGATGCGTTTGAAATCCCAATCCTCGTCGTAGAGCCGTTTGAGTTCGCGGGCGAAATCCATGCTTCCCGGTTTGGTTCTCGCGATATTCTCGATCAGGGATTGGAGATGGGCCTCTTTGCGAGTGCACGTGACGACTTCGGCTTTTACTTGTCGCGATGGTGATGGACAATATCGTTCAAAGCCGCAAAGGCGAATGAGCCTCGACCGTCGTTCGTTCAGCGTTTGGAAATTGTGGCAACGGGCTATTCTGGCCGGGGCGTCCCATGCTGCATTGAGCGCGGCGCACATCAACGCCCGCTCACAGGCCATTGTCGTCTGCACAATGGTCGCAGTGGAACCGACTCGCTTCTTCAACCACGAGCTGTCCAATGAATGCCGCTCCAAAGCCAACTACTTGGATCACACCCATCGCCCTTTTGGCNTGCTTCTTTGTNACGGCCCCNGNGAACGCCGCANACTTCNAGGCCGNCGAGNACGCGCGGCGGTCGATCTATCACTCGCCGCAGACNCCNGGGTTCACCAGTTGGGCGGGGGCGTGGACCATGCCGGATGGCAGNCTGATGGTTTGCTTCACGCAAGCGACCGGACCAGTGAAAGGNCGCACNCGCGCNCCCAAAGACGTGCAGCACAAGTTGTCCTGGCCACCCGCNGGCCGTCCCGGCTATGACATGACTGGTCTCGATCTACGNAANGTCCATCTNCGTTCANGTGACGATGGCAAGACCTGGCAGNAAGTNAGCGCAGATCCNTTCAAGTCGTGCATGAACGGAATNACCGGCGAAGCTCAAACGGCACTCNCNGACGGTACGATNATTCGCGGAGTGTGGGGNTATTATCTGCCGTACAACCCAGAGTTGCCNCGTACGGGATACCTGCAACGATCGGCCGACGGCTCAAAGACNTGGGGCAAGCCGGAGGTNTTGCTGGACCCCGCGAAGTTCTCGGCCTGGCCCAAGCGGATTCGTGTGCTCAGCGACGGGCGGTTGATCGTGCTCGGTGGAGTGGCAAACGTTCCGGCGAACAGCCGCACGCGAGCCAAGTACAACGGTCTGTTCGAGCCGCTGCTGATGGTTTCCAGCGACAAAGGCAAAACGTGGGCTGGCCCGATTCAAGTCGTCCCGCAGCCGCATCGCCAAGACTGGGGCGGTGAGGAGTTTGATGCGGCGGAGTTGCCCAACGGAGACTTGCTGTGCGTCTTCCGACGCATTGCGCCGTCGGGCAAGCGTCGCGAGGTGCGTTGGCAAGGCTTGTTGAAGAAGTCCGGCAACACCTGGGTTCCTCGCGAAGTGGGGCCCGCGCCTTTCCCGCACAGCGGCCACCCCGACATCCTGGCGACTCGCGAGGGCCCCATTCTGCACGTTGCCACGACCGGCATCCACTACACCACCGACGCCGGAAAGTCGTGGCGCAAGCTCAACGTACCCGGCACGGCCTATTACCCTCGCGCGATCCAGTCTGACGACGGTCGCATCTTCATCTTCGGCCATGTCGGCGGCGACGACGCCTACGGCAAGACCGACCAATCGATCGTGATGACTTCCTTTCGGTTGGTGAGAAAGAAGGCAGATCAGGACAGCGCGGTCGACTCACGGGGACTTCTGCTCAATTACGACTTCGGACGCGGCAGCCTGCCCGACTCGAATGGACGCATTGACGACCTGTCACCAAGTGGCATCGATGCGGTGGTTCGCCCGACGACCTCGGCTCCGCCGAAGAAGACTCCGCTGGCGAAGCGCACGGGCTGGCTCGATCATCGTGTGTTGCAGGGAGACGGTCGCGGCGGTTGGGTTTCGCGGCCGGCGAAGATTCAAGCGATCCGGCACCCGACCGCCAACATGACCATGCCGTTTGGTTTGGTGCGGATGGACAACGGCGAAATCGCGCTGCAATGTAGCGCTGAAGGGAAAGCGACCAAGCCGGTGATTGCTTTCAGCCGCGATAATGGCGATACCTGGACGGACTTTCGCGAGATCCCTGGAGCCAACGGTCGGCCGATGTTGTTGACGTACCTCGGAGGTGGCACATTGTCGTTCGTCGCCGGGCGCCGGTACTTCAGCCATGACTACGGCCGCACGTGGAAGGATAGCGTCGAGCATCCAAAGACGCGCAAAGGCCGGCCGTTTCATCTGGAAGGCAATGCCTGGGTCGATCGGGACAAAGCGGGCAAGGTCAAAGCGATTCTTGAGCTGGGCTGGCACTACGCGCCCGGAAAGAAGCATCCGCGCGATGACGCCACCGTTGTGTTTCGCCGCTCGGTTGATGGCGGCCGCAAGTGGATTGACGAACTGAGCCCGACTCAGTGGAAGTTCACGATGCAGCATGGTGGCAAGACGTGGCTTCGCGGCGTGAGCGAAGGAGCGATCGTCCGCGCGGCCAACGGCGACCTGGTTGCCGCGTTGCGCAGCGACATGCCGCCAAGCTTCTTTGACGGACCGCACGACGACAGCTTGGAAGGCACCGCCATCAGCATCTCGAAGGATGATGGCAAGACGTGGTCGAAGATGAACATTCTGTACTACGCCGGCCGCCATCACGCCAATCTACAACGGCTGCCAAACAATGATCTCGTCTGCACGATGGTTGTGCGCGACGACGTTGACGGCCTGAAGTGGGCCAGTGACCGCCGCGGCTGCGATGCGTTGATTAGCCACGACAATGGCAAAACCTGGAATCTTGACCGTCGCTACGAACTCGACGCCTGGCGTTACGAACGCGAAGACGGTTACTGGGTCGATGGGAAGTGCGGACACATCGCTGCGGTCGCACTTGCCGACGGCCACGTGATCTCAGCCTACGGCCACTATCTGAAGGGCGCCGCCGTGTTGATCAAGTGGCATCCTGACGCAAAGCCCGCTGCGAAAGTGAAGCGTGACTTGCAGCATCTGAAACGATTCAAAACGTCAGCCATCCTGCAACAAGTTGCTCGACCCAACGTCGATTATGAAGCGAAGAAATCCTCGCTTGTGCTGAGCGGCGGCGCGTGGATTCACGTCCCACTCGATAAGCGGCTCGCGGCCCTCGACAAGAACGGCACGATTGAATTGATCCTCAAACCGAAGCAGCAAGGCGGCATGCCGACGCTCGTCGCGTGTGCGGGACGTGGCGTCGAAGGATTTCGCATCGCCTATGACCAGCGCAACCTCGCATCGTCGCCCCAAGTTCTGTACAGCGACCAGCGAGTGAAGCTCGATCGCATGGAATACTCCGTCACAGTCCACGCCCAGAGCGATCCGCGGCCGTTCGCAACGGATCTCCAGCAGATCGCATACGTCATGCGACACGGACACGGCACGTTCTATCGCGACGGCCATCGCTTCAGCAAACAGACCGAAACGGGCGATGACGGTTCACTGTTTCACTACACGATCAAGAAGAGCGGCAGTCGTGAGAAGCTCTTGATCAGCATCGGCGCACTGGTGCGCAAAGCCGCTGCCAGCGGGGCGTTCCAGGGCGAGTTGCATGCCTTCAGGATTTACGATCGGCCACTGACGGTTGACGAATTACGCCGCAACCAAGAATGAAGGTCACCAATGATTTGTGTCGAGGGTTTAACGTACATCTACCCCAGCGGGTCGTCTCCAGCCGTTCGGGAACTCTCATTCGACGTCGAGAAAGGAGAGGTGTTTGGCTTTCTCGGTCCCAGCGGCGCCGGAAAGACGACCACACAAAATATCTTGATCGGCCTCATTCAAGGCTGGCGAGGTCAGGTTCAAGTCCTGGACCGCCCGCTGGCAAAATGGGGTGTCGACTTGTACAGATCGATCGGCGTCAGTTTCGAGGCTCCCAATCACTACCTCAAGTTGTCCGCCCGAGAAAACCTGGAGTATTTCCGCTCGCTCTACGACGGCAATGCGGACACGGTGGAAGACGTCTTATCGATCGTGGGCCTCGAAGAGCACATCGACAAGAAGGTCGGTGAGTTCTCGAAAGGGATGAAAGGCCGCTTGAATTTTGCCCGCAGCCTATTGCATCGCCCTCAACTGTGGTTCCTCGACGAGCCTACCGTGGGGCTCGACCCCGTGAATTCGGTACGCATCCGCGAGATCATCAAACAGCGGAAAGAGCTTGGCGTCACCACGGTGGTTACCACGCATGACATGACGACGGCCGAAGTCGTTTGCGATCGCGTTGCGTTCATCATCGATGGACAGATCGCAGCGATCGATTCGCCCGCCGCCTTGCGTCGTCGCTACGGTACCCGCGAAGTGGAAGTTCGCTGGGAAGGCACTGACGGTGAAAGCACTGGTAACGGCGCGGAGCGGTTCTCTCTCGATGGCCTGGCTGAGAATCCCGCATTCCTCGATGCTTTGCGTCGCGACGGACTCGCGACGATTCACTCATTGGAGGCCACACTCGAAGACGTGTTTGTGCAGGTCACTGGGAGATCGCTGCAATGAGTACGCTCCCAGCGACGCTCAAGCTCGACGTACGGCTGCAGGCGCGCAGCAAGCTCTATGCCATTGGTATCGCGGTGGCGTTGCTATTCGGGTTTGCCGGGCGTTACTTCGTCAATCCTAACTATGCCGGAAACGTTCTGGCCGTTTTCTATCTGATCGGGATCGGTGGAACGACCTATTTCTTTGCCGCCTCGCTCGTGCTGCTGGAAAAGAGCGAAGGCACGCTGCAGGCGCTGCGCACAACACCACTGACATCGACGGCCTACATCACGTCCAAAGTGATCACACTTACTTCATTTGCCCTGATTGAAAGCGCGATCGTCTATTTCGTTGCTTTCTTCGGTGTCCCGTTGAACCCGGCCCCGCTGATCTTCGGAGTTGTTTCCTTGGGAGTGACCTACACGCTTGTGAGCCTGGGGCAAGTGGCGTCGCACGACTCGGTAACCGGGTTCTTGTTTCCCGGCGCGATGATTGTGACTGTGATCATGGAATTGCCGATGTTCTACGTCATATCGGGTTCGGGGCCCATCTGGTATCTCATCCCGACACACGGTTCGTTGTTGTTGATGCTCGGGGCGACCGAAACGCTTGTGCTCTGGCAATGGGCGTACGCTGTTCTCGTTTCCCTGGTTTCAGTCGTCGTGGCATTTTTCTGGGCCCAACGTCGGTTTGCACATTTCATTGGACTTCAGGAGGGCTGAGCGATGCTACCGGCCACGCTTCCATCTGTCACGGCTGTCCGCGGCATGCTGAGAACAGATGTGCTGCGGCTGCGCCGAGACCNGTTCCTGATTGGAATTTCCGCTTACATCCTTGCGATCACGGTCCTCATGCGCTGGATCCTGCCCGCGATTACAACCGGCGTAGCAGTTGAGTGGAAATTCGACCTCACTCCGTATCATCCATTACTAGTCAGTTACTTTATTGTCCAATTGGCGCCGCTACTTCCCGGCATCATCGGTGCTTTCCTGCTGCTGGAGAGTCGAGAAGACGGCACGGTCAAAGCGTTGTTGGTGTCACCCAATCCTTTGACGAGCTACCTGGCCGTGGTAGGCGTTGTGATGTTTGTCACATCCGGGGCGTTGACGGTTGTTCAGGGCGCGATCATCGGATTGGCGTTGCCACCGTGGCCCGCGCTCATTGCGGTCGGTCTCGCCGCCGCCCCTTGGGCACTGATCTTCGCACTCCTGACGGCAGCCGTGTCTGACAACAAGGTTCAGGCGTTTGCCTACATTAAGTTGTTTGGTGCTGGTCCAGCATTTGCCACCGGCGCCTATTTCCTGCCGGAGCCCTGGCAGTGGCTCGCTGCGATCTACCCACCCTATTGTGCCTCCAAGGCGTACTGGGTGGCAGAGGCCGGTGGAACCCTGTGGCCTCTGTGGATACTCGGGGGACTGATTGGCTCAGCGGTCTGGGTCAGCTTCCTGCAGCGCCTCTATCTGAGGGTCGCTCGACGATAGATGGCCGCGAATCTGTTCAATTGAAGATGGCGGACAATTGACATCGTTGTCGCCAGGATGCGCGGTCTTCAGCGCGAGACTGTTGGCAGGCGCCGGACAACCACCAGCGGTGCCCACAGTGAAATCGCCGCTGCGGTCACCGTTTCAGTCACGTGTCGTGGAGGCCGTTTTTTGGGGCTGGGCGTTGCACCCGGTGAGCAGATACCCGCCTCGCCTCCATGACCGCCGGCGTGACCAGGGGTCAAATGCACCACAAGGTCGGCGACGTCATCGGATCTGCGGGTTTGGGCGATCGGGATGAGGACTTCCATTGTGGCCAAAGGCCTTAGACTCCCGGCGGCCAGCGGACTTTGCGGACGTGTAGATTCCTACATCGTCGACTTTCCAGACGTTCTTTTGATAGATCCCGGCGGCCGCAATCGTGAGGTAGAGGCCGTCTTTGGCACACGCAGGACTGGAATCGAAATAGCCAGTGATGTCGAAGAAATCCATTACTTTGCCGTCCAGTTTCCAATAGGCGGTGCGTGCATCGTCGGTTAGGTACAGGCCATATCGGTGCCTTTTTTCAAGAAACCTCTTGTCCGGGCGATAGATACGGCACGCCATGACAAGGCAAGGTTCGCTGATAAACG
>PADE01000184.1 GCA_002702965.1 Planctomycetaceae bacterium
TGAGTTGGAACAAGCCGCGCCACAGCTCCCGCTGGCCGTGTTCCGGGATTTTGTCCGTGACACGGATCGCCAGGGTAGGCTCCGGCGGTTGTCGCTCTCATTTCTCGACCGCTTTGAGCCAGGCTTCCGGCCAAGCTGGCTGCCGATGCAATTGAGTGATCCCGAATTTCGCGACGAGGCCGTCGCGATTGCCTTAAGCGCGGCGCACAAGGCCCGACAAGACGAACAGCCGATCGCTGCACGCAAGTTTTTTCAGGACGCCTTTCAGAGTGCGCGACGAGAAGATCAGGTCCGCGCAGCGGCCGACGGCCTGAAATCCCTGGGCGTCGACGTCAGCATTGTGAAACATATGGGATTCGTGACCCGTTGGCACCTTCTCGGTCCCTTTGACGCCCCCGGCAAAAGCGGATTTGATCTCCGTTTCCCACCCGAGTCGGCGGTCGACCTACGGGCGTCATACGTCGGACAAGACGGGAATCCCATTCGTTGGAAACGATTCGAAACCGGTGATCGGCTGGGACAAATTAACCTCGTACAAGCCATCGCGCCGGTCAAAGAGGCAGTCGGCTACGCCTATACCGAGTTGATCTCGCCGCGGAACCAAAAGGTACAACTTCGGTGCGGGGCGGATGACAACCTGATCGTATGGATCGGCGGTCGCCTGGTTCTGGCGCAGCGGCAGTGGTTAAACGGAACCCGTCTGGATCGGTTTACCGCAACTGTTTCACTTCAAAAGGGAATCAACCCGATTCTGGTCAAAGTCTGCCAGGGTCCCCAGCACAAGGATCCGGCCGTCTCGAACAACTGGTCTTTGCAGTTGCGCTTCTGCGATTCCACCGGCGCAGCGGTCGGTCTGAAGCCGCGGACAGCTAGTGACTCGGCACCCTAACTGGATCTCAAAGGTGGCAACCGATGAGGATGGTGGAAGTTGTGGTCGCGCGTAGAAACACGTCTGTCCATGTCAACCGACCGGCTGGATGGAAATCCGCGACGATGGCGCGCAGCGAGCCGATCCCCCCTGACATATACACGACGGCACAACCGCAGCGGCGCACATCACAACAACAACCTGACAACCGATGGCATCGCGAACACACCATCGCGTGACATTCCCGCCCGAACGGACCCGGAAAACATCCCATGACCCGTTACACGAAGCCCGCTCGCAGAAATCGTGACCGCGTCGCGTTGACGGCAACCGTTTGCTGCTCGGTGCTGCAGACACTGTGTCTACACGTCAGCGCCGGGCAGTGGCCACAATGGCGAGGGCCAGATTCCAATGGTGTTGCGGACGAACCGAACATCGCCACCCAATGGTCCTCTGACGAAGGTGTACGTTGGAAGGTCGCACTGCCCGGATCGGGGATCTCCAGCCCCGTCATCTGGCAAGACCGCGTTTTCATCACCGCATCCGATGGTGTGGCCTTAAACGAACTACACGTCATTTGTCTGTCGCGGCGAGACGGTAAAGTCATCTGGCATCGACGCTTGTGGGGAACCGCACCGACTCGCTACCACGGTACGAAAAGCAGCATGGCGAGCCCCACTCCCTTAACCGACGGAGACCATTTGTATGCGTTCTTCGGAACGGGTGATGTGTTCTGTGTCGATCTGAATGGGGTGCTCATCTGGCACCGCTCGCTGGCAACCGAATACGGAAAGTTTGAAAACCGTTTTTCCGCTACCAGTTCACCGATCTTGTACCAAGACTACTTGGTTCTACAGTGCGATCACCACGGAGATTCTTACATCGTCGCGTTGGACAAGAATACCGGCTCCAACCGCTGGAAGCGGGATCGCCCGAACTCCTGGCTGTCTTGGGCATCGCCGCGACTGGTGCCGGTAGCCGATGGCGATGAACAAGAGTTAGTGGTTTGCGGTTCGGAGCGTGTCGAAGGGCTCGATCCCAAAACCGGCGCACCACTGTGGACAGTAACGGGAATGCGTAACGAATGCATTCCCACACCCGTTTTCGGTCACGGGCTGATCTACGCCGTCAGTGGCCCGAAGGGGCCCTCCCTGGCGATCCGTCCGGGTGGGCGCGGCGACGTCACTCAGAGTCATGTCGAATGGGCCAATCCGCGTGGAGCGCCCTTTGTTCCGTCCGCAATTCTAGTTGGCAATTACTATTATTTGGTCGACGATCAGGGAATCACGACCTGCCTGGCAGCCGCAAACGGAAAACGAATCTGGCAGAAACGTCTTCCCGGTGGCTACACCGCGTCGCCGGTAGCAAGCCGCGATCACATCTACTTCGCCAACGAAAGTGGCCAGGTCACGGTCATTCGGGCCCACGTCGGCCGATTTCAACAGATCTCACGAAACAACATCGGTGAAGCGATCTTTGCGTCACCATCGATCGCCGCGGGAGACCTGTATCTGAGGACTTCGCACCATCTCTGGTGTATCACCGACCAGTCTAATTGAATCGTCTGGGTGGGGGTCGATGCGGCTACCCTTTTAACCACTGGGTGATCGGTTAGAATGCCGAGCGATTGGAGTTCTCGGTGCGTCACCTCGGTGAAAAACTCGGTAGTTGTCTGGAAATCGGCAGGAGCCGATGTCGTGCAACGTGTGGGGATTCGGTGAACACACCTCAGAGATCCCATCCGCGGATTCCTCCGACGGCGCGCTCGAAAAGTACGTCCGGTCACGACTGTCCGCTCCTGGTGTGAGGCCATTGATTCGGCATGACGACAACGCTTGCCCACACCCCGCTCCATGCATGGCACACGGACCAGGGTGCGAGACTGGTCGATTTCGCCGGTTGGTCGATGCCCGTCCAATACACATCGATTGTCGATGAACACGTGGCGACAAGAACCGCCGCAACCGTTTTCGACATCTCGCACATGGGACGTTTACGATTCGACGGCCCCGACGCCGCCAGATTTCTGGACCATCTGTTGACGCGACGTGTCACCGACATGTCGATCGGTCAAATTCGTTACTCGCTGGTAACTAATCATGCTGGCGGAATCTTGGACGATGTACTCGTCTACCATCTCGAATCACCCCATGGCGACCGTTACTTTCTGTTGGTTGTCAACGCGTCCAACCGCGACAAGATCGTCACCTGGACCAGGACGCAGTTGGAAGCGTTTCCCGATGTAACGCTGCAAGATCGCACCTGTGACACCGCGATGATCGCGGTCCAGGGCCCTGCGGCCCTGGACATCGTTGACCCACTGCTCGATTCCCATGCCTCGGCGCTCAAATACTACACCGGTACCGTCACCCGTCAGATGAAGAAACCGTGTATCGTTAGCCGCACGGGCTACACTGGCGAAGACGGCTGCGAGTTGATCGTCACGGCGGCTGATGCAGGCCAGGTCTGGAACAATCTGCTGCTCGCCGGACGAGATCACGGATGCCGAGCTGCCGGACTGGGAGCTCGCGACACCCTGCGACTGGAAGCAGGAATGCCCCTCTACGGACACGAGTTGAGCGAACAGATCGATCCCTTCCAGGCCGGCCTCGGCTTCGCCGTCAACCTCACCGGACGGACCTTTGTCGGCCACGGTGAACTGGTCCGTCTGCACGATCATCCCGGCAGCCTGCGGCGNGTCGGATTGGAATTGTCGGGCCGCCGTGTTCCCCGCGAAAACTACACGGTCCTATCGGGAGACCAAAACGTGGGAACGGTCACGAGTGGGACGTTCTCTCCGACATTGCAGAAACCGATCGCGATGGCTTATGTGGAAGCCGACTACGCCGAGTCGGATCGACCATTGAAAGTGGACATCCGGGGTAAACCGACATCGGCAACGCTGATCGGGCTCCCCTTTTATTCTCGACACCGCAAGTGAGGATGCGAACGTGAATCCGGAGGAATTGCTTTACTGTGAAACCCACGAGTGGGTCTCGATCTCGGACCAGGGACCAGACAAAATCGCCACGGTCGGCATCTCCCAATTCGCCGTCGATCAGTTGACCGATTTAGTCTTTATGGAATTGCCCGAACCGGGCGCGGAGATCAGCGCTGGGGATGAATTTGGTGAGGTTGAATCGGTCAAGGCGGTCAGCTCACTGTACTCCCCGGTTTCCGGAAAAATCGTCGAAGTGAACCGCGACTTGCCGGATAACTTGGACACGCTCAGCGAGGATCCATACGGGGCGGGGTGGATCATTCGGCTGCTCGTCAGCGATGACTCGTCGCTGGGGCCGCTGCTCGATTTCCAGGCCTATCAGAAACAGTGTGCCGAAGAGGGATAGCTACAAGCGGACCCACAGGTGAGCACCGGCCCGTGGCAAACAAGAACTTCGACCCACAGAACAATGCAAACGGATAGCATTCGCGAGCCGAAGCAACGAAACGCCANAATGTCCCACCGCCCACGCATAATCTCTCTTGAATCAACCCGACGCCGAATCGCCCGGCCAAGCTGGCGATCGCAGGGAGGAACTGGTGTCAATGGCTTATCTATACAACACGGATCAAGACCAACAGGACATGCTCGATGCGATCGGAGTTGCATCGATCGATGATCTGTTCGAACAAATACCCGAAGAGATTCGACTGCAGCGGCCGCTCGATTTGCCGCCAGCTCTCGGCGAACTGGAGTTGACCCAACACCTCGCCGGTCTGGCAGCGCAAAATCGCCATCGTGGCGACAGCGTCTGCTTTCTCGGTGGCGGAAGTTACGACCACTTTGTCCCCGCCGTCGTAGACGCCATCGCATCGCGAGGTGAGTTTTATACCTCGTATACCCCTTATCAACCTGAGGTCTCTCAGGGCAATCTGCAGGTGATGTTTGAATACCAGACGCTGATTTGCCAGCTGACGGGGATGGATGTCTCAAACGCCAGTCTGTACGACGGTGGCAATGCGGCGGCGGAAGCGGTCTTAATGGGCATGAGCGCCACCAAGCGGGACCGTAAAGTAGTCGTTCCGACTAGCCTCCACCCCGAGTACCGCCAGATCCTGCAAACCTATCTCGCCGCCCTCAACACCGAACTCGTCACAGTCGGCGCTGAACACGGAGTGACATCACTCGAAGCGCTGGAATCGGTGGTCGATGAAGAAACCGCTTGCGTGTTGGTACAGCACCCCAATTTCTTTGGGGCCGTGGAACCGATGGCTGACATCGCCCGGATTACTCATGACCAAGGCGCTTTGCTGGTCGTCTCCTATGATCCGATCAGCCTCGGATTATTGCAACGCCCCGGAGACTACGGTGCGGACATTGCAGTCGCCGAAGGCCAGTCCCTCGGAACACCGATGCAGTACGGCGGACCGTATCTGGGAATCATGGCTTGCCGGGAGAAGTTTGTACGGAGGTTACNCGGCCGAATCGGTGGAGAAACCGTCGACCGTCGGGGACGCCGCTGCTGGGTCCTCACACTGCAGACGCGAGAGCAGCATATCCGCCGCGAGAAAGCGACCAGCAACATCTGCACGAACCAGGGCCTGTTCGCGCTCCGCGCGGCGGTGTACCTGGCGGCAATCGGCCCGCAGGGATTGAGAGACACCGCCGAATTGTGCCTCCAAAAAGCCGACTATGCGCGTCGTCAGATTACCGAAAACGATCGTTTTTCAGCGGCATTCGAGCGACCCATTTTCAAGGAATTCGTCGTCCGTGACAGCAACGATCGGGTCGCCTCGCTGCTTGACGAAGCGGTCGGACACGGAATGCTGGCAGGCATTCCACTGGCCCGCTGGTACCCAGAACTGAGCGACTGCTTCTTGGTAACGGTCACCGAGCAGCGAACCAAANACGAAATCGATGCGTTGGCGTCCTNCCTCGCCAGCGNGCANCAACCCACGACCATCCATGCGTAATCGACTCGCCACACAACCTCTGTTCGAGCTTTCCAAACCCGGGCGGCGCGGAACGCAACTTCCCCCATGCGATGTGCCACAGCGCGACGTCGCGGAACTGTTGCCAACCGAAGCGCAAGCCGCCGCACTGCCTCCGCTGCCGGAAATAGCCGAGCCCGAAGTAATTCGCCACTTCACTAACTTGTCAACACTTAACATGTCGGTAGACACCCACTTCTACCCGCTCGGGTCGTGCACGATGAAGTACAACCCGAAACGCAACGAACGTCTCGCCTCATTGCCTGGCATCGTCGATCTGCACCCCTACCAACCCGAGAGTACGTTACAGGGGATGTTACGGCTGCTGTGTGAACTCCAAGAGATACTGGCAGAAATCTCTGGCCTGCCCGCGGTCTCGCTGCAACCAGCAGCTGGAGCCCATGGAGAACTTACCGCGTTGATGGTTGCCGGTGCTCACTTTCGAGAACTGGGTGAATCTCGTACGAAAGTACTCGCGCCCGATTCGGCTCACGGCACGAACCCGGCCAGTGCGCGAATGGCCGGATTTGATTCGGTGATGGTCAAAAGTTCGGAGAGCGGGCTGGTCGACATCGGCGATTTGCGTTCTAAACTCGACGAGCAGGCTGCGGTGTTCATGATCACCAACCCCAATACACTGGGGTTGTTCGACCAGCAAGTGAACGAGATCGCAGACCTGGTACACCAGGTCGGGGGGCTGATTTATCTCGACGGGGCCAACATGAACGCGATCATGGGAATCACGCGGCCCGGTGACTTCGGCGCTGACATGATGCACTTCAATCCCCACAAGACGTTCAGCGGGCCACACGGAGGAGGAGGCCCCGGCGCCGGGCCCATTTGCGTCCGCGACGCGCTGGGAGCGTACCTACCCACACCGGTCGTTGAACGCGACGGAAATCAGTTTCGACTCGCAGACAATCGTCCGCGCTCGATCGGCCGAGTGCGAAGCTTCTTCGGCAACGTCGGCGTGCTTGTTCGTGCGTATTGCTATATCCTGTCACACGGTTCGGACGGGTTGCGTCGCGTATCCGAAAACGCCGTTCTGAACGCCAATTACCTCCTCAGCCGTGTGCGCCACATCCTCCCAGTGCCCCATGGCCACCGGTGTATGCACGAGTTTGTCGCCACCGCTGACGACTTGAAGAAACGCACCGGCGTGACCGCCATGGATCTGGGAAAACGTCTGCTCGATTACGGATTCCACGCCCCGACGGTTTACTTTCCGTTGACGGTTCCCGAGTGCTTAATGATCGAACCCACCGAAACGGAGAGCAAAGAGACGCTGGACGCGTTCGCCGAGGCGCTCTTTCGTATTACCGAAGAAACGCCGGAACTGCTTCATGAAACTCCCCATTCGACATTCACCAGCCGTCCAGATGAGGTCGCGGCGGCGCGCAAGCCCAGGCTCAAATGGTCGCGCCCAGATACGGAGGAGAAACCGAAACACTGATTCGGCTTTTCCTCGACAGTGATCTAATCTCAACCCGGCGAGCGGACTTTCAAATCAAACGCTCGGCGGTCGAGATGGCTCCTCACTTGTGGATCGTAGACGCTCGCTGCCAACCGACGCCGTCCGTACCGGCATCCCATCGCGTGCTCCGCACAGCGCGGGATGTCGGGTAAACCAACGTGACGACGGCATGCCCTCAAGCCGACCCGACCCGACCTTGTTATGAACCGACTACACCTGTTGAGAGACGCACCAGCGAGTGGCTGGTGGAATATGGCCGTGGACGAGTGGCTATTGCAGACTGCTGCAACGCGTGGAGTTCCCGTGTTGCGGTTCTATTTCTGGGCCGAACCGACATTGTCCATCGGTTATTTCCAACACCTTGCCGACCGAGCTGGCCACCGTGCCAGTCAGGGTTGTCCCGTTGTCCGCCGCGCCAGTGGGGGCGGAGCGATCGTACACGACCGCGAACTCACCTACAGCCTGGCCACGCCTGTTCGAAACCGGTTCAGCTCCACTGCCGCGGACTTTTTTTACGACCTCCATCGCGCGCTGGTTGACGCCCTCTGCGAATGGTCGGTAACGGCCACCCTATGTGATCCAGACCACCGTGACGATGCGGCATTCCTCTGCTTTCAGCGCCGCGCGCCCGGAGACGTAGTGGTCGCCGACAGCAAGATTGCGGGCAGCGCCCAACGGCGGTCCTCAGGTAGCATTCTGCAACACGGCAGTATCCTGCTAACAACGTCATCATCGGCGCCGGAACTGGCCGGAATCGACCAAACGACCGGCTGCAAGATCGACCCGCACGAACTCAGCCGCTGCTGGTGCGATGGGATCTTGGACCGCTGGAACGCCACGGCGGATGAGATTGCGGTCACATCGGAAGATACTGACGCGATTACGTCTCTGGGCACCGCACGGTTTGCATCGCACACCTGGACGCAACGGCGATAGCGAGATTCCTTGAATCGCACCTCGGTGAGCCCGCGCGCTTAGCGAAATCGACGCTGTTGGATCCCGAAGACGTCCCGTAATCCGAATCCCCCCCCCCGGCCCGTGTAATCCACACAACTTGGCAATCGTTTTGGGAAACGCTATCTGCAACCGTTGCATTCGGCCGCCAAGGGGTGCACAATGAACGATCATAAGTGGATTCAACCGACTCACATCACTGACTCCCGCATTCTTCTTTCTCTTATTCGCATGTGAGTCGTCGCGTCGTCGCCGTTTTGATCTCTTGCGCAAAGTGTTCCGCTCGAGATCCCGTTTGCGTCCTAGCTAGTTCTACGTGACGAAGCGGACGCCACGGCACACGACAACCGGTGCTCTCTAGCCCGTTCGGTGGTAAAGACGTTATGGCAATCAAACTGAGAGTGCTCCACGGAAAAAACGCAGGGCACGAAATCCGTCTTAAGGAACCGAAGTTCCTTATCGGCCGTGGTGAAGATTGTCAGCTGCGACCTAAGAGTGAGTCGATCAGTCGGCACCACTGTGAATTCTCCATTTCCGGGAATGATGTCACGCTCAGCGACCTAGGAAGTAAGAACGGTACATTCGTCAACGGAGAGGTGATCGAAGGACCCACTCGGTTGTCCCAGAGTGACGAGATCCGGGTCGGAAAACTCGCGTTCGAGATTGTGGGACTGGAAATCGAGACACCGGCGCCTGCTGTCGCCAACCCTGCTGTCACCAACCCTGCTGTCGCCAACCCTGCTGTCGCCAACCCTGCTGTCGCCAACAAAGAGAAGCCCGCTGCCATGTTCGCCGACGAGGCGATCGAGGACTCCGACATCTCAGCCTGGTTGCAAGAGGGTGATGACTCGACTCGCGCCAGAGAACTGGCGGAGCCAGAAACCAAGCAGTTTCGCCTGGAAACCACGGACCGTGATGCGCTAGTTGCCGCCCCAGCGGAGACGGAAGAAGCGGAGAGCGATTCCGAGGACACCGACGAGGACTCTACGGTGTCGGACGATTCCTCCGCCGAAAACAAGAAAAAGAAGTTTGGGAAGCTCCCATCCAAGCTGCCCGTCAACTCGACGGACTCGCGCGAAGCCGCCTCTGACATGCTCAAGAAGTTCTTCAATCGACGCTAGTCGTCGATGAAACACGGAGCACCTTGTAGCTTCTACGGTCGACCGCCGCCGTGAGATTGCCAAATCTCTAGCGAGCCACTAAAATCGGCCGCGCTGACAAGCGACGTAGTGAGGTCAGACGTAGTGAGGTCAAAGGACGCGCCTTACCGGCCCTCATTTCTTTCAATCACGCCGCGAATCGCACGGAAGTCTATTTCACCGTCTGCAGAAATCGGCGCGGTTTTATGTCCAACGTGTTTGCGCGTCTCGTCACTTCCTGTTTGAATGGCGATCAGAACGCTATCACGGAGTTGGTCAACCGGTATCGGGGGCAGGTATTCGGACTTTGCTTCCGCATCCTCGGGCACCGCCAGGATGCCGAGGACGCGACCCAGGAGACGTTCCTCCGTGTTTTGGACAACTTGAACCGCTGGGATCGACACCGTGCCTTCGAGCCATGGCTATTTGCGATTGCCAGCAACCGTTGTCGTACCGCCCTCGGCAAACGCAAGCGACGACCGCCGATGAAACGGCTCGTCGAAGCAGCTTCCACCACGGACACCAGCCAACCAGATGGGCGCGCTCTCAGCGAAGAGGTGACGTTGGCGGTGCGAAACCTGCGGACCGAATATCGACTTGCCTTCAGCTTGTTCCACGACCGGGGAATGACTTACTTGGAAATCTCGCAGATCTTGGGCTGTCCAATCGGAACCGCCAAGACCTGGGTACATCGAGCCCGCCGAAAGTTGGTTCAACAGTTGCTCACTCGTGAGGTCCTTACGGAGACCCCTCATCATGCGATGTAAAGATTTCGATTGGCGCATGCAGCGGCTGTTAGACTCTCGACTTCCGCCTGAGCACGACCACCAACTGATCGCGCACAGCGCTGTTTGTCTCCACTGTGAACGTGTGCTCGAAGTTCAGCGTCAGCTGCTGGCAACGACCGCGTTGTCCTCGACCGTGGAAACATCGCCGAGATTGACGGCTGGGGTCTTGTCGGCTGTCGCTCGGCAAAGCAGCGCCCGCCGTCGGACACGACGAGGACTCTTGGCATGCGCGCTGGCGGCTTCGTTGACGTGGCTCTTGTTGGTTCCAGATGAACCCCGCGAGAACAAGCGAGTCGCCCGGACGGCCAGCGAGACCCATCAGGTTTTACCGTCGAAAAGCCACACGCGGGGCACGCCTCAGCAGAATGCGCCGGAAGTCATCGAACCGGGTCACCGCGAAAACCGGACGTTATCGACCCGCGATGCCCAGCTGGTCCTCAATCGTTTGAAAACCCCTTTGGCGCAATGGAATATGCGATCGTCACTGCAGATGCGCCAGATTGCCGATGGTCTACGACCGATCGCAACCTCGTTTTCGATCGCGCTGGACGCGCTTCGAAGGACCCTCCCTGGCGGGAAACGACGGGCTCTCTCAAAACCGCAGGCGGGCCGGGTACACGTTCCTCGAAGCGGTCTTACGTGAGGGTGAAAAACGTCTCCTCGGGACCGTCCGGACACTTTGGCACCGGGGGAGCTCGATCGACGGCTAGAGCAGACTCAACGGGTTGGCGCGCGTCTTGAGAGGCAACGCGACTGGTGCTCGTTGACGATGGCTTTCAAAAACCCCGGCAATCATCTCGACAATCATGCGGCCCTCGTAAATGCTGCACTCGGGCTCGCGGTCCTGTTCAATCGCGTCGATCAAATCGTTGCAGGCCGAGAGATTTCCCAAGTTGTGCTGTGGGTCCACAATCGTCTCCTCCTTTCCGACTCCGTTGGAACTGATCGGCACCCACGTCTTACCACTGCGACCAGGCGACCAGGAAGAATCGTTGAGTAGCACGGCGTCGGGAAGATATCCTGTGGTCAGTTCGATAATCCCTTTTGAACCCAGAATCTGTAAGGCAAACCTGCGAGGGTTGCCCGCTACATTGCGGTGGGACCCAAAGTAACCGGTGACCCCGTCATCCATCCCATACGTAGCACACACGGTATCCCCCGCCAGCAGACCGATTTCTTCCTTGCCCGGTTTGACGTGTTCTCGGGTGACGGGACCTCCGGCTTGTTGCACGGTGGCAAAACACCATTGGGGATCGCCTCCAAAAGTGTTCATCAAGTTTAAGATGTGTGTTCCCAACACCCACAGGTCCTCGCCTCCGCCCCGGCGGTCCTCCTTGCCACGGCCCCGAAATTCGAGGACGCGACCGATCACGCCATCGTGAATCAAGTCCCGAATGACCTGGATCTTGGGACTGTAGCGGGTCTGGCAGGCGAGCGCCAGTTTTGCGTTGTGCTGCTGACACGCCGACACCATCTGATCGGACTCTTGCAATGTGCGACACAGTGGTTTTTCGAGGTACATGTGGATACCGCGTTCGGCGGTCGCGACGACGATGTCACGATGCTGGTCAAGCCAGCGGGGGCCGATGCTGACAATGTGTGGACGCGTCTTGTCCAGTAGTTCNCGATAGTCTGCAAACGCCCGGGGCGCCCGCAGCCGTTTCGCCGCCTTGCCGCGCCCTTCCTCATCGGGATCGGCGACACCGACAATCTGCGTTTGCGGCATGGACAGCCAAACCGTGTCCAAGCCGTGACCGTAATTTCCCCTTCCTGTATGCCCGATGACGCCCACACGGTATTTGGCTGCCAATTCCCTGCTCCTTATTGTTAACCGTCTCCGACCGATCGACGCTTCACCGCTGACAGGCCACCGCTTTTGGACCCTCGCTTCTCAACCGCCGAGAAAATGCGAAAGGANCGGGCGCCATTCACCACGCTTGTTGATCATTCTGTACCTCGACGAGCCGCAACGCAAATCTGTTTGGAAAAAACAGTAACGGGCAGCCACAACACGGGCTGCGCGCAAAACAACCGGAGACACAACTCGATCAACCCGTCCCGGGAGCTACCCCCTGATCGGTGCTGATTTCATCGCGCGAGATCTTGTCCACGCTCTTGGGGTTAAAAGTCTGCGTGGTTCCCTCGCGCAGCGCCACTTCGATCCTACCCCCGGTCAATACAAAAAACTGAAGCAGAAATCCGCCACCTTGCATACTCTCGATCTGCACTTCGTCGGGTGAGACATCGGCCAACCAATGGGATGACAAGCTATCAAAATCCCGATGCGAGACGACACCGGACGGCAACGCCAAGATCAAGGTTCCCGGCGGCTGCCCGATGACATCTCGCATCCGCCGGCGCACGTCAACCATGTACGGAATCACGCGATTCGCGTAAGCTAGATCCTCTTTGCCCTGGCGGGCAGGAGGTACGATCCCCCACGTCAGATGGTGCAGAAAGGGATTACCATAGCCTTGGCTGATCATCTGGTCGCGGGCCGCAATATCGACCGGATGCACGATTGCAACATGGTCAAACCAACCGCGACGCCGCGCAGCGCTATCCGCCGGCAACTTGGCCGACACATTGATATAGTCGCAACCATCGACGGGTGATGGATAGCAGCGTGCATCCCAACCTACCTCGTAACCCAGCTGCGTCAGTGGACCGGCAACCCGATAAGGCGGATCCGTAAAAATCGCGGCGTGATCCAAGTTGGCATACACCTCGATCCCCTCAGTCGCCGCCCGTGCCGCGACATCGAGCGCCTCTTGAAATCGTTCGGAGGCATTCGGGATGTCCAGCCACTCGCCAAAGTCTTCCGGGACCCGCGCGCTACGCATAGTGGTCAGCAGCCTCGATACAAGAACAACCTGGAAACACCTAGAAAACAACGCCCTCGCGGTCCGTAAAACGACATCCGATAGGCATTAGGGTAGCGATGGGCATCAGGGTAGCACGGTCAACCAAACCTCACCGAGGCGTCTCAAAGTCCCAGCGACGGGGAATGTTGCGGTACGCGACGCGCCAGAATCCCGCGCCTTGCCGGTCACCGAAAAGGGCACCGAAGCCCCCTTCTGAGCCGCCTGTATTACAAGTTTGACAGATTTGGAGGAGTCGCCCTTGGGACCAGAAGTGACGGCCTCGGCGGTCGCTCCCTCGGGCAATCCCACCGCCTCGATCACAATTTCCTCAGCGAATCCCTCTCGGCGTTCAATGGTCACCGGAATCTCCACGGTCTTTCCCGACTGAACCACAAAAGCATCAGCCGCCAGATTGAGCTGGTAGTCGGGGGCAGCGGGGATCACGGTCAAACGATAAACGAAACGAAATCCCCCATGGCCGTTGACATCGGCGACCTCGAGCGTGTAACGACCGCTCTCGGGGGCAGTGAATGACAAAGCGGCATCAGGACTTCCCCCGGCGTCGTCATTTTCAGCCACCATTTTTCCAGTGGCGTCGCGTACTTTCAGCACCGTGTCCAGCGCGTATCCCAACTTTCTCGACACCACCGCGATGTCGATCTTTTGACCCTTCTCAAAGTCCATCACAAAGCGGTCGATCTCGGCGGGCATACCGATGCGGCCGGTGATCACCGCGGGTGCATGGATCTCTTGCGCAGCGGGCTCCTCCCCGTTATCCAATGCCACAATCGGGGCAAAAGGGAACGAGGGTAATCGTAGCGTCCCCGCGGTTTGCGGAAGAAAAACGGTCCGGAACGGTCGCTCCGTCGCCGGCAGCGTCTGCCGCAGTTCGGCGGGTAAGTTCCAGCCGTGAAATGACAATTCAGCGGGCTTACCCCGTTCGACAGCAAGCGGAAACGCGTGGTCGACAACCGCTCCACTCGTGAGGGTCAAACGGTACACATAGGTTTCCGCGCCCGCAAATCCGATCGTCGAATTGGGAGCTGACGGAAAGGCAAAAATCCTCACCAGGTAGAGGCCGTCGCCGGGAGCACGATACGCGGTCAGCGGATCGAGACCGCGCTCGTCATCGTTGTGTGTTAACACGAACCCGCGCGGATCGCATATCTGCAGGACCGCATCCATGGGGGAATTGAACGTCGTGTTGGCAACCGCCGAAGCAACCAACGTCTGGCCCTCCTTCAGTGCGATCGAGAAATGGTCGACATCTCCCGCCTTGTTTAATTTGCCGTTGATAACGGTTGACGTTTTCAACGCGTGTGGTTTTTCGGGAGAGTCGTTCGGCTCCTGTTCGGTTGCTTCGGGAAGCGACCCGACCGCGAAAGGTCGGATCGTGGTTGCGCCCTGGGCGTCGTAGATGCGCACAAAACACAAGCCGCACTCCGCCCCTTGATCGATGGTGACGCTCAACTTCTGTTTCTTGTCCGCGATCGCTTCAATCTTGATTCCGGGCCGGTCGCTCCAAGCACCGACCGGCCAGCGGGGAAACGAACCTGAACAACTGACTTCGACCGTTTGACCTTGTTGGCCACCCGGCGGAAACAAATACTGAAGGCTGGGTGGATCAGCCCTGCTGGTGTCCGTGACTGGTACGAAAAAGGTCAACACGGCCACCACAATCGCAACCCCGTGCGGCCCAACCAGACCCTGCATCCAATCCGTCGATGGGCCGCCATGCCGATCCCTGCGGTTCGACAACCTCGACCGCCCTAGGCGTTCCTGCTCGGCCCTAGACATCTGTCACCCTACGGTAAATCCCAACGATCACGCGCCTCGACGACTACAGCGCATCCCCGGCGACGCATTATATCAAGAGTCCGCTCGGTCGGGAGAATCGGGGGCCTACCAATCACCTCACGACAAGTTTGACTTCCCCGCTGCAGACTAGTACTTTTAAGGGCGCGCGGCGAGGTCGGCACGGCTAGACTCGGTTCCGCGTCGAACAGCGGGTTTATCGCTTCATTGTCTTCACAGCACAAGGAACGTTCTTATGAAACGGACTGACTCCACTCCCTGTTCCGATTGCCAGACCGATTTGAATCGCCGTCATTTTCTGGGGGCAACCGCGGGCGCCGCCATTGCGGCATCCGCCGCGACCGGGATTGCTGCGCCTTCACCCAAGAGTAAGGCCGAAGTCGCAATCACGCGTCTGTACGACTCGTTCAGCGCCGAGCAGCAAAAGACGCTCGCGTTGCCTCTCAGCGATGAACGCCGCACACGTGTCAACGCCAACTGGCGAATCACCGAGATGCTGATCGATTCACTCAGCCAAGAACAACAGAAAATTACTAAGGACATCGTCCGCGGCCTCACCTCGGAAGAAGGTTTCGAGCGCTTTATGAAACAAATGGACGACGACTGGGGTGGGTTTAGCCAGTACAGCTTGGCGATCTTTGGCAACCCGCACGAAGACCGTTTTGAATTCGCCCTGACCGGGCGGCATCTGACACTCCGCGCGGACGGCAATACCGACCGTGGGAACAAGAAGTCCGACGGTGTGGCGTTTGGTGGACCGATCATCTATGGCCACGGAGAAGAATCGCCCAAGGAGAACTTGTTCTATTACCAGACCAAGCAGGCGCACGAGGTCTTCAAGATGCTCGACGGGGGGCAAAGATCAAAAGCCCTGCTCGCCAAAGCTCCTC
>PADE01000185.1 GCA_002702965.1 Planctomycetaceae bacterium
CGTCTGGGCGGCGTTGGAGGTGATTCTCCGTAGCGAGCAATTTCGCTTCCACCGCGGTCTGGCGGCAACGCGGGAAAAATCACTGTAGTTCCCGCTCTGCCACCGGCGCGACCGCGCCGCACGCCCCAGGAGTTCGCGGCGATCGCCCAATGACGGTTCTCTTGCCAGTGTCCCGTCGGCCGAGGACAATAGGCGAATCGCTCGGATGGTACTGTTGAGGAGCCACTCGAAATGAGATCTGCGACCAGAGGTCGACACCATCTTTCGCGCCGCAGCCTGCTCCGTGGACTGGGCGTTACGATGGCCCTGCCGTGGTTCGAGTCGCTTCCCGTGTGGGGAGACGAACCGGGAACCGGGGAAAACCACAACCAACCGCCCGTCCGGATGGCGGTGCTGTTTGCCGGTAACGGCTTCCATAAAACGGAATGGTGGGCCACAGGTGTCGGACGTGACATGGAACTGGGCAAGGTGCTCGACCCGCTCGCCGCCTATCGCGAGAAGATGCTGTTCATCCGCGGACTCTACAATCACGAGGCAACCAAGGGGAACATTCACAGTTCCCAGACGGGCAATCTGCTTTCCGGGGCGCCCCTCCTTTCCGGTGGAAAAATTCGCTCCGGCACGAGCATGGATCAGGTGGTCGCGAAGCGGATCGGACGCGAGACCAAGGTACCGAGCCTGGTCCTAGCATGTGAAAAGTCGATCGCCTCGGTGCATCGCGAATATTCGATGCTCTACAGTTCACACATCTCCTGGAGTTCACCGACCACGCCGACTCCGCTCGAACTTTACCCAGCGCTCGCTTTCGATCGTCTCTTCCAAGACGACGCCACGACCAAGGGCAATCGCAGCGTCCTGGACGCGGTACTGGCGGAGGCCAAGAGTCTGCGCAACAAGATCGGTTACACCGACCGCAACAAGCTCGACGAGTACCTCAATTCAGTACGCGAAGTTGAATCCCGGATCGACCGCGCCGGTCAGCAACGCCGCCTTCAGGGTTGGCGTCCAACACGAAGCGAACCCGATATCCCGCGCCCCGCTGACGGGTTGCCACAGGACATCGACGAGCACATGCGATTGATGTGCGACATTCTCGTGCTCGCCTTCCAGACCGACACCACCCGTGTCTGCACGCTCAAACTCAACAACGACCATTCGTCATTGCGTTTTCCCCANCTCGGGGTCGATTACATGATCCACCACCTGTTGTCGCACACCGATAGTGACGACTGGTTGAAGGTCAACCAGTTCTTCACCNAACAACTGGCGTACATNGCCCGTAAACTCGACGCGATTCAGGAAGGTGAACGCACGGCGCTCGACAATTCGATGGTCATGCTCTGTTCGAGCATGGTCCACGGCAACCACGAGGCGAATCAGCTTCCCGTGGTGATCCTCGGCGGCGCCGGTGGAANGCTCGAGACCGGCAGATCGCTGGATTACCTTGAGAAAGAAAACCGCAAGATGTGCAGTCTGTATCTATCCCTGATGGACAAGATGAACGTCAAACTGGATCGCTTTGGCGACTCCCAGGAGCGGCTGGCTGAGGTTTAGGCGCGACGATTCAGGTCGTTGACTACCAAGATCACGTCGATCGCGGAAATCGCGTCGTCACCATTGACATCGAGGAACGGGGCGGGGGAGGTGCGTGGTAACNGCGCCCCTAACCCGATTCGATTGAGATGGCTGATAACACGAATCGCGTCACCCGCAGAGACNGCGCCATCGTCGTTGACGTCCAAAGGCTCCGCCGGGTTCTGGAAGGGCGGGCCGGTGTACACGTAACCGCGCAAAGAGAGCCCCCATTCGGGGTGTGCGNTGTCGTTCGAATCGATCGTCAGCAACCCACTGCGGGGCCCCAGGCTGCCGGTATCGGTTCCTAGCGACCACTCGGTCGATTCGCCCGCCAACAACAAGGGGTCGGGAGCCGACAGCGTTTCGAAAGCGGCGGACACCAGACTGTCTTCCAAGTACCACGGCGCACTACCGTCATTGGAGAGCGTCAGCGTCTCACGGGCGTCGGTTGAATCCTGTGGTAGGGGGCCGAAGTCGAGCACGTCGCCGTCGCTGAGTGGTCGACCGTCGTACTCCACACACAGCTGGGAACGGGTGCCGTACTCGACTTCGATTCGCATCAGCGCTGTGAGAGCCTCCGCCGACGAGGTGTCATCGCCGACAAAGACCAGGTTGGCCCGATCGTAGGGAGCTCCGAAACGAGAATAATCCCGCAACGATCCGGTCAACAAGAACTGTTGGTCACGCAACAGCGTGTAGCGCTGTTGGTCGACATAAAGATCGTAGACGGCCGCCACCGTCAGGTCGGCGAACGCTTCCTCCGCATGCACAAACAGTGGCGTATCATCCTGAGCCCAAACACGATCACTCCAGAATCCCAATTCGATTCCGGCCAGGTCTTGTGATAGCGCAATAATACTCAATCCGGCGCGATCCTGGCTGGTATGCGCCTCCGTGATCAGCTGAATCTGAAAGCGGAGATGGTAACCGGCCAACCGATCCAACGGGGCCAGCTGGGGATGTGCGCTTGCAAAGTAACCCGCCTTTTCACTGTCATCGGCTGTGGAGTTCAATAGCACCGCATCGCCATCGATGGTCTGGCTCGCCGCGGCGCCGACGAGTGGATCGGTCACGTACAGCCAGCCCTGCTGATCGGGCGCGGTGCCCAACGCGCCGTCGTACAGCGTGGCCAACATGCTGCGGGGCTCGAGAGTTTCATAACACAAGCTTCGCCGATGACGGCCAGCCATCCGAGAAGTCTCCCAGCTTGATGGGGATACGATNCCGCTCCACCGACCGNATCTTCCCAGACCATCTCTCAGAAACNCGCCCAGCAATGCCAGCATAATTGGCCCTGTGCACAAAGCTAGGTGTGACTTGCCCCGGCTACCGTAAGATGCTGCAACCGTGTACGGTGCGNANCACGTTCGCAAATTATTTGTTTCCAAGATCTATTTGTTTCCAAGATCACAGTACACCCCGTTTCTCGTGATCCTCGACGACATCAAATCTGGGGGGGGGAACCGTTCATGGCCGAGCAATCGCAGGGACCACCGCCGTCGGGATTGACAACCGGTGCCGGGCGGACGTCCCCCGATTCACAAGGCCGTGCATTTCCGTGTGAACAGTGCGGCGCCAGCCTGACGTTCCATATTGGCCAACAGTCCCTCCGGTGCCCGTTCTGCGAGCACGTCAAGGAACTGCCGATTGACCCCGACACGGAGATCGTCGAACAAGACTTGGAGGAAATGCTCAAACGCCTCGGCGAGCAGCGCAACAAGCGAGATAGCGGATCAACCGAAACCGGTACCGCCAAGGAACTCAACTGCCGAGGTTGTGGGGCAACGGTGGTCTTTGAAGGGGCGTTGACCAGCACCGAGTGTGCCTATTGTGGCTCACCGATCCAGTTGGAGAGCGCACACACGGCCGAGGATGACCGCGTGCCGGTCGATGCGGTGCTGCCATTTCAGATCAACAAACAGCGGGCCGCAGAGAGCCTAAAAAAATGGGTCGGATCCCGCTGGTTTGCCCCCAATGACTTTCGCCGCCGTGGCGGCCAGGGCATTTTCAACGGAGTCTACCTCCCCTACTGGACGTTCGACTCGGCAACNTTCAGTCGCTACGAGGGTCAGCGGGGAGAGCACTACTACGAAACAGAGACCTATACGGACAGCGATGGCAAGACCCAGACGCGACAAGTCCAGAGAACGCACTGGTACCATGCCAGCGGCACGGTCCAGCGTTTTTTCGACGATGTGCTGATTTCTGCGACAACCGGGTTGCCCAAAAAACTTCTCGACCGCCTGGAACCCTGGTACCTGGAGAAGTGCATTCCCTTCACCAACCAAGCGCTAGTCGGATTCCAGGCGCGGACGTACGAGGTCAATTTGCAACCCGGGTTCGGCCACGCAAAACGGAAAATGGAAACCCAGATCTCCGTTGATGTCCGGATCGACATCGGTGGTGACGTCCAGCAGGTGCATTCGATCGATACGCGGTACGATGCACTTACCTATAAGCACTTGCTCCTGCCGTTGTGGCTCTTGGCCTATCGTTACGGTGAGACAACCTATCAGGTTATGGTCAATGCCCAAACGGGCGAAGTCCAAGGCGAGCGGCCCTGGAGTTGGATCAAGATCACGCTCGCCGTGGTNTCCGGCCTNGTGGTCGCAGGGGGCATTGGCGCTGCCGTCTACTTCTCAAACTAGCGCTCGCGGCCCGAGATTTTCGCCGGCGGCAAGACGGGTAACTGGACAGCCGATCCCAAGAGTTCTTGTCCCGTCGTTGGACGAGAGTCACGGCTCGGGGTTGCCGGTCCCCCGCTGCAGATCGCGCGCCAGTGTCACGCGCACCAAACAGACCAGCCCAAGAATCGACAAGCAGAGGACCGCCACAAACACCAGAAACACACCCCGTAGATCTTCGATCACCCCCGCATCCCTTAACCTCCCAACCACCAGGTAGGGCCACGATCCCAGTAATCCGGCAATCACGTTCAACAGTCCGATCGCGGTCGAGCGGGCCGCCGGATCGATGACTTCAAAGGTCGTCGCCCACAGATTGGAGAGGTACAGCCAGAACCCGATGCCACATACAAACAGCGCGATCTGAATTACGATTTGCGAATCGACCAGGGCAATCGCCAGGACCCCCGGAACCGTCAGCGACAGTCCGACGATCTGCACACCAAAGCGCCCCCCGATCCAGTGAGCCGCCCAGCGATCGGCCAGCATGCCACCGACAAACAGACCGATCACCGTGCCGATCTGTGGGGCAAGTGTGGAGAGCAGTCCGGCCTCTGCCAATTTGACCTGGTAATGCTCGTAAAAGTGCAGTGGCAGGAAAAAATTCAGTTGCTGCCACACGTTGCTGGCCAGTAGATAGGCCAAGGCCAGCAACAGGAAACTGGGGACCGAGAGCGCTGCCAGCAGGGTCCTTCCCAAAGACAGCTGTCCCCCCGCCCCGCCGGCCGCTTGCCGCTGGGTCCGGTCGGGCTCACGGAGACCGAAGAAGAGGATCATCACCACGGCGATGCCCAACCCTCCGAAGGCGAACATGGCGATTCTCCAGCCCCACTGGTCGGCGACCCAGCCACCCGCCCAACCCGACACGACCACCGAAAACGGGCTGGAGAGCAGATAGACGCTCACCGCCCGCGAACGGTTTCGCTGCGTAAAACAGTCGGCCATGATCCCGGCAATCGCCGGTACGTTGGCGGCTTGCGTCACCGCCAACAAGATCCGCAACGCCAACAGGTCCCAGAACCCCTGCGCCAGCCCCATCGCGATAAATGACGCGGTACTCAACAACAGTGACAAAATCAGGACATGCCGCCGCGAAAAACGATCTCCCAAATAGCCGACAAACAGCGCGGCGAACGCGTAAAAAAACTGGAACGCCCAGGCGAGCGCAAACAGCTCCGAATCGCTCAGTTCCAACTCGTCACGAATCGGAGGTTGGATATAGTTGATGACATAGCGATGGGTGTAGAGCGTGAAGTAGTTGACAAACAGCAGGCTCAAGATGAACCAGCGGTCGTGGGCGCCCCGATCGTCGGGCTGCGGGGCGGCTAGTGGTTGAAGTCGGGGCATGGCCTGGCAATTGGATCGGCGGTGAAAGCGGGAACGACGCGCAATACTGCGGTAACCACAATCCCACAATTCCACTACTGACTTTACGGGCGCTGATTTTCTGAGCCGGACGCCTGACAGGGCTGCAGCGCCGGATCACCCAACGCAACATACAGTAGCCGGTTTTGCGGAATACGGCGCCCCTGGGCCTGCTCCGCGGTCACCATGAAGCGGCCGGCACGGAAACCGCGCATCGTGATGATTGCGTTGAGCAACCGTTGATAGGACTCCCCGATCGTCTGGCCCTGTAGCCACGCCTCCAGTACCGGAAACAGGTGCGGAAACCCCGCGCTCAGTCGCATGTGGCCAAAGAAGACGGTCGCGCCGTTATCGATGGCTCGCAGCGCAAAGGCATCGCGCGGTTCGACGCGGTACCCGCCCGGCGCCTGTTTCAGTGCGGCGAAATCGGACTGTGTGGGCGAGGCCGCAAAGCAGGAACCACTTAAGATCAGCTTGCCGTCCAGATTCTTGGGGAGTCCGTCGACGTCGACCCCACACGACATGCCGGGGATCCCATGGCCGTGCATGATCAGCAGAGACGCACGCGCCAGCGCCCGCGACGCCGGTTCGGGAAACGTCTGTACGAAACGTTGGCCTTCGGAAGCGCGAATGTTCCAGATCTGCTGGCCCGTCAATTCGGCGGCGCCCGCGGACCGCTTCCCGTACACCGCCACAATCGGCGTGGCCACATTCCAGCGCGCGAACCATTTCCGCAGGACAGCCGCCTTCTGCAGCGAACGCAGTTCCGCGGCGGTGCGTACCTGACTGAGGGCCAACGGTCGGAGTTCCCCGGGAGTGCGCGACTGGTACTCGATCGATCGCTCGATGAGCGCCGCAAACGGTTTGGCGCCTGAGGCGAGCAACACCCCTGGAAAAACATCCAGCTGTGGATCGTCGTCCAACGTCGACGCCAGTTCCCAGATTGCCAACAGGGTGTTCTCGCGAAACGACTTCAGCCGGGGNGCGATCGCCAGGAAACGAACGCGGTGCTCCTGTAATCGCTGGCGAATCGTCTGACGCTGCAATCCGTCTTTCGGCAGCTGCGTCAGATCCTTCACGGCGAGAATGGTACCTCCCCGCGCTTTGGCAAGACGTTCCAACGGCGCGCGGAACTCGGGGCGCTGATGGTCGGTGAGGATCACATACCCCGTCCCGGTGACCGGATGCGGGCGTGTTTTCATGATAAACGCCGAATTCCGCGCCGTCTGGCGGTCGGGAAGGGTCTCACGATCGATTCGCAACAGTTGGTCCACATCGGGAATCGCCAGGTTGCCGACCCGCTCTGGCGAGGCGGGTGGAGCCGCCCCGCTAGGATCGGCGCCCGAAGCCGAGATCGGTAGGCAGAGTAAAGCTCCCAGGATCGGCAACACCGCAGCCTGGGATCTGCTGCACGCGTCTGTTTTCATCGGTTTACTCCTCGAGCGAGTGGTACAGAGTCCACCACAAGGAACCCGCCGCGGTCACCGTGTGGGCAGGCGCCAGCGAGCCACCTCTCCGCGGGTGTGATCGTCCGCATCGCGATAAGTATATGCCGTCACCAGGGTCCCATCCGCGAGCCGTACGGTGGGACCGAATCCACCCCCGCTGCGCTGACCGGAGGGTGTCTTGGCATCCACTAGGATCTGATCGCGCTTCAAATCGAACGAGAAGCCATCTCGGGTCTCGCGTCCCAGACTGGCGCGGACACCCAACGGGTCACCGATCGCCCGCTGCGTAAAGGTCAACAGCAGATGCCCCTGGCCTAACCGAAGCATCGCGGGGTACATCTGACCGTACTTACCCAGATCGCGGACTTTTTTCCAGTTGCGACCGCGGTCGACCGAGGAGTAGATAATCATCCGCTCCGATTGATCGTTATTTCCAGGATCCTGTGTACCGGTCAGCGGCCAGGAATTGTTGGCCCCGACGCGCAAAATGGCATAGATTTTTCCGGACATCGCCTGCCACAAGTGAGCCTCTCCGAGGATCGTCCAGGGGTAGTTCTCGGGGACTTGTTCAAAGTGGGCGGGATATTTTTCGGGCCAACTGCGGCCGCCATCGGTACTGCGCCAGAACACGTTCTGGCTTTTCGGCGCATGCTCGGAAACCCCGAACAGCAGCGAACCGTCGGCGAGTTGGAGTATGTTGCGAGTCGTCAAAACGGTCGTCCGAGGCCGAAACTGTTCGGGTCGTACGCTGACGGTGGTCCAGTTGCGACCCGCATCTTCCGATCGGTGCAGATAACTGTGCGTGTAGCCATGTTGATTGCGTTCGTCCTGTGTGAGTAGATGCCCGGTCACCAGGACGGTCCCGTCGCGTAAAGCCGTCAGATAGGGCTCCCGCCCCAGCAGGTCGAGTTTCTCCGGACCCGACCAGGTCCGTCCGCCGTCGGAGGAGCGAAACAGCAGCGTCTGCTCGAGAATCTTGCCACCGTCGCGGCGATAGCCATGGAACATCGTCGCCAGCAGCTCGCCGCTGGGTAAGACGACGAGCGACGGCTTGTAGTCCCCCTTCTCGCCCAGCGGAATCCGCTGGCAGGCAATCGTGTCCGCGGCGATTACCCGACGGTTCCTTACGCCGATCGGGTCCTGTCGGTCCGCACCTCGAGCCCGGGACGAGCTGGGACCACCGATCGCCATCAGCAACAGCAGGCCAACCGTAGTTTGTAGGTTGCGATGCATGGAACCAGCCTCTCGCCAACTGGAATACGTCAGGGGTCATTGCGAGCAGATTAGTGTAAACGCTGTACGGCCGCGCAGCGACTCCATCTTTCCCGGCCGTCACAGGAACGCTAACTGGCAATCATTCGCTGCGGGATAGGGAACGCCGCCAAGCGAACCGCTATACTGCGAGGCNGAGGCNGTTGCTCAACGCGCGAAGATTCCCCTCCGCGGCGTTCCCAAACCCCGCTGTTGGTTCTCATCGCGCGAGCACAACTGGACCCGTGACACCATAGGAGAGACGCCCGATGACCACTCGAAGAACGTTGCTCGCCGGGGGGCTCGCGGCCGCAACGCATGTTTCTCTGTCACCCAACCACGCCGCGNGGGCCGCGGCACCGCAACCGGCGCTCGACATCATCGACTGCCACACCCACTTCTACGATCCAACCCGGCCCGAGGGAATTCCCTGGCCACCCAAAGGATCACCCCTGTACCGCACGGTATTACCGAAGCATCTGCGCGCCGAACCGCAATCCCAGCCCGTCACGGGGACCGTCATCGTGGAAGCCAGCAGCCGCCTCGAGGACAACCAGTGGTTGCTCGATCTGGCGCGCGACGACCCGTTTGTGGTGGGAATCGTGGGGAGTCTCGATCCGAGCCAACCCGACTACCCCAAGCACCTTAAACGGTTCGCCCGAAATCGCCTGTTTCGGGGCATCCGCGTCGGCGATCGGGTCGTCACCAAACTACTCGCGGCGGGCAAATCGGACGCCTTCGCGCTGCTCGGAACATACGACTTGGAACTCGATGTGATCGGCGGGCCGACCAGCCCACAGGTCGTCGCCCAACTGGCACAACGACTACCCGATCTGCGAATCGTGATCAACCACATCGCCAACGTGCCGATCGACAAGAACCCGCCACCAGCAAAGTGGGTCCAGGCGATGGGGGCAGCGGCCCGCCATGCAAACGTCTACTGCAAGGTCTCCGCGCTGGTCTCGGCTGCTGCCCAGGACGGTCGCAAGGCGCCCACCGATTTGGATTTTTATCGCCCCTACCTGAACGTTGTCTTCACCGCGTTTGGCGAAGACCGCGTAATCTACGGCAGCGACTGGCCCGTCTCGGCGGAGGCGGCAGACTACCGCACGCAGCAGAAACTCGCCCTGGACTATGTCGCCGAACGGGGCCGCGCAGCGACCCGCAAGTTCTGCTCGTTGAACGCGCGCACCGCCTACAAATGGGTCGACCGAAAGGGGCGTCGCCGTTCGTGAACCACGCCGGCGGGCGTCTCTACTGCCGTCGCGCGCCGAGCGTTCGTTCCCCCACGCACACGATAGTGGCCAACCTCGCTATAATACTGGAGACGTCCCCCCTGACCGGCGCCAAGACGGCGTCGGATGTTGCGGCGTTCGCCTCGTACACGCAAAGGAGTTTNCCATGAAACGTATTCTGGGGCTACTGTTATTGGCCGGATCGATGGGATGCGGCACCGCGGAGAATCCCGCCAATCAGGTCGATCCTGGACTCACGGCCGAAGATCTCGGTACGAGTGACGGAGGCGCGCCCGCTGACGCGGACGTCGAGAGTGTCGCCGGCGATCCCAGCTCTCCAATGGCGCAACCGGGCGACCCGTCCCAACCGCTCGACTTGGCAGTTCCCGAGGGAACTGGCGTGGGAAATCTCGAGGAGTTGACGGTCCCGGACATTGGCGCCGAGCCCGTAGAAGCCGGCCCCTCGCTGACGGAACGCCTCGATGGCACGCTGGAGCGGGCTGCCGAGTTGCAACGTAATTCGCTCAACGGCGACAGTCCGCTGCATGCCGTCCTGCGCGCGTTTACCAAGGCGGCTGGGCTGGCACCCGCATCGACAGCGGATCCCGAGGATGCTCCCTCCGAAGAANCACCCGTAANGGNNCCCGAGGATACGGACCAGCCGGAGCCGGCAGAAGCGCCCAAAGCGGACAGCGATGGCTAAGGCGGCGGAGCCCGCTGCGGTGGACCGACCCTTCGGTAAAGTACCCGCCCGTCACGGCGCCGGCGAAGAAGGTTCGAGCCCGCCGACCCCACGGGCAATCCGTCTGCGGCTGGGCGTCACGACAGATCTCGACTGCGGGGCTGTGTTCAACGGAAAGCGGCTGACGCATCTGACCCGACCAGCAGACGGCAATGCTGCGCGCTGATCAGATTCGCCTCGGCCCCAATACCCTGCGCCTGTCAAGCGGGCCGGCAATCGGGGTGCCACGCTCCGCAGCAATCCGTGTCAGCTACCTCTGAGCGTCGCAGCTTGTCACCCCCATGCAATCCGCGCGCACTAGGTGAGAGGTTCAACCTGCCAATAGTGGTGCACCAGTTCGTAAAGCCAAACGAAGTTTGCGAGAGTCGCCAGGTACAACATGAACAGGTTGCCGGACCATTTCCGCTGGGTACAACACCGGACCAGGCTGACAAAAAGGACGNCTGCGGCAAAGACGAATGCCAGCAACAAGCCGNGAAGGGACATGATGTCGGGTTGCCAGATCTTCCTGGCCAGTAGCGATTCCAGCACCAGCGTATGCAGGAACGTGATCACGGCAAACAGCCAACCCCAATNGTAACCGGTCCGCCGAAAGCTGAAGACTCCGCCGATGGCGAGGGGAGCCCACAACGCCACCAGCGGCCACCCCCGCGACCAACCGGCCGTTTCACGAAAATNCACCGCCGCGACCGCCACCCGTACCAACACCAACAAGCCGCTCCACACTCCCACCCAACAAACCCAGCGCACAGCGATTCGAGCAACGCGGGAGGCCGGCCCCCTTTAGGACACGCAGGCAAAGGGAACTCACTCCACCGTAATTGATTGCGCCGTGACCTACCCGGCGGCAACTTGCAAAACTGCTCATCAACCCCCGCCTCACGTTTCCACCTGATACTTGCCGAGTAAGTCCCAGTCGAACTCGACCCCGTGTCCAGGACGGCTGGGGGCCACAGCGCAACCGTCGCAAATCTCCAGCGGCTCATTGAGGAACCGCTGGAGACTGAAACCATGGACTTCGAGGAACGAGGCGTTGGGTACCGCGGCCAACAAGTGGACGTGCAGATCGTGAACACCGTGAGACGTGACCGGGAGGTTGTGGGCCTCGGCCAGTCTGGCGACCTGAAGCCAAGCGGTGATCCCGCCGATGTTCGACACATCGGGCTCCGGGAATGCAGCGCCCCCCGCTTCGATCAGCTGTTCGAATTCGTGCACCGCGCGGAGGTTCTCGCCGCTGGCAATCGGGATCCCGCCTTCGATCTGGATACGGCGGTGGCCCGTAAAATCCTCGGGGACCGTGGGCTCTTCCAGCCAGTAGACATCGTATTCGGCCAGCGCNCGGGCCGCGTGGATCGCCCGATTTACCGACCAGNCCATGTTGGCGTCGACCATCAAGGGGAGGTCTGACCCCAGCAACGTTCGCACCGCTGCGACCCGCTCAAGATCTTCGCTGAGCTGATCGCGGCCAACTTTCATCTTGATGGCTCGAAAACCTCGCTCCAGATTCTGTCGCGTTTGGCGTCGTAGGTCTTCCAGCGGCACCTGTAGATCAATCCCACCCGCGTACGCGCGGACGCGGGGCTCGCGTCCACCCAGCAATTGCCAAAGCGGCTGGTCCGCACGCCTCGCGCGGAGATCCCACAGGGCGATGTCGACTGCGGAGATGGCAAAGGACGCCAACCCACCCCGCCCGACGTAGTGCAAAGCCCACCACAGTTTCTGCCACA
>PADE01000186.1 GCA_002702965.1 Planctomycetaceae bacterium
CACCGGCGTTTGCACCCGTTGGCCAAAGTCCGAGCGAAGCGACGTCACGGTCGGCAGCGGGCGGGACTTTGTGATCGGCGTGCTCATTCCTCTGCAAGCCGTCTTCTCGCTCGTTTGGTTTCTGTACACCTCGTGCAGAGAACAACGAGAGGACTGGCTCAAGCCGTTCGGTCCGGAAAATGTCAACCATGTCGGCACAGTTCTAGTGCAATTCGCCATCGTTCCTATCCTATTTATCCTTGCCAATCGGTCGATCGTGAAGAAGACGATCGTCGGCCAACGGCTGCCGCTGAGGAGATGACTCCAAATGAAACGTTCGGTAATCGTCAGCGTCGTTGCTATCGCGTGTGGCTTTGCTTCGTTTCCGTCACCCCGAGCCGACGACACGGCCGAGACTGGCGCAACCAGTGCCATCCAGCGCGGTGAGTCCTGGCAGCAACATCGCAAGTTGATGGACACCTCCCCCTTTAAGCATCTGAAGTGGCGTTCGGTCGGCCCGCGTAAGCAGGGCGGTCGAATCGAGGCGGTGGCCGCGCCCCCGGGAAACACCGCCACGCTTTACGTCGGCGCCGGCTCCGGCAATCTGTGGAAGACGGTCAACAATGGCACGACGTGGAAACCGATCTTCGACGCCGAGTCGACCTTTGCGATCGGCGACGTCGCCGTCGCGCGCTCCGATCCGAATATCGTCTGGGTCGGCACGGGTGAAGTGCTGATGGCCAGAAGCTCGTATTCGGGCACCGGCGCGTTCAAATCGACCGACGCCGGCCAGACGTGGCGAAACATGGGACTCGCTGAGTCGCATCACATCGGCCGCGTCGTGATCGATCCGAAAAATGCCGACGTGGTGTACGTGGCGGCCGTCGGCCACCTCTACACCTACAACGCTGAGCGGGGACTGTATAAAACGACCGACGGTGGCCAATCGTGGCAGAAAATCCTCTACGTCGACGATCAAACGGGCGTCATCGACATTGCAATGGACCCCTCGGACAGCAGCACGCTGTACACCACGACTTGGCAGCGCAGTCGCAAGGCCTGGGGACACACGGCCTATGGCAAACAGAGCGGAGTCTACAAATCGACCGACGCCGGCCAGACGTGGAAGCGGCTGACCGAGGGCCTTCCTCAGGGCGACCACGTGGGGCGATTCTCGGTCGACGTCGCCGCCAGTAACCCAAACGTCGTTTACGCAATCTGCGATTGCCGCGAGCGTGGCGAAGGCGTTTATCGATCGGATGACAAGGGAGAAACCTGGAAGCGAGTCAACCAGGACCGAGTCCGCGCGGGATACGACTTCTGCCTCATCAAGGTCTCGCCAGACAACGAAGATGAGATCTATTTGCCGGGCCAGCGCATGTACACGTCTAAGGATGGTGGAAAGACTTACCGGCAACTCGGAGGCACGATCGTCCACCTGCTCGATCACGATTCAGCCGTCTTGCACCTCGACACGCATGACATGTGGATCGATCCGGCGAACACCGACCGCTTGATCCTCGGCAACGACGGCGGATTGTTCGTCTCGTACGATCGCGGTGACACATGGCTTCACTTGAACAATCTCCCGATCGGTGAGTTCTATGACGTTTCCTACGACATGGCCACGCCCTACAACATTTATGGCGGTACGCAAGACAACGCCGCGCTGTTTGGCCCGAGCGATCACGAGCCCAAAGACGGCAGCCGGGACGCCTGGACGCAAGTCTATATCGACCGCTGGGGGGGTGGCGATTCGTACCACACACCGGTCGACCCGACCGATCCGAATACGATCTACTACACGCACCAATTCGGCGACATTCGTCGCAAGGACATGAAAACCGGTAAATCGAAGCGTATCCGACCCAAGCCGGGCGAGGGCGAGCCAGGGTTACGGTTTAATTGGATGACTCCATTCTTCATTTCGCACTACAACGCGGCGACGCTCTATCTCGGAACGAACCATCTCTTCAAATCGACCAACCGCGGCGACGATTGGACGCGCATCAGTGAGGATTTGACGACCAACCCGGGTCCGGAGAAACGCGGAAACGTTCCCTACGGAACGATCACGACCGTCAGCGAGTCGCACCTGACGCCGGGCCTGCTTTACGTCGGTACCGACGATGGACACGTCCACGTCACACGCAACGATGGCGACGCCTGGACAAAGATCAATACCGGCCTGCCCGACAAATGGGTCAGCCGCGTGGTCGCCTCGCGCCATGACGAGGCGACCGTTTACGTCTCGTTTACCGGCTACCGGGAAGACGACTTTTCGACGTATCTCTACAAATCGGCGGATTACGGCGCGACATGGGCGTCGATCGTCGGCAACCTGCCTGCCGAGTCGGTC
Organism: Planctomycetaceae bacterium; assembly: GCA_002702965.1. Lineage (GTDB taxonomy): Bacteria > Planctomycetota > Planctomycetia > Pirellulales > Pirellulaceae > UBA9264. The sequence continues at coordinate 2,339 of PADE01000186.1, forward strand.
AACGTGATCCGTGAAGACCCCCGAGCCGTGGACATTCTCTACGTTGGGACCGACCTGGGTGTGTACGTGTCGACCGACGGCGGTGCGAGCTGGCATTCCCTCTGCAACCACCTCCCCACGACGCCGGCGCATGACCTGGCCGTCCACCCCCGTGAGAATGAGTTGATTGTCGGCACACACGGACGCAGCATTTTCGTCCTCGACGTGAAGGAGATTCAAGACCTTCGCAAACAAGAGTAGTGCGCTTCGGTCAAGCGAGCCAACGCCGCATTGACCCGCGCGCGTTGCCAGAACTCCCGCACCGGAGCCCAGCGCGAGGGTGTTTCCATGACGGGGAATTTCCCCTGAAACTCTCCGATGCTTGCTGGGTGTCGCTGTTTGGCGCCGTTTTCCTTTTAGGGTTTTCCAACTCGTTGGCCGGCCAACCCCCGGGGAGTCAAACGTGACGGAACCGACAACGCACCAAAACGATCTTCTGTCTGTCGCCGAAACGCGGCTGTCGTCAAGAACACTAGACAATCTTGCCGCAGCGGAGGCGCCCCTCGAGGCGTCGCCAGGCGGAAGCCGTGGCTGCAGCTTTTCCGGAATCTACGAATCGCGCGGCCGCTGACGCGACCCGTGGCGCGCAGCGCCTGTCGCGGCAGATGAAACATCCTTCCCCCTCGATCTCGACTTGCTAACCGTGATCGAAAAGTAGGCGGACCTGCCGCACGTGGTGAAGCCAGGTATCCTGGAGATGGTCCGGGCGTCGGGTAAATCCCCCCATCCTCGAACCCGCACAGGCCGTGACGCGAGTCCACCCGCCACCGCCCCACACGGCGCCTCGCCAGACCCTATATTGGTAGCACCTGGTACCGCGACCCAAAGGGGCTACACAATGAGAACCTGGCCCTTTGGGGCTGCAGAGATCAACGCTGATGCCACACAGTCTGCGTACTGCAACATGGAACGGTCCGGACAATCTCCCGTCATTGCCCGACACCGGGGAATGAGACAGTTCGCGGGTAGCTGCCAGACTCTCGTGTGAAGCCATAGGGAGCTCAGACACCTTCAGATAAATATTAACCACCATGAAAACAACCCATTCCGTTCTGTTCGGCGTGGCACTCTGCTGTCTTGCAACGGACGCGGCAACCGCTGAACCGATCACGCTCACGATTCGTGAATCTGGCCGGGTAAGCCTGGCTGTTTACGATGCCGATGGCGTTTTGCGGCGATCGCTGCTTGCGGGCAAGCCGATGGCTGCGGGCGAGCAGCGGATCGAATGGGACGGCAAGGATGACAACGGCAACGCTGTCCCGCGCGGACCCTATCAATATCGCGGACTGGTCGCCAACATCGCGGGGGAACTGGACGGCATTGTTGCCAACACCGCACAGCGCTGGGGCGGTTACACCGAGGCCATGGATTACACCGGTGTGGTGTGCGGATCCGACGGTTCGTTCTATCTGCTGTCCTGCGGCGGCGAATTCGGAGAGCGGATTCAGAAGTACGGGGCGGACGGAAAACTGTTGTGGGATCCGCCGCGCAGCTCGCTGGGCAGTTTTCCGTGGTTGTTTGGCGTCGACACGGACGGCAAGTACGTTTACCTGCAGCGCCTCAACGGTCAGCAAATTTCCGTGGTGAGACTCGACGCCCGGACCGGCAAGCCGGTCCCCTACGGCGATCCGAGCCAGCGCCCGCCCGCCGCTGTGATCTACAAGTTCGAGGACTTTCGTCCACCGAACCCGTACGGGGCGAGCGCCATTCCACAGCAACCGGGCGACCTGGACGTACAGGGGCGACTTCCGGCTCGGGGACTCGCGGAACACGACGGCTTGCTTTATTTGCCGGTCGCTTCGGAGAATCGGATCATCGTCGCCAGTGCCAAGACTGGCAAAGTCCATCGGGAAATCGCCGATGTCGCGGCTCCGCGCGGGATTACCGATGCGCCGGATGGTAGTTTGCTCGTCAGTACCGCGGGCAGCGTCGTGCGAATCGATCCCCGGTCGGGAAAGCGGACCACGGTCGTCCGCGGGTTGAGCGACCCACACGGTTTGGATATCGACGCCGACGGCAACATCTTCGTCGCCGATCGTGGCGACTCACAGCAGGTGAAGAAGTTTTCGCCCAACGGCAAGCTGTTGCTAACGATCGGTCACAAAGGGGGACGTCTTCGAGGACGGGTCGATCCTCACTGGTTATGTGCTCCATCGGACGTGGCTGTCGATCTCGATGGCAACATCTACATCACCGAACAGTACATCAGCCGCTTGCAGAAGTTCGACCCCGATGGCAAGTTCCTGAGCCAGTGGTACTCCCACTACGCCGAGAGCCCCTGCGTCGATCCGCGCGACCCACGGTGGGTGTATGTCAGCGGCTTGGGTCAGGTGCGAGCGTACAAAGCCGACCTCAAACGCCGTTCCCACGAGTGGACACACTCGTGGATCCGGGCGGGGTGGCATGTGAGCGAACTCATGCCGGGGTTCATGACCGGGTTCAGCGGCATCCGGTATCTGAACGGCGGGCGGTTCTTGTTCAACTCGATGCCACCCGATCTGTACGTCATGCGATTCGTCGATGGAAAAGACGGAGCGGCAGAGCGTGGCCGCGATCTCGTCATGGCGGGCCAGGTCGGGATTCGCTTCCACAATCTGCCGGGCGACGATCCGTGGAATCACTCGGGCAACCATCCAGCCGGCAGACAAGTGCCCGGCGTCTGGACCGATGCCAACGGCGACGGCATCGCTCAGAAGTCCGAGGTCTCGCTTTACTCTCCCGACACAGCCCCCGCTAAAGGCAGCGACTCACAACGCGGCAAGCGTCCCGATTCGGTACCAGCCGGCTCGAACAAGCGCGGTGGTGCTGGTGATCTTTTCGTCGACGATGCAGGCAATATCTACTTGTGCGGAAACCGCCACTTGCTGCGTCTGCCATTGCAGGGCTTCAACAAACTCGGCAATCCACTGTACGACTACGCCCAAATCGAAGTCGTCTGGACGTCACCGGACGACGAACAGCCGGAATCCTTTGTTGTCGATCGTGACGGCAACATTTGGCTCACCACCACCGACTTCGATACTCAGTTTGACAAGCACAATCTGCCGGGCCGAGGAACCTGGCCGAGGCGTCACCGCAGTTACTCGTTGCGAAAGCTATTACCCGATGGACAACAGATCTGGCGTGTCGGCAGTAAGGCCACCGGCCAACGCCAACCGGGCCAATTCTACTTCCCCAGTTGCGTCGCCGGCGTGCTAGACGATTTGGTTTACGTGCTCGATGTGGACGGCACGTTCCTGATGTACGACAAAGACGGCCTGTACGTCGGCCAGTTTGGAGCCGTCGACGGCGAAAACTGGTGGGGCTGCGTTTTCAAGAGCGGCGGTAAAACCTACGCCTACGCAAACAGCCATGCCTGGCACTTGGTCCGAAGATTCCGGGTGACTGGCACCGACCGTATACACCGCATTCACGGAACCGTGTCGCTCTCCCAATGATGTTCATGCCCTTATTCCGCCGCAGACCGCGCGACGATCGGATGGCGTCGCGACCGCACCAGGCCGAATGGGCATCACAAGCGGGGCCCCCGTACGGCGCGGATGTCAGCGGGTTGACGCTCGCTTACCTCTCCGTCATCCCCCGAGCGCACGCGTCGCCAACGACATCGCCCAACCACTGTAGACACCACCGTTCCAGAGGAACAATCGATGCAAGCTAGCTTCTCAGTGTGGCTACTTGGAATGACGGTCGTTTTCTCGACGGTTGCGGCTGCCCAGGAACGCCCCTACCTAACAACCCAATCTCCTGTGACGCTGCTGAGTGGGAATGATGGAGAGTTGGCACAGCTTTACCAGTTGACGCCTGACCGAACGACCGACTGGAACCTGAAAGTCAAAGACTCATTCACGGTCATCCACCTTGGCCCGGATCATCCACCGATCATCAAGACCGTCTACGACACGGTTCCAGCCACCTGTATCGGCACGCCCACAATGGCCATGTCGAGGGACGGGCGGTTTGGATTGATTGCCAATCACAGCAGAAGGCCAGAGGACTTCCTGAAAATCGTCTTGCCCGCTGGCCCACAAACCAACGCTGACCTGACGCCGGAGATGCTGAGACAGGAAAAGCTGACGGCCCAATATGCCAACGTGCTTTCGCTGATTGACTTGTCCGATCCGAGCTTCCCGGTGGTTGATCGCGTGCTGTTTGATGACTTTCCGGTGCATGTGTTGCCACACCCGGATGGACAACGGTTTGTGGTTGGGGCTTACCGGTTTTTCTATTTTTTCAAGATTGTCGGCTCCCGGCTGGTTGAGGTCAGCAGGAGCCGGCACACGCATGGCACGCCGTGTTTCTGGATTCACCCGCAGGGAAATCGCTTGATCGCCACACAAGGTATCCAGGTTCCGCAGCCAATCCCCGGGGAGCCGGCGCGGTTGCCCAAGCCCGCCACCGTTCATTGGTATTCGATCACGGGCAACCGGATCGAATACCTGAGCGAGGTCAAGGTCAATGCCGGTCTCCCGACCAGACTCTTGAACACTTCTTATGGCGTCCGCATTAGCCCTGATGGCAAACTTGCGCTCATCTGCCAGCGTGCCATTCCGAGCGCTCGGGATTTGTGCGATGTCCTCGTCGTCGATCTCACTTTGGATAAACCAGAGATCAACGACGTAATCAAACAAGTCACCGACGGCCTCGAAAGTTTCGCGTTTCACCCCAACGGCAAGATGGCCGTCGCCACGGGNCTGGGANCCGTCCACAACAGCATCGCGGTCATGGACATCGCCTCCAGGCCAGTGCGTCTGATGTACACGCTGGATGCCAAGGGGGATGCCGCGGGCATTGAATTCACTCCCGAAGGCGACAAGTTGTTCCTCGCATCGGCGGTCGCGGGCCGAATTGAGGTCTTTGATGTCCTGGGCGATTATGAGCTGCGCAANAATCCCAAGATCCTAAATATCGGCTTCGGCGGCGACAGCCTGACCATCGGCCCGCGCTATCGACCGCCCGGAAACGAGTGATCGCTTAGCGAGAAAGAAGGTTCGACCNAACCTCTCTGTCAGCAGGTTGCGAAGCCATCGCTCCATTCCCGCATTCGGGTGTGGGCTGTTTGGCGGAAGCCTGGTGGCACGTGACGCGTTGTGGCGGGTAAGTCACATTTGGCATTTCCTTGCCGCTCCCAGAAGAGGGGCTGGACTGGGCCTCTTCAACACCAGCAGGCCGGCGCACAACCCGACCGGGTCGTCCTCCTGAACGATGTCTGTTTTGCGCGAATCAACTTGTTCAAAACAGGCACTCGCCGGCGCTCGACGATGANACCGCCGACTGGACATGCCGGCCGTGAAGACGCACCCTGCGAAGAACGGGTGTTGTTCTTACGTCACCTGGATTTCCACGAGATGAATTGAACATCCACACGCTCGTTTCCACTTCCCTGCGAGACGGGATCGAACCGCAGTTGGGTAATCGCGTCTCGATAAGTCGATTTCGACGCAAGATCGATTTCGTAGGTGTGGTACCCGGCGTCCGCCCTGGCATCGAAACCAACACTCTGTTTCGTCGAAAACACCTTGTCGCCGAACCGCCGCCAGAAGAGTCGTCCCTTCCGGTTCTTGGTGTGGTAGGCAGCACGAATGTACAGCTTGGGTACNTCCTCCGCCTTCCAGCACATCGGCGGGCTGATCAACTGGGGATCCGAAGACGCGACACCGATCGACAAGTGTTCCCGTATCGGGAACCCATCGTCGCGGGCGTTGACATATCGCCAGTGTTGGCGGTCTTTGAGGAACCGAAAATCCGGCCGTGAATCGGGCCGGTGTTGGTACACGTACGAGCGAATGTCTTGCAACCGGCCCAGGACCAGCGTGTATTCGTATTCGTAGCCGATGTTGTGATCGATGATTTCGGTGTGCAGCGGGCTGATGTAACCTGTCGACGGATCGCGCGGGCCGCCCCGATTCCTGGTTCCGCTGAACCCTCCGACAAATAACTGGGATCCGGGATGAAACACACCCAACCCCCAGTCCCCGTCGTTCACCAAGGCGGCCCAGTTTTCGGTGGACTGCCAATATTCCCACGGAGGTCCGGAGTTCTTGATCTCGCGAAGGGCCCCGCCGGTAAACGGGACATCTCCGTCATAGGTCACCAGACGGTGTAACCGGGCGATGGTGTAGACCGCCGGCAATTCCTGGTGTCGGGCCACGTACTGCGTTGCATCAGCCCTCCGGTTGTTGAGTCGACAGCGAACACGGACCGTTGACGCTGCCAACCTAATCCACGTCTCGAACGTGCATTCGCCCCACACACCATTCAGCGCCCACTGTCTGGGAACAGACTTCACATAGATGCTGTCTTGGGTCTTGTTGTGAGCGATGACCATACCGGCGTTCCCGAAGACATCGCCGGCCGCAATGGGATTCCATCCCCACGGCTTCCAACCGGGATGGTGTCCACTGCCAAACGGATTCGGCCCCGAGAAATACGATTGCTGAATCTCACGGCCCAGGTCATACGCATTCACCACGTTTTCACGGTTCTTTGCGTCCGCCAAAAAGGTGATCGATCCGCCGCGGTTCAAATCGACTCCGAGCCGGATCACGCCGTTGTCGATCACGCTGAGACGAGCCGGAATCTGCCGCGAATCCTCGGCCGACGTCACACGCGTGCTCACGATCACGTTCAGCAGCAGCACCAGCAGAAGTCTCATCGCGTTTCCTCCAGTCGGACTCCCAGGCCCCAGTCTCCCCACACCGGCCCCGGCGTTCAACCCGCCAGATCCCCCTCCCCCGCGGCCCCACGTGGGCCCGTGAGTAGGTCTTCGCGCGGACACATCCCCNCCGCCGCCTCGTCGGGCCCTATACGGGTGGCAGCGGGCTACGCTAGTCGTAAAATCTGACCGTGGCATCTAAAGGCTGCGTGACGTCTATCGAGGAAGAACACTGATGTTGGAAACACCCGGGCTCATGGGGGCGATTGTCGGTAGCGCCATCGGCGTTGCGGGCGGTCTATTTGGGACCTGGATGTCGATTCGAAACTCACCGCGTGGAAAACAAAGGAGCTTGATGGTAAAGGCAGCCATACTCTGCTGGGCCGGAGTACTCGGCTTCACCGCGACTCTCCTGTTGGTGCCGCCCCCATGGAAGTGGTTGCTGTGGATTCTCTACGGACCGGCTCTGGTGTTGTTCATTCGATATGTGAATCGTTCTCAGATCGCCTCGCGTGCCGAACACAAACTGAATCGCGATTCCCGATCGGAGTAGCGTTTGTCGGCTTCGGTGCTTCACGGGTAGATTTCACGGGCCATTTCCATTCCTTAGAACCCAGAAANCCGACCGTTGGGCGTCTTCATGATGGACACCTTCACGATCGCATTGGCGCGCTATTTCGTCGCAAGTCTGGTGGGCGCGCTGTTCGTCTATTGGCTCTATTGGTGTTTGCTTGCCTGGTTCAGTGCGCGTTCTAAGGTACCAGTCTGGCGCGCCCCCTTCTGCATACCACTGCAAGCAGGTCGCAGCGGGTATTGTCGCCTTTACTGTGGATGGGTCATTGCCTTCGCGACCTATGGGTTGATTGCGACGTACGAAGGTGCCCCGTTCACGTGGGATTGGTGGGACGCGGCACTCTGGGATGGCGGTTGGATCGTCGTGCTCGTTGCTCCCCTCGTGGTCGCCTACCCATTTTGGCGCCAAGCCGAGAGCAGACATCGCGAGTCTCATTCCGCACGCCACGGGACAGAACGCTCGGCTTGCGAACCGAGCCGATTTGACGTTGGAAAAACCGTCGGACGAACCGCGAACGAGAACGCCCGAGGGTCGCGGGACGGTGTAGACTGCGGGCAGCGAAATACCGGTTTGCCGCAGCGCGACAGCGGGCGAGGAGAGTGACTCGTTCGGTACCACCCGGGTTCGCGGCCGCGCATTCTTCCGTGCGTCGTTGAGCTCGGCGAACNAGCGCCGGCGGGCTGCAGGATGCTCCGCAACGAGCCCTCCCTCGGCCCCGCGCAGGCCGGGGAGGAACCGGCCTTCGTTCGTCGCTTTGGCGCCATGGCCTGTTTTGGCGCCATCGCCTGATCGGCCTCGACTCCCGTACGGAGCCGTTGACGAGTCGGCACCCAGACCGCATCGCCAAGCGTCGAACACCAGCAGGGCTGTCCCGACCACGTGATGCGAGAGCATCCCGATCGACAAGCTAGCCCGCTGAAGGGATTTTACCCAAACAAGTCCATCACCGGCTTGCCCGTGGTTAGAGGGCGCGAAATGCCGCTATTGTTCTGCGGCTCGTTGAGCGGAATGTCGAGGGCTTGGTAGATGGTAGCAGCCATTTCCTCGGGGCGAATGGGGTTGCTGGTGACATACGCACCGTGCCGGTCGGACTTACCATACACCCTGCCACCGGCGATGCCCGCGCCAGCCATGATGGAAGAGAAACACTTGGGCCAGTGCTGGCGTCCGGGGGGTTGCTGGGTAAGGACTTTGGGGGTGCGGCCGAACTCCCCTGTCACCACTACAAGCGTGTTGTCCATCATGCCGCGCTCTTTGAGGTCGGCAAACAGCCCGGCCAGCGCCTGGTCCAGACGCGGCAGGCAAAATCCCATACCGTAGGAACCGTTACCGAAAGCGTTGCCCATGCCCATGTTCCCGCCGTGCATNTCCCAGCTGCTACTGGGTGGGCCTTTCGTATCGTGCGGTGCCTGGCCGGTCCAGCCGTTGACGGTGACAAACCGCACGCCCGCCTCGACCATCCGCCGGGCAAGCAGCAGGTTTTGACCAAGCGGATGGCGACCGTAACGGTCGCGCAATTTCGCCGGCTCGCGGTCCAGCTTGAATGCGTCCCGNCCCTCGGGGCGTGTCATCGCATCGTAGCCCTTCTCGCGCAAATCCGCCCAGTCCGCGCCGACGGCGTCCTTGGCCAGCACGTCACTCTCAATGCTGCCGAGCAACGTACGGCGTTTGGCAAGGCGATCCTGATCACCNAGGTCATAGATTTGCGGCGCCTCAAAATGGTCCATCGCCGGATGATTTTTTGCCGAACCGACAAACACCGGTGCGTAGGCAGATCCGAGGTAGCCACCGATCCCAATGTTCGGCGCGCAAAAGACCGGTGGTCCGACACACTTGATGAGCCACGCGTTGGAGACAATGTTGCGATCACTCGGTTTGTGCCGGGCAACAAACGAGCCGAGGTAAGGCTGGTCATCGGTGACGCCCTGCGTCACACGTTTCGCTGATTGGCCGCTGAGCAGGTTGTGCATCGCATCGAAGTGATTGCTGATGCCGCCCGGATGGGTCATGGAGTTGATGAGTGTGAACTGGTCGGTGAANTTCGCCAGGCGGGTATGCATCTCATTGATGCGCATGCCGGGCACCTGGGTGGCGATGGGCTTGTACGGTCCCCGGATCGTCTCCGGAGCGTTGGGTTTCATATCCCAGGTATCCACATGGCTCGGACCACCGCAGAGCAGCACAAAGATACAGGACTTTTCCGCAGCCACCGCGCTGCCGCTCGTGTCCAGCTTGTCGCTCCCCATCACCATTCCCGGCATGCCCAGCGAAAGCGCGCCCATGCCACCCACAGCGAGGGCCTGCCGGCGGTTCAGTTCAAACGTGTTCATGGAACTACCTAACTGTGTTCGATTTGCGCAGGTGGCCGGCACGATGCGCNAAATATCCAACTCCGCGCCGGGCTTCGTTCATCTGGAATACCCTAGTGGTCCATCCAAAATAACCTAAGCCGAGAGCTCGTGTCGAGTCAACTTTTCGCACACGCGCCTTGAATATACCGCATCCATCCCATTACCGGGCCCCTTGCCGCCAAGAGTATCGGGGGAATCTGGCCATTTGACCGACATTTTGTCTGCACGCGGGGTTGATGTGCGGAGCGAAGGTGCCCCCTCAAGTCACCGGCAATGCTGTCTCGTCGCTCACACNGGCNCACAGACATTTCACGCGTTGTCGGGTNCTGGTGCAACGCCAAACGACAGGGTGACGAGCTCGCTCGCCGGATCCGGCTCTCGGACCTCGCGCTTCGATGCGATGGTGAGAACGCCGGGGCTGGGAAATGGTGCAAGGGACCTCTTGATCGCTGAGAAATAGTGTCGATAGAATTGATCGCTGAGAAATAGTGTCGATAGAATCGTTTAGGAATTATGTCGATAGAGGATGTCAGGAATGTCCGTTTTGGTCGCGTTTCGAGCCGCATACGCTGAGATCACGGTTTGACGATGAGTTCCACCCTATGCCCCGGACCGATGCCGCGCCGCGAGTTCATGCGGGTCGGTACGCTTGCGCTGGGAGGCATCACGCTCTCGGACCTGCTGGCGCTGCGGGCGGCAGCGGGTACGCAGTCGTCGGACACCTCGGTGATCCTGTTCTGGATGTGGGGCGGGCCCAGCCAATTGGAAACCTACGACATGAAGCCGAACGCCCCGAGCGAGTACCGTGGGCCGTTCAACCCGATCCAATCAAAAGTCGGTGGCCTGGATGTCGTTGAGCATTTCCCGCTGCAGGCCAAGATCGCCGACAAGTTTTCGGTCATCCGCACGCTGCACCACGAGATGTCCGCTCACAACGACGGCAGCATCGAGATGCTGACCGGAAAAACCCCCGACAAACCCGACCCGACCTCCCAGGCCCGTTCCAAGCACCCCGACTTCGGCATGATCGCCAGTCGCGTACGAGGCCCCCGGCCGGATGGCCTGCCCCAGTACTTTGGCGTGCACCGGTCCCCGTTCATGACCCAGCCCACCTACCTCGGGCTCAGTCACCAGGCGTTCCACACCGGCGACCCCTCCAAGAAAAATTACGCACCGCAAAACCTGACCCTGGCCGCGGGGATCGATGGCAAGCGACTGGAGGACCGCCGGTCACTGGTCAACCAGTTCGACCGTTTCCAGCGCCACCTAGACCTCTTGGGTTCGATGCAGGGCGTCGACGATTTCCGGATGGCGGCGTTCGACATGCTGACTAGTGCCAAGGTCGCCAAGGCTTTCGACCTGGGCCGCGAACCCNACACGGTCCGCGACCGGTACGGCCNGCACCGCTGGGGCCAAAACTGCCTGTTGGCCCGCCGACTGGTNGAATCAGGAGCGGCAGTGGTCAACGTCGACGCGACCGCACCATCGGACGAAAGCACCAACTTCAGTTGGGACGATCATGCCGGCCCGTTCCACCTGGTCCGTGCCAACCTTGAGCGGTTTCCACAGTACGACCAGGCGATCACCGCACTGATCGAGGACATCGACCAGAGAGGGCTCAGCAAGAGGGTGCTGGTGGTCGCCTGTGGTGAGTTCGGTCGCACACCTCGCCTGACCCACCGCGCGACATTCCCCGGCAAGACGGGTGGGCCGTGGCTCGGCCGCGACCACTGGCCCAACGCGTTCAGCGCGTTGATCGCCGGCGGCGGACTGAAGATGGGCCAGGTGGTCGGACAAACCAATTCCAGGGCCGAACATCCGCTGAACGACCCGGTCACACCGCAGGACCTGCTGGCGACGATCTATCGTCACCTGGACATCAATCCCGCGATCGGCCTCGAGGACCATTCCGGCCGCCCGATCCCGATTCTCGACAGCGGCCGTCCCATTGCGCAGTTGCTGTAATTGAACGGGCACAGGTTTGACGACCTGGCGGCAACCGGCCCGCGACACCGCGTCGACCCCTCGGCCCCACGCGGGTCGGTGAGAGGGTCCGCCGTCCACGAACCCACACACCGCCTCGCGGGGCCCTATATTGGTGGTAACCGGAAACTTCAGTCGAAAGAACGACACATGAAACGTCTGCTGGGAGCGCTGTTGGTGCTGGGGGTGGTTGCAGGGGGACCCTCGGTCCAGCCCGCGTCTGCGGCTCAGCCCTGGCAGCAACGGTACGTCGGCCCNCAGGCGACCGGACCGAGGGTGCTCGGTTTGTGGCAATTTCTACCGGGTGCGGAACAGAAAGGGGCCCTGGGCAAAGGGNACGACTTAACCTTGCGAGGNTCCTCGCGGGTCGCCGGCGGGGGCCGATTCGGATCCTGTCTGGAGTCGTTTGGCGCCAGCGACCAGCAGCAGGCGCAAGGTGCGCAGGTCGCCAACAGNAACGGTCTGACTCCGCGCGCTGCGTTCACGATCGAGATGTGGATCAAGCCAAAGCCNGAACTCGACCGNCTCGAGGAGGCGACGCTACTCGACAAAATGTACGTCTGCTACCGACACCCTAACCCCGCAGTTGAATGTCAGCGGGATTACGTCTTAAAGATCAACCGCGGCGGGCCAGGGGTCGCGCCGAGTCAGCGCGTGCTGGTCGCCGTCCTCGGGTTTGGTAACAGCGTGGCGAAGTTCACATCGCTACCGGCCCGCTACGAACCCGGAATATGGAATCACGTCGCCTTCTCTTATGACGGCAAGGGGCGTGGCCAGTTCTTTCGCAACGGAGAGTTTTATGGCGCGGGCCATCACCCCCAACGGCAGGGTGTCGTGCCGGGCGGCAGGGAACTGGTGATCGGCGACAGGTACGGGGGTACGTTNAGTGGGTTCCCCGGCTTCATCGAGCAGGTTCGNATCACCGATGATGCGCGTCAATTCTACGCAGATACAGTCTCTTTGCGAGTTACCGGTCGGACGGCCTTTCGCCGCCGCGAGCAGGGCGCCGCGATCGAGGTTGCGGTCCAATCCAATCGGAAAACCGTCCTGACGGGAGCGGTCTTGTCGATCGCNGGCGAGGAGCTGCCGACTCGCCGGGTTCACTTGCCGGCGCTGCAGGCGGGCACCGCGCACCCCGTCCGCTCTGCGATCGACACCTGCCTCCGGCCCGGGCGGTATCGGGTGTCGGCCCGCGTGACGGACGAAGCTGGACGCCCGCTCACCGCTCCGGCAGTGTTCTCCGTGACGCTGGTTCCGCGGCCCCTACCCCACCGCATGCCGGTTGTCATGTGGGGTGAGGTCAATCTCCAAGACCGACAGGAACTGGAACGGATCAAACGTCTCGGCTTTACCCATTCGCTCGGCATTGAGACCGATGGGCTACGCATGTTCCGGATGGGAGAGGCGACAGCAACCGGCGATACGGGTCTGATCCGTCGCAACCGGCGGGCTTTGGACTTCGCTCTTTCCCATGGTCAGTCGCTCGCCGCGAGCGTTGGCCCCGGCTGGGACTTGCGGTCGTTCGCGCCGCAATACCGCCGTATCGATCGGCGCGGAAAACCGGCGATCGATGCGTGGTATGCCACGCCCCAAGCGAGGCGTGGCATCTGTGGACTCTGTCGGGGAGCGGACGAGTTTTGCTACAACGTAGGCGCAGCGATTGCCCGTGACTACGGCCACTATCCAAGCCTCGACGCCGCGCTCATCAACTCCGAGGTCCGGGACTGGACCCAGCTCTGCTTTCATGCCTGGGACCACGAGTCTTTCCGCACGTACTCCGGTGGCCACGATNTACCGGCNAGCGCGGTNGACAAGAATGGAGTTTCATACAAGNCGATCACGGACTTTCCGGCCAGCCGCGTCGTTCCCCACGACCACCCGATACTGGTCTACTATCGCTGGTTCTGGAAGCAGGGTGACGGCTGGAACTCGCTGCACACGGCGGCTCATCGGGGTTTGAAATCCACCGGCCGTAACGACATCTGGACGTGGTTCGATCCGGCCGTCCGCTGCCCCAGTGTGTGGGGCAATGGAGCGGGGCTCGATGTGCTATCGCATTGGACCTACACGTACCCGGACCCGCTTCGCGTGGGGTGGGCCACCGACAAAGTATTCGCCATGGCGGCGGGCAGCCCGACGCCACAACGCGTCATGAAAATGACGCAGCTGATCTGGTATCGGAGTGAAACGGCCCCCAAGCCGCCGCCAGGCCAGCCGGAACACGCGCCCAAAACCGAGTGGGAACAGCGGCTCCCGGAGGCCCAATTTATCACGATCGCGCCCGACCACCTGCGGGAGGCATTCTGGGCCAAGATCGCCCGACCCATCGAAGGGATCATGTACCACGGCTGGGGGTCGTTGGTGGACACCGGGGAGCGCAGCGGGTACTGCTTTACCCACCCGCAGACGCAGGAGGTTGTGGCAGAACTGACTCGACGCGTGGTGCGACCGTTGGGTCCCATGTTGTTACAGGTTCCGGATCGCCCCGCCGACGTGGGGTTGCTCGAGAGCTTCACGGCGCAAATNTTTACGCAGAAGCCGAGCANCGGCCGCAGCATNGAAGATACGCACCTGACCCTACGTCACGCCCAGTTGCAACCCGAGGTCCTGTTCGAGGAGAGCGTACTGCGGTCAGGTTTGCAACGNTTCCGCGCGCTCGTGATGCCCGATTGCGACGTGTTGACTCAGCCGGTGGTCGATCGGATTCTAGAATTCCAGCGGCGCGGTGGGCTGGTAATTGCCGATGAGTTTCTTCCCTCCGCGATCGCTCCCGACATCCGCCTGCCGAGCCATCAGCGCAGCGGCAACCCGGAACGGGACAAAGCCGCCTTGCTGNCGCGAGCNGCCGCCCTACGCCACCAGCTGGATCCTCTCTACCGTCGTTACGTCGATTCTTCCAACCCCGAGGTGGTCACTCGGGTCCGTCGATTTGGCTCGACCGACTATCTGTTTGCCGTGAATGACCACCGTGAGCGCGGCGGTTACGTGGGGGCACACGGGCGGGTCATGGAAAGAGGGCTGCCGAGCGTCGCAACGCTCTCGCTGGCGCGGCCGACTGGCTACGTGTACGACCTGCTGAAAGGGAGAGCCGTGATGCCCCGATTCGAGCGTGGGACGCTGAACATGGATCACGCATTCGACCCTGGCGGCGGCGCACTGTTCATGGTTACCCGCCGGGCCATTGCAACGGTGAGCGTGGCCGGACCGCGTGAGACGGTCTTGGGTGACACGACCCGTTTCACCATCCGGGTTACCGACGAATCCGGCGCGGATCTGGACGCCGTTGTGCCGGTTCGCATCGAGGTCCTCGACCCCCGCGATCGCCTGGCCGAATTCAGTGGCTATTACGGAGCCACTGCGGGCCGTCTGACGCTCGAGTGTAATCTGGCGACAAACGACGAACCGGGATGCTGGCGGATTCGCGCACAGGAGTTAGCCTCGGGGCTGACGGCGGAACACAGGTTGTCCGTCCGGCGTTGACCGCCGCTCGCCTTTCGTCCAGTTGCGGAAACCGACCGAGAAAGCGACATGATCACGCAAGGGGCTCCCGAGACACAACACTCACAGGAACGTCAACNCGCGACTTGGTTGGATGCGAGGCACTACC
>PADE01000187.1 GCA_002702965.1 Planctomycetaceae bacterium
TCTTCAGCCGGTGCCTCTTCAGCCGGTGCCTCTTCAGCCGGTGCCTCTTCAGCCGGTGCCTCTTCAGCCGGTTTGTCGCCGCCAGGTGCTCCCGGAGGAGCCTTTGTTCCCGCGGCTCCCATCATCGCCTCACCGGTTGCCCCGCTGTCCGATGGCGGGGGAGCCTGACTCCCCGCATCACCACAGCCCGCCAGGAAAACGACAGAAGCCAACACAGGAATCATGATCAACGAGAGTTTCATCGAACCACCCTTTCGATCCATAGTGGGGACCAAAAATGACACCGGACGCGTCGTGCATCCCGGTTCTCAGCGCACAGTTGATTATCCCGAATAGGACGTCGGTGGCAAGTAACACGGTAGGTCTGCGCCTCCCCCAAGATCGGCCATCGCCGCTCACTAGGGTGGACACCCTCCTGCGACAGCCGCGGGGGTTCAGGTGGCGAGGATTTACGGCCACCCGGACGATCCATCTTGAGCGCAGCGAGGGCGGCTGGTCTAATGGAGTATCGAACTGGCTTGTGGCCTTCTGTGGAGACGCTCATGATCGCTCGCCGCGCCCTGTTACAGATCGGTGGTTCCAGTTTTCTCGGGGTGGGATTGTCCCGCCTCCTCGAGCAACAGGCGATCGGCTCGTCGTCAGAGCGGCGCGTCAAGTCGGTGGTCCTGGTATTCCTGACCGGGGGTGGACCCCATATCGACATGTTCGACCCCAAACCGGATTCAGCCGAAATCAAAGGCGACTACTCGCCGATCGACACCGCAGTCGCGGGAATCCAGTTCACCGACCGCATGCCGCAAATGGCGGCGCGGGTCGGGAAAATGGCCGTTCTGCGATCGATGTCGCACGGAGACAACCGCCACCTGTCCGGATCCCACAATACACTGACCGGCGCGGTGCAGCCGTTTCGCGGATCATCGAACGAGGACAAATCACTCAACCGGGCCGATTGGCCGTCATACGGCGCGGCGCTGTCACACCTGGCACCGCGCGCCGATGGTCTCCCCAGCCAGGTCACGCTGCCCAACCCGCTGATCGAAGGGGTACTCGTCTGGCCCGGACAGCACGCTGGATTCCTGGGCCCGCAACACGATCCGTTCGTGCTCCAGTACGCACCCAACAACGACGGCTACAAGGGCAACCCCGTGTTCAAACCGATCAAGGCGGTCTCACTCATCGGTGACCTCGATTCCGACCGCCTGCAGCAGCAGCGACACTTGTTGACGCAAATCCAGAGCGAGCAGGCGGCGCTCAATGCCTCTCCGTCGGGAAAGAAGTACACCTCCCAGCAGGACCGCGCCTACTCGATGCTGACCTCGTCGCGGCTAACCAACGCGCTCGATATCACCCGTGAGACAGACCCGATGCGGGACCGGTACGGGCGCCATTACTACGGGCAGACGTTGCTGTTGGCGCGCCGCCTCGTCGAGTTGGAAATGCCCGTCATCCAGTGCAACATGGGGCGCGTGCAAACGTGGGACACACACGTCGACCACTTTGGGCGCCTGAAAAACATGCTCCCGTACCTCGACACGGGGGTCAGCGCGCTGTTGGACGATCTCGACGAACGGGGACTGCTCGACCAGACGCTGGTCGTCTGCGTCGGAGAATTCGGCCGGACCCCCACCATTTCGCCGTTGGCGGGCCAGACGAAACCAGGCCGTCACCACTGGGCCCACGGGTACACGGCCATCCTGGCGGGTGGCGGTGTTCGCGGGGGGCAGGTAATCGGCAAGACCGATCGCAAAGGCGCCTACCCGGTGACGACACCCTACCACCCGAATGACCTGGGGGCCACGATCTACAACGCGTTGGGGATCGACATCTCCGCCATGGTCCCAGATCGCTTGGACCGCCCGCGTCGGCTCAACGAAGGCCAAGTGATCGACGCGCTCTACAGCGGCGTCTCGGGTTGAGGGGCGCGACCCGCGGTCACCTAGGGGCTGTGCTCCGTCGCCTCGCCAATCGTTGCGGTCAACGCCGATCGCCGGAATTCGACGGCGGCTAACGGGCAGCGGAGAGGTCCTGCCAATCCCCCACCGGCAGCTCACGGTACATTTGGTAGAACGCCGCGATTCGTGTTGCATCGGCCGAATCGTCATGCACGATCAACCGGATCCCATACTCGATCTGTTCGCCAACCCGCAACACGCACTGCTGGCTCTGCAGAGGATTCACATCAATCGTCCCCCACGGGTGAACGCGCCAGGGGCCGGCGCGGGCGTCAGCAGAGGGAAAACAGGCCAGACCGGCCACGCGGTTGCGGGTGACCTGACCGCAAACGTGCACCCATTCGCTGTGCGCACCGTCGATGGCCGCCACACCCTGGCGTCGCTGTGCGTCGGTCAGCGTTGCGCCGCCGCTGGGGCGCAACGCCTCCACCAGTCGAATCCCAAAATACGCGTGTCGAGTCGGGCCAATTCGCAAATCCCACTTGGCCGGTCGTAGTCGAGAGCGCACGTCGATCGTATGCGCGAGGTCCCCGGGTTGGACGTCGATCGCTCGGCTTTCGCGCGCGATCGGCCTGCCGTCGGGCGCTCCCCACTCCGCTGGACCGCGCCATTCGATGTCCTGAACGACCCGCAAATGCTCCTCACCCCGCCTTTGCCAATCCTGCGCGTGCACGATCATCCGCCCGGGGGACCGGCCCTGAAACGTCTCCTGAACATAGAAATTGTAGTTCGCCGTCTCCGTCTGGCGATCGGCATACGGCAGCAAGCAGTCGACGTGATCGGCGCCGATCCACACCGAGTTGTGGTGCGGGTGGTCGACCGGAGACTCCTCGGTCAGTGGGACGCCCGAGGGCGTGTAGAGCGGAAACAAATAGGCGCGAAAGGCGTTTTCACTGAGCCCCAGCACGGTCCGTCCACGCCACCGTACGTAATGACGGCTCGATTTGTAGTACGCGCCAGCCGGTAGATCGATCTGTTCGGCTTCCACCTTGAAATCAGACATGTTCTCTATCATAGAACATCGACTGCCCGGATCGACAGCGGGAGCCCTCGGCCCGGGCGGGGCCTGCGGGCACTGGCGAGACCGCTAATTGTTTCAATAATGGTCTGCAGCAACACGTGTTTCGCGGCAACCCGTCTCCGGTCGGTCACTCCGAGCAAACGCCGGTCGCCGCGGCTCATACCGTCACCACCTCGCGAAGAACACAGGGACGCATGGCAGATGGAAGCAGTCGTCAAGGTAGCCGTCATTACCGGGGCCGGTTCGGGTGTAGGTCGTCACTCGGCGCTGGCATTACTCGATCTCGATTTCCAGATCGTACTCGCGGGTCGGCGACCCCAGGCGCTCGAGGAAACGGCCGCCTTGGCGGGTGATCGCCGCGATCGAATGCGCACCGTGGTCACCGACGTCTCTGACCCGGATTCGGTGAGCAACCTGTTTCGTGAAACGAAAGCCGCTTTTGGACGTCTCGACCTGCTGTTCAACAACGCCGGAACCGGGGCCCCCGTGGGCCCCCTGGAAGATCTCGAGCTCAGTGAATGGCAGCGCGTGCTCGACGTCAATCTGACCGGCGCCTTCCTGTGCACGCAGCACGCGCTCAAACTCATGAAGTCACAAAC
This sequence comes from Planctomycetaceae bacterium, assembly GCA_002702965.1. Lineage (GTDB taxonomy): Bacteria > Planctomycetota > Planctomycetia > Pirellulales > Pirellulaceae > UBA9264. The sequence continues at coordinate 3,573 of PADE01000187.1, forward strand.
GCCCAAGGGGGGCCGGATCATCAACAATGGCTCGGTCTCGGCGCAGGTACCCCGTCCCCAAGCGGTCTCCTACACCGCCAGCAAATTCGGTCTCACCGGCCTCACGCAGACCACGGCGTTGGAGGGTCGCGCCGACAGTATTGCCTGTGGGCAAATCGATATAGGCAACGCGGATACCGACATGGGTGGACACGTCGCTCGCGGAATGCTGCAAGCCAATGGATCGATCGCTCCCGAGAGCACCATGCACGTTGACAATGTCGCCCGGGGGGTGGCCTATATGGCCAGCCTACCCCTGGATGCAAACGTCCTCTCACTCACCGTGATGGCCAACCAGATGCCCTTGGTGGGACGCGGCTGATGTCAGACCAGCCCGGCTGTTACCCCCACCTGGCTGCACAACCGATCACCGCTGGGAAGCCTCTCGCAACATCCGCGCCCGCTCCAGGTCGGCGGCAGCCTCCTGTTCCTGGCCCCGTTTACGAAACAGCAGACCCCGATTGTGGTAGGCCTCAACACGATCACCGTCGAGGGCAATCGCATGATCGAAATCGGCCATTGCCCGGTCCTCCTGGCCCAGCAACCCAAACGCGATCCCGCGACTGTTATACGCGGCCGCGTAGTCCGATTTGTGCCGTATCGCCGACGTAAAATCCTGGATCGCTTGGTCGTACTCGCTTGATCGGGCGTGCGCCAGCCCGCGATTGTGGTAGGCACCGGCCGGCGCCGCGGCGAGCCCAATCACCCGCGTCCAGTCTGCGATGGCCAGTTCCGGACGGCCCTGGGCGAGATAGACGGCCGCGCGATTGTTGTACGCCTTCGCATAGTCGGGCGCCAGGGCAATTGCCTCGCTGTAGGCGACCAGCGCCGGCTCGTCCTGGCCGGCGCGCCGCAGGGCATTCCCTTGGTTGAATTTCTCGGCCGCCTGCTGCCGCGGCGTCGGGCCACAACCCGTGCCCACAAGCAGGCATAGCGTAGACACCCAGAGGCCCCGCTTCAGCCCGACCGTTGGAACGTACAGACGATGCATGCCGATGGTCCGCTGACGTGTGGGGTTGTGTCCACCACATCCCTGGCGCCATTGTAACGCGAACCGACGATGGCCGCCGATCAGACATCGCCTCCACCCGCGATTGCGGCGGTCACCCCCGGACTGCGCGCAGTCCCCACCGCGTCCGATCGGGTGGCACGCGCCGCTTTGATGCCGTAACGCTGCGGTCCCAGTCACGATTCGACTGCACTACAATGGCGTGCAATGGACCCGACTCCAACCACCCATTGAACGCGCCCAGAATGTCCACGCCGACTCACATCAATCAGCTTACCGAACAGGGTTGCCTGGAAATCGTCTGGGCCGATCGCACCGTGCGTTTCCCTTTTCGCTTCGTCAGAGAACAGTGTCCGTGCGCTCAATGCGTACATGAAATCACGGGAGAGCGGATCCTCGATCCGGCTTCGATTCCCGCTGATCTATCTGTACGCGACCTGCAACTGGTCGGCAATTACGCGCTCAANATTGTCTGGTCCGACGGACACGACAGCGGTCTTTTTACCTGGGAGACATTGGCGCGAATGCGGCCGCCCGACCCCGACGGTGCACCGTCGGGTTAGTCTCCCTCCACCCCGTCGAGACGAGCCGCTGCAATCCGCACGGCATTGGCCGTTGCAAGCCCCCTCGCCGCTGGGATATAAAGCGCAAGCTGTGTTTCCCCACGCGGCGCCGCGTGGGGCCAGGTCCCCGCACTGCCATCAGGTTTCCGCTGCCATGCAAAACCAGACCCTGTCCTCGTGTTTGACATCGCTACCCCAACGACTTGGCCCAGCAACGCTGGTCACCTGGGTCCTGGTCGGGGGACTCGCTGGCCCACAAACGAGCGCCGCCGATCCGATAGCGCTCGGGCCCCGCCCCGCCTGGACGACGTCTCGGGTCACGGGCACACCCGACCCACCTGACCCGTTTCGCGTGCAACTGGCGTTCGCCGGGGTGCGGTTTGAAAAACCGACCAGTATCACGGAAATCCCGGAGGCCGGTTTGTTCCTGGTCACCGAACTGGCCGGNCCAATCTACACATTTCAAAACGACGAGCAGGTCAAACAAATCCATTTGGTCGCGGATCTCAAACAACTGCTCCCAGCGCCATCGCAGGAACCGCCGCTGTCCCTCTTCGGCTGTGCGCTGCATCCACAATTCTCCCGCAATCAATTGCTCTATGTCTGCTACACCCACCCGGGGGACGGAGGCCACACGCGAGTTTCACGTTTCCAGCTCACGTCAAAACCACCCTTTCGCCTGGTTCCCGACCGCGAACAGATCGTGATCACGTGGCCGTCGGGTGGGCACAACGGAGGGTGTCTTCGCTTCGGGCCCGATGGCCACCTGTATATTTCCACCGGCGATGGCTGGGGACCGAATCCACCCGACTACAAGAAAACCGCCCAGGATGTAAGCAACCTAATGGGAGCGATACTCCGTATCGACGTCGATCACCCGGCCGACGGCCGACCGTACGCGATTCCCGCCGACAACCCGTTCGTCGAACTGCCCGCTGCACGGCCTGAAATATGGGCGTACGGCCTGCGCAATCCCTGGAAATTCGGAATCGANCGCAAGACTGGACAGATCTTCGCCGCCGACAACGGATGGGAATCCTGGGAATCGATTCACCAGATCGTCCGTGGTGGAAATTGTGGCTGGCCGATCCGCGAAGGCCGCGCCGCGCTTCGCGATGACGTCACGCCGGGTCCGACCCCGATCCGACCTCCGATCAAAGACCATCCGCATACCGAAGCCAACTCGGTGATCGGTGGACCCGTCTACCGCGGTGACGCCTTGGCGGGTCTCTCGGGGTCCTTCGTCTACGGCGATTACATCACGGGGACCATCTGGNCGCTGCGGGCCACTGCAGAGGGAGGGTACGAGCACCGCACCCTGGTCGACACCGACCTGCGGATTGTCTCCTTTACCGAGGGCAGTGCCGGCCAGCTGTTCGTACTCGATTACGACCTCACCGGGCAAATCTATCGACTGCTTCCCTCGGAACTGGAAGATACTTCGGCCGATTTTCCACGCCGGCTCAGTGAGACGGGGCTGTTTCGATCGCTCGAAACGCTGCAACCGGCAGCCGGCGTGATCCCCTACTCGGTGCAGGCCGGCCGCTGGCTCGACGGTGCCCAGTCCCGCCGCTTTGTGGCCATTCCCGATCGCGGCCGGATCCGATTTTCCCGTGATTCTCAAACGGTCTCCTCGTTCCCCAACGATACCGTTTTCGTCAAACACCTGCAGTGGGCCAGTGGCGACGGACAATCACCGCAACCTCTCGAAACCCAGTTGCTGCATTGGTCCGACGGGGTCTGGAACCCCTACAGTTATCGCTGGGACGAGGAGGGCCGAGATGCGGTGCTGGTACCCGCGGAGGGGGTCACCGGAACGGTCCGCCTTGCAGGCGCCGCCGCCGGATTCCGCGAGCGGAGCTGGCACATCGGCGCAGAAAACGAATGTCGAATGTGCCATAACGCGGGATCGCAATACGTCCTCGGCTTCGTTCCCCATCAACTAAATCTCAGCGAGGCGGGGGCCGCGCAAGGTGCCGGTGGCCAGTTGACCGCGCTGGCGACGCGAGGGGTGATCGAGCGCGGATCACCCGTGCCGCCGCAGCATCCGTTACGACTGGTCGATCCCCACGACGACTCCCATTCACTAGAAGACCGGGCGCGGTCCTATCTGCATGCCAATTGCAGCAGTTGCCATCATCCGGGGGGAAACGCAATCGTCTCCTTTTACCTCCGCCGAGACCTGTCGTTGGAGCAACTCAATGCATTCAAAGGGACCGGAATCGGTACGTTTGGCATCGACGACGGCAAGCTCCTGGTGCCCGGAGACCCCTACCGCTCATTGATCGTCTACCGAATGGCCAAGCTGGGTTACGCGAGAATGCCGTACATCGGTTCACGAGCCGTCGACTCCCGGGGGGTCGCGCTGGTGTCCGAATGGATCGCGTCGCTGGCGCCCGGGCAAGCCACTTCGGGACCTGCGCAACCCGGCAGCGCGCAGTTCCAGGCGCTGCGCACGCTGGACCGACAAACCGATGCAACCGACGCCCAACGCCGAACGGCACTGGACACGCTGCTGACGAGCACGCCCGGTGCGCTGTCCCTGGTCACTCGGATGCACGGGTCACAGTTGCGGGCGTCCGATCAGCGACAGGCGATCACGTTGGGCAGCGAAGCCGCCCGCGGTGACATCGCCGGTTTGTTCGAGGAGTTCGTCCCCGAATCCGAACGGCTCCAGCGACTCGGCCAGAAAATCGATCCGCAAACCATTCTCTCGCTCGAGGGTGACGCGCCTCGGGGCCGCCTGATTTACTTCAGCGATAACGCCCGCTGCCGCCACTGCCATCAGGTTGATGATCCCCGCCAGTCGCTGGGCCCGACTCTCAAGGAGATCAACCGCAAGTATCCGCGCCGCGGCGAATTCCTGCAGCATGTCCTCAAACCGTCACTCAAGATCGAGGAGCGCTACGCGGCGCGGATCGTCGCCACCGTGGACGGTCGCCTGCTCAGCGGCCTCCTGGATCGCGAAAGCCCACGTGAAATCGTGTTGCGAACGGTGGACAAGAAGGAACTCACCATCGCGCGAGACGACATCGATCAACTTCAAACCAGTCCCCGCTCTCTGATGCCAGAGTTTCTGCTCAGCGATTTAACGGCTCAGCAAGCCGCCGACCTGTTGGCTTATCTGCGCTCGCTCGGTGCCGCGCCGACCGACCGCTAGGGGTTCCTATCAGCGGTTCTTTGCGGGAAGCGAGGGACCCGTCAAATCGCGCGGTTCGACAAATCGGTCGGCGTCTGTCGTGTACGCCGGTGGTTTCGGATCGAGCAGCCGCACCAGCGGGTCTTTGATGGAGAAAGCCAGAAAGAAATTACCACGCGGGTTGTAGTGCCCCACGTAGTAGCGCGCCACATAGCGATTTGCCGGAACGCGAAACTGTGCAAAATCTTCCCGGTGCGCCGCCAGCAGGTCGANGTAGGGAATCCGCTGCATGCGCAGGTAATCGACAAACGGTTGGTCAAACCGCTCACCCGTCTCGATCGCGCGAATGANGTTCGCCGGGCTGAACGAAAGTACCAACAGCAACCGTTTGTCATGGGCGGTGGCGTACTGTCGAATCTTCTCGACGATCTGCATACTGGCGAACAGCCCGGCTGCCGTGTCGAGCTGATCGACCGTTTCGGCGAGCGCCGCCGGGTCCTTAAGCGGGCGGCGGATTCCATGCTTCGCCGCCAGTTTCAAGATGGCATCATAGCTCTTCTCTGGTGTTCCTCGACGGAGGTTCTCACGGGCCATTTCCAACTGGCAGACAAAATCCTCGGCAAACTGCTTGGTCACCCAGTCCACGTCGCAGAGCCGATACACCGACTCTCGCGTCGGACAGGGATTCGCTCGTTCCGAGAATTCGCCGGTCGCGGGATTGGCGAGCACATACGGAAGCGACGGGGAGAGGACTCCCGGCCGTGTCTGCGGCGTGTAACGCGTGCGGAGATTCCTCCACGGGTTCAAATTGCGAAAATGATCGTCGTCGTAGATGTTGAAGATGATAAGCTCACCGGGAGTGCGGGTCTCGGCGCGCAACATCCGCAGGTACGCCTGGTAGACGGAGTATCCCCCGACGCCGTAATTGCGGACCGGTTCTCCCAGATGAGCCGCCAGTACCTCCTGCCAGGTTTCGCCGTCGCTGACCTGGTCGCAGTGTGTGAAACTGTCTCCGTAGGAGTTGATACGACAGCGTCGGTCTGCGTACCGGACCATCCGCCGCGCGCCCGCGTAGCGGTATTCCGATATGGCGCCGTCGACTCCGTCACGGTACCGTCGATTTGCCAACACCCAGCCTAACTCGGCATCGTAGGTCTCCCCGTACAGGACGGTCCGCCCGGACAACCAGTCCTCCACCTGTCGTCGGGAATAACAAATTCGGCCGAGGAACTGCCGCGCCTGGTCCGCTTGGCTGCGGGTCGACGAGAGAGGCTCGGCCGCCCGAACGGCCGGCGGCGACGCCGCAGACGCAAATACCAGTAACCACAACAATCGCTTCATCGGGGCGCTCCTTTGGTCCTCAGGGGTAAACGAGTCTGGGCAAGAATGTCTGTCCGCATTGGCGACGACAACCACCACACCATCCCCTCTGCTGCTGGGTGTACGGCGCTCCTCCGGCCGCTTCGCAAAAGGGTGTTCGGAACCGCCACGCTGGCAGCTCGCGCGCCCCGCCGGCGAGGCCACGGCAACACGTTAGGGAAGCAGTACCGTGGAACCCGTTGTCCGTCTTCCCTCGAGGTCGCGATGCGCCTGTTCCGCCTCGCTCAACGCGTAGGTTTGATGGACTTCGATCTTGACCGCGCCCGTTGACACCACCTCGAATAACTCGGCTGCGTTGGCCAGCAACGCATCGCGCGATGCGCAATAGGTGGCGAGCGTCGGGCGGGTTAGATAGAGCGATCCACGGGCCGTCAGTTGATGCACCGGCAGCGGGTCGACGGGCCCCGACGATTGGCCAAACGTCACCATCAGTCCACGCGGCTGCAAGCAGTCGAGCGAGTCATCGAAGGTCGCCTGACCCACCGAGTCGTAGACCACCGGGACCCCACCNGACGTCAAATCACGAACACGCTGCACGACCGGTTCGGTACTGTAGAGAATCGGGTGGTCGCAGCCGTGAGCTGCAGCCAGCGCGGCCTTCTCGGGGGTACCGACCGTTCCGATCACCGTCGCGCCGAGGTGCTTGGCCCACTGGCAGAGAAGCAACCCGACACCTCCGGCAGCAGCGTGCACGAGGATCGTGTCGCCCGGCTTGACCGGATAGCAATGACGGACCAAATACTGGGTGGTCAAGCCCTTGAGCATCATCGCCGCGGCGGTGCCATCCTCAATCGAATCGGGCAACGGTACTAGGCGATCGGCCGGGATCAACCGCTGTTCTGCATAGCTCCCGATCGGGCCCCCGGCGTAGGCGACGCGATCGCCGACGGCCACCACATCGACATCNACTCCCNCCTCCTCGACGACACCGGCGCCCTCCATACCGAGCACGATCGGCAGGTTCTCGGTGGGATAGAGACCACTGCGATGATAGGTATCGATGAAATTCAAACCGATCGCCGTCTGCCGCAGTCGAACTTCGCCAGGCGCCGGTCGACCGACCTCGATCTCTTCCCAACGCAGAACTTCAGGCCCGCCCGTCTGGTGCATCCGAATCGCTTTGGCCATCTTCACTCGTTTCCCCGTTCCGAGGTGTGCCCCAGGCTCGCGACGGAGACAACNCGCCTACGTCGCCAACCGGTCAGCGCTGGCGCACCAGCTTCTGAAATCGCTGCCCCTTGATTTCGCCGACGAACAAATCTCCCTGTTTGTCCGCAGCCAGCATATGAGGGAGTTGAAATTGGCCCGGTCGCTTTCCCTCCGCACCCCAGCTCGCGATGACCTTGCCCCCCTCATCCAACTGCAGCACCCGGTGCGCCCGACCGTCGGCCACGAACAGGTTGCCAGCGGCGTCCTGGGCCAGCCCGAACGGGGCAAATCCACCCCAGGTGGCCAACAGCCGTCCCCCGGGATCAAAAATCTGTATGCGGTCGTTCTCACGGTCTCCCACAATAACTCGCTCCCGACGATCGACAACGAGCGTGTGGGGGGTATCGAACTGACCGGGTCCGCTTCCCGGCTCGCCCCAACTCCCCAGAAATCCACCCCGCGGAGTAAACTTCATGATCCGGCTGTTGCCGTACCCATCCGCCACGTAAAGCTCGCCTCGGGAACCGAAGCCCACATCCGTCGGTTGGTCGAATTCGTCCATGCCCCGTCCGGCGCTGCCCGCCTTGCCCAGCGTGACCAAGCGTTTGCCGACCGCGGTGAATTGGAATACCTGATGGTTGCCGATNTCGGTGACCCAAACATGGCCGCTGGGATCGATTCGCAACCCGTGGGGCGTGTCGAGACAGTCGTCTCCCCAGGCCCGCAGGAAGCGCCCGGTTCGATCGAGGCAAATAACGGGCTGTTTCCCACGGTGCAACAGATAGATGTTCCCTCGGCTGTCAACGTCCACACCGGTACAAGCACCCAGCGGAATGCTCGTGGGGATCTGAAAAAATGCGGGGACCGGTGCATACGAAAAAGGATCCGCAGCGNTNGAGACCGCGANCCGTGCGATCGCCACCAGCACAGCTGTGGCGATCACCAACCCGCGTGTTGCCAAATCGTTTTTATTCATCTTCTCAACCCCGTCATGTCGCCCTTTCGCACGGCCGATGGTGCTCCCAAATCAGTGACCAGGTGGTCAGTCTAACGGTTGACGCTCGACTTGCCAGCCAGTCGCCCACAGGCCATCGCAGCGCTCGGCAGACTAGCGGGTCAGACGGCAGTACGGGACCGCTTCACGAAAAGCAACGACACCGGCATCGGTGATCTTTGAAAACTGCAATGCCAGTCGCGACAACCCCGGAAGTTCTTGGAGGTGCGTCAACCCCGCGTCGGTAATCTGCGCGCAGTTGTACAGCTGCAGCGTTTGCAGGCTGGGGAGTGTCTTGAGATGGACCAATCCGGCATCGGTCACTTGCGTTGTACTCAGGTCGAGGACGACCAGCTGTCGCATCGCCGTCACCTGAGCCAGACCCGCGTCGTTTAACTGCGAATACCCCAAGTTCAGTCTCCGCAAGGCGTCTAAACCGTGTAGATGAACCAAACCCGCACCGGTGATCGGCGTGGTCATCAGGTTGACGCTACGCAGCCGTGACAGCCGCGACAGATGGGCCAAGCCGGCATCGGTAATCGGTGTATAACTCAGATCGAGTCGTTCCAACTGGCTCGCCGTCTGGAGATGCGCCAGCCCGGCGTCGTTGACCGTGGTCGAATCTAACCGCAGCTCCGCCAGATTTTTCATGCCGGCCAGGTGGACCAGTCCGCTGCCATTAATCGGCGTCCCACTCAACACGAGTACCCGCTGCCGCTCCAACCTCGCCAGGTGGGCAAGCCCCGCGTCGGTGAGCTTGGTGTGTTGGAGCGACAACTCCTCCAGGCCGGTCAAGCCAGCGAGTTTCTCCACCCCCGCATCGGTAATCGCTAAATGACCTAAATCGAGATGCTGTAGAGAGTCCATTGTCATCAGGTGCACCAGACCGGCATCGGTAATTTGTGTGGCTGCCAGAGAAAGTCTACGTAACCTCGGCGACCCAGAGAGCGTTTCTAGGCCTGTGTCGCTGATCGCCGTGCCGTCGAGCCGCAACTCACGCAATTGCGGCAACCGCAGCAGGGCTGGTAGCCCGCCGTCGCCGACGTTGCTGTTGGCCAGATCCAACGTCTGTAGCTGCGCCAGGGACTCCAAATGCCCCATCGATGGGTCGTCGACCGGCGTATCACTGAGCGCCAGTTCCTCGAGTTGTCCAAGCCCCGCTAGCGACGCCAGGCCGTTACCACTGATGGGCGTCTTGGCGAGCTGTAATTTCTTCAGACGAGTCAATCGCCCCAAGTAAACCAAGCCCTCATCGGAAATCCGGGCGTCGGTCAACGACAACTCCTCGAGTCGAGCCAACGCGGTCAGCGGTCGCAAACTGTTGTCGTCGATGGCGATGCGGTCGAGCGACAACACCTTCAACTCAGCCAGCCCGGCCAGGGAAGAGAGATCCGCAGGCGCAACGGGTGTTCCACTGAGGTCAAGAGACCACAGCGAACCCAACTTCTCCAAACGACTCACGCCCCCCACATCAAACCGTGACTCTGACAGGTCGAGCGTCCGCAGGTTCTTCATACCGGCAAGATGGGTCAGCCCCCGGCCGCTGATTGCGGTCTGCGACAAATCGAGTTCCTGCAACTGTGACAGACTGGCCAAGTGCCGCAGCCCGGCATCAGAAATTGCGGTACCCCGCAAACTCAACGTGGTGAGTTGCTCCTGCTCTGCGAGGTGCGCCAAGCCGGCGTCGGTAATCTGCCAGCCCTCGAGGGAAAGCGAATCCGGGTGTTCGGCCAGTTCCAGGTACTGCGCCAGGCCCTGGTCCGTGCGCGCCGCGGCGGGAAGCTCCAGACGCTCGAAGGTGAGCCCCGCGAGGTATTCCAGCCCGGTATTGCTGATCGGCGTGCTCGTCAGCTCCAGTTCCGCCAGACTGGTGATCGCTTTGAGATGCACCATTCCGGCGTCGCTGACGCCCGTTGCGCGCAGACTGAGACTGCGCAACTTGGCGAGCGGCTGCAACTGCTCTAAACCCGCGTCGGTGACCTGCGTGTAATCGAGGACCAGGCGCTCGAGCTCGGGGCGTTCCGCGAGGTGGGCCAACCCCGCATCGGTAATCGACCACCGCCCGAGTGACAACGTTTCTTGCGACACGGTGGCGGCCAGGTAATGGGGCAGTCCGGCGTCGTTACGGGCTGTGATCGGCAGCACCAGTTCCACCAAGCTGCGGCCGGCCAGCTGCGCGATCCCCGCCGCCGTAACCGGCGTCCCCTCCAGCGACACGCGCTCTAAACTGGTCATCTCCTTGAGATGGACCAGCCCAGCGTCACTCACTTTGGTCCCTTTGAGGCTCAATTCCTTGAGGCTCGTCACCGCCTTGAGGTGCTCCAACCCCGCATCCGTAACGGGTAGCGCATCGAGCGACAGACTCGCCAAGCCGGCCGTTGTCTTGAAGTGCGCCAGTCCGGCATCGGTGACCGCCCACCCGGTCAGCTCGAGTCGCTGCGGGGGCTCGATGGCCGCCAGATAATGTTGCAACCCCACGTCGCTGCGCGCCGCGGTGGGCAACGCGAGCCGCCGCAGACCACGGCCCGCCAGCTGAGCCA
>PADE01000188.1 GCA_002702965.1 Planctomycetaceae bacterium
GCGTGGTAGCCGACCTCGTCGGTCTCCCCGTAGCTCGTGCCACCGTTGATGCCGCCACCAGCCATCCACATCGTAAACCCAAACGGGTGATGGTCGCGACCGCTCCCTCCCTGCTTGTGCGGTGTGCGACCGAACTCACCGCCCCAGACCACCAGTGTCTCGTCGAGCAGGCCGCGCTGGGCGAGATCCTGGATCAACCCAGCCATCGGCTGATCCGTCGCGGCGCAATGCTTGTTGTGGTTGCCGGTGATACTACCATGCGCATCCCAGTTGTCATCACCGTGACCGCCACCCGAATAGACCTGGACAAAACGGACGCCACGCTCCACCAGGCGCCGGGCCATCAGGCACTGGGCGCCAAAATATTCGCCCGGGTTACCACCCTCGATGCCGTACAGCTTTTTGGTTGAAGCGGTCTCGGCGGCCAGATCGAGCGCCTCGGGCGCCGCCGCCTGCATCCGGTAGGCGAGCTCGAACGATTCGATGCGGGCCTCTAAGGCGGCTTCAGCCGGNTGGCGTTCCCGGTGCCCTCGATTCAATGTGGCGGCGTAGTCGAGCAGCTGCCGCTGCCGACTGCCGTCGAGTTTTTCGGGTCGATTGAGGTTCAGGATCGGCNTGCCCCGTGAACGTACGGGCGTACCCTGAAACGCACCCGGTAGAAAACCCGATCCCCAGTTCGGCGCCCCGCCAATCGGACCGCCGCGGTAATCGTACATAACCACAAACCCGGGCAGATCCTCGTTGTCGCTACCCAGTCCGTAGGTCACCCAGGAGCCAAGACTGGGAAACCCCGTCCGGATCATCCCGGTGTTGACCTCGAACAGCGCCGGCGCATGGCTGATCGAGTGGCCGTAGACACCCCGCAACATGGCCGTGTGGTCGATCACGCGAGCCAGGTGAGGAAAACGGTCGGACACCCAATGCCCGCTCTGTCCGTGCCGCTTGAACTGGTACGGCGAAGGGAACAAACCGCCACCGCTGCGCGCCCCCTTGGTGTCGACGACCTCAGTAACGCTCTTGCCGGAAAACTTCGCGAGTGCCGGTTTGTAGTCGAACAGGTCGAGGTGGCTGGGGCCTCCGTACATGAAGAGGAAGATCACGCGCTTAGCGTGCGGGGCAAAATGCGCCGGTCGCGCGGCCAGCGGCGACATTGCCTGCGGGAGACTTGTTCCGGTCTCCGCCAGCAGCCTCTGATCGGACAACAACCCGGCCAGCGCGAGCGAGCCGAATCCACCTCCGGCGCAACCGAGCATCTCGCGGCGAGTCGGAAAACAGCAATTGTTCTGGCGATCAGTCGACATAGATAAACTCATTGAGTGTGAACAGGATATGGCAGAAATTTTCAATGCTCTGCCCTTCGCGACGCAGCAGCTCGACGCTGAGGTCGGACTCGTGGGGCGTCGGCTGACGCGAAAGCGCCAGCCAGTAAGCCCGTTCGACGATCACTCGAGGGTCCTCGTTGGTGGACCGCGCCAGACGCGCGGCGAATCGCTTGGCCTGGTTCCGTACGAAAGGGTTGTTCAACAACATCAGCGCCTGCGTGGCGACGGTCGTCTGTTCGCGCACGCCGCGGCTCTGCATCGCATCGGGTACGTCGAACGTCTCAAAAAAGGGCACCCGCATCGAACGGCGCATGAACACGTAAATACTGCGGCGCCAGGTCGCCGGACCGTCCTGCACATTGGTCGGCCATTTGTTCGTCGAACCGGTCTTGATCGCATCGATTGACACCCAGGGCTTCACACTCGGTCCGTAGAGTTGGCGATTGAGTGTGCCGGCTGCATGCATGATGGCATCGCGCAAGATTTCCGCCTGCAGACGCTGTGGCTGCCGTCGCCACAACAGTTGATTGTCTGGGTCGACCTCGTGCCGCTGGCGATCCCACGCGGTCCCCTGGGTATAGACCGCGCTGCTCATAATCAGTCGGTGCAGCCGTTTCCACCGCCACTCGCCCCGTAACAGTTCTCCCGCGAGCCAATCGAGCAGCTCGGGATGGCTCGGGATGTCACCGACCCGACCGAAGTTATTGCTGGTTCTGACTAGGCCAACGCCAAAGTGGTACTGCCACAGACGATTGACAATCACCCGCGCCGTCAATGCCCCGGCGCCGCCGTCGAGATTGGTCAGCCAGTGGGCCAGGCCGGGACGGCCGTCACCACTTTTCTTCTCACTCGACGCGATCCAGCGTGTGACGTCACCGTCGTCGGGGCTGAGGGCAGCCAGCACGCCGATCCCCACATCACCCCGTTTCTCCTCTGTATCACCGCGCTCCAACAACGGATTCTTGCGCTGCTTGCCCCCCTTCCAAGTAAACGCCTTGACCTTGGCCATCAGGCGTCCCACCGCCAGCTCACGATCACCGGCACCGCCGGGCAAGAAAAAACCGACCAGCCGGTAGTAGTCGCGCTGCGCGATCGGATCGTACTTGTGGTCATGACACCGCGCACACCCTATCGTCAAGGCGAGGAAGGCAGACCCGGTCGACGAGACGATGTCATCCATTTTGTCGTACGTCGCCTTTTCACGGTCGATGCCATCGACATTCGTCACCGTGGGACCCGCGGCGATGAACCCGGTGAGCGCCGCTGCCAGAGGGTTGTCCGGCTGCAGCACATCTCCGGCGACCTGCCAGTGGGCGAAGCGGTCGAAACGCATATCCGCATTCAGTGCGCGGATCACGGCGTCGCGATACGTCCAGGCGGTCGGTCGCTCACTGTCGCTCTCGTAGCCGTGACTCTCGCCATAACGGGCAACGTCGAGCCAGTGGCGGCCCCACCGTTCGCCGTAGTGAGGACTGGCCAACAACCTCGAGAGCAGCTTCTCGTACGCGTCGGGCGACGCATCGGCGATAAACTCCGCGACGTCATCGCGTGTCGGAGCGAGACCGAGCAGGTCAAAGTAGGCCCGCCGGATCAACGTGCGTCGACCGGCTCGCTCGTTGGGGGGGATGCCCGCTCGATGCGCTTTGGCGAGCACAAAACGATCGATCCCCGTGTGCGCCCACTGGCCATCGTCTACGGCAGGTGGCGCAATCGCCGCGAGTTCGCGAAACGCCCAATAGTCCGGCTCTTCGGCCGGAGCCACGGGCTGTAGAAAACCCATCGCGCTCAGCAGGATGAAGAACGGCGTCGACCATACGACGTTCCGGAAACACCAACGATGTGAAAATACTGGGCGGTTATTCATGAGGTGCCAACACCATCGGTGGACCTTGTTTCAACCCGGATACCGCATCCCCAAACCCCGGAGGGCACCACGAACAGACGAGTCGACGCAGCTCTCAGCTCCGGTCCTAAACAGCGCCTCGCTCCACGCTGGTAGCGGTCGCTCGGATTTTCGTGGCAGGACCGAGCGCATCGGCGCTGCGTGGTTTCTGCGCCGCTCCGCGATCTTACCACCCCTCGGGATTGGTGGAAACAGAAAATCAGCATCGACCACCGCAGGTCGGCGTCGATGGTGGTCACTGGTACCCAGACCGGCCACGTATGCCGCGATCAAACGGAAGTTCTCAAAGGCGGAATCACCGGACATCATCGGGCCCGACCGGCCGGCCGGTTTACGGGTTCGCGTTATCGCTGATCAACTTGAGGATCTCGAGTCGCGTCCGCATCAGATCGGCATGAGTCCCGGTATGTGTCGGCCCCTCCCGGCGGGTCAATGCTGCCGGCGACTCGCGATACAACTTCAACAGCTGCGCGTCCTGCCGCCGCTCGCCAGCCTCCTTTAAGTGCCGCCAGAGTTCGACATCCTCGATCCCCTCGCGCCACGCCTCGCGCCGTTTACCGGTGAGTGGCCCCTGCGGCGTGGCGTAGACCATCGCGTAACTCGGATGCGCTCCCTGGTAATCGTTGAACTGTCCCCCGTCGTCCGCCCAGACCCACAGTCCGGCGCCGTCCAGCCCCAGTTCGACCGCCGCCATGTGATGCAAACGGTAGTAGGTGTGCGGGTCCCCCGCCTTGGATCCGGCCGCCTGATAATGAACACTCGGCCACTTTTCAGCCCGCGCGTGCTGCAGGATGTCGCCGTGGCTGAGGTAGTAATCGAGTGGGCAACAATGGATGTCGATCGCCTCGGGATGCGCCTCCAGAAGCTTGAGTGACACCTGATGATCCTCCCAGATGAGGATCGAGGGATCGACCTGTTTGGCCATCCGTGAGGCGGGCACGATGGTCTTCACAAACGCGTCGTCTCCGGGCTCGTCCATCCAGTAAAACGCCCAGCGATCGGTCGTCAGCCCGCGGGTTTGGAGATGATCCCGGACTTTGCCGACCCACTCCTTGAACAGCGCCTGATGCTCGAGTGTACCGACCTGGGGCATATCGGTCGCCTGGTAGTAATTCAATCCCAGATACCCAAACTCGAACCCCGTCCACAGCAGCCACTGTCGGACATACGGTCGCAGGGCCAGCATGGCGTCCAACCGCGCCGTCTCCAACGCGAGCGGGCGGACCATTTTCTTGGTCTTGTTGTCGACTTGGGGCCAGGGGATGTAGTGATGGTGCAGCACATGGGCGTTGGCGTAACACCGCTGCAGTTCGGCCGCGGCCCGACGTTCATGCCCGACTGCGGCCGGCCACGTAAAATAGCCCCAGGATTGGGCCCGGTAGGTCGGATTGGCCGGCATCTCGACCGGGTAGACGGTCACCGAGAGTGGAATCTCAAACTCCGACGCGCCCCCCTGCAGGGTGACGGTCGCCTGGTAGTCACCCGCCGTAACTCCCCTGGAATGTAGCATCAACCACAGCTGGCGGGTCGTGCCAGGGGCCAATTCCAGCCCGCCGTCGGGCAGGGGAGGCAGGGCGTCGTCGAAGAACAGGAACCCGCTGGCGACCACATGCTGCGTGGCTCGCGGGGCGATCTGGTCGGCCGGCCAGGTGACTCCAGACGACGACTTCAGGTCGCTCAACTGCACCTGCAGCGTGACCGGTGCGTCCGTATTGTTGGAGACGTTGAAACCGATCGGCTCGTACTCGCCGATCATCATGTCGGCGCCCAACCGCGAAACACCCGCCTCCTCGCCGCGCGCAAACGGACTGGTGGTGTGCGACCAGATCGACTCCGCGGGCTGCCAGATCGTCACCGGCAGACGTTTCTGGCTGGCGAAATACGACCCCATANCCCGACACACCTCGTCGTCCCGCCTGCCAAACGGAATCCCCCGGGAATAGTCGACCGATTCGCTCGCCGCGCTGTCGATCGCTGCGCGCTGCACCGCATCCAGGGACCGCGTCGCTGCCTCCGCCGCCCCGGTCTCCGGCCTCACCGCACGCCGCGCGGCCTGAATCAGGTGCAGCGTAATGTTCTTTTGGATGCTGCTCTCGGCCCGCTTCAGCGCGTCCGCTTCCACCTGGCTCGTCTCGATACCGGAGGTGGCGAAACGTACCGCCTCCGCGTCGTGCTCTCCCGCAATGACTTCGATCTCGTCGACAAACGCGAAGAATCCCCCCTTGGCGACGTACAGCGAGACATAGCGTCCCCGCGTCTGGAGCCGATCCGCCACAAAGCGATGGCGGACGTACCGAGCCTGGGACTTCGGCTCGTTCACCAGGTCGGTCGCGTAGTGCCAGACCACCCCGTCATCCGAGACATACACAAAAACCGACGCCGGAAAGGTGACCTGCGCGGAGCCCCCGGCGGTGTCGAAGCTGACCGCATCGATCGACGCGACGGCGCCCAGATCAAGCGAGATCAAAACGCCCGGTTTGCGTCCAAACACCCAGCCGACCGTCCCGCGATTGGTCCAAAATCCTTCCCGGACATATTTTCCGTCGAACAGATCGGTGTCGTCGCCCCCGGCGGAGTAGCTGTAATTGGGTGCTAGTGAAAACGTCGCGGTCCGACCGGTGGCCAGGTTCCGGCCGGGCAGGGGAGTGGGCTGGGCGGCCGCCTGCTGCCAGCAGATCGCCGCACTCAGCCAGAGGCAGCCCAGCACACGGAACCGGATAGCGTGTGGCAAGGTCGATGGCATCGGCAAGGCGCTCCTGAAAGTCATGTCGTAGGTCGTCCCGAGATCGATTCGAGCGGGACACGATAAGGTCGAGGGGCAGGACAAAGTCCCTTCGCCGCGTTCCGATTGTTCCGTCGCCACAGGAGTCCGTCAAGCTTCCGTGGACACGTCGCATCCCGTCCGGCGGCCTCCGCAGCTACTCTCTCAGCAGGTCCTGCAAATCAGCCGGCACCCCGCCCAGCAGGTTGCCCATGTCGCGCGCCATGCGGCGAGCAAAGGTGCGGTCCGGTTCGCCGCGGGCGAGCTGCAGGGCCGCCTCGATCGCCGGCCGACATTGCTCCGCCACTGGGCCGAAAAAGGGCGGCGCCAGGTTGTTATGGCCGTACGGCCGGCCCGGCGCCGGCGCCGTGGGCATCCGCAACAGTCCCTGTTCGATCTGTTCATAGACCCGCTCCGCCGCGGCCGCGCAGCGGGGGCCGTAATACCCCTCCAGAAATTCGCGGCGCAGCACCCGCGGGTCCTGCTCGACATCCCAGTGCAGTTTGACCTCCATCCAGTTGAGCAGCGCCCAGCCGGTCTGTGGGCCAGCCGTGTGTTCGCGAAAACCGCCTACACAACCGTGGTCGCGCATGAACCGCATCTCCTCCGCCATGGCGATCGGCGCCGGCGCGTGGAACGGTCCGCCTGCTAGATAAGAGTACCAGTAAAACTCGCCGGCCAGCTGCTGCCAGGCGCGCACGATCCGCCGCTTGTCGACCGCGTCGGGGCAGTCGGAATGGATCGAGTGGACGCGGCACTGGCTGATGAAGGCCAGCCAGGGAACCACGCTGCGGTGCAGTTTCAACCCGACGGGCGGTTCCAATGTGTCCATGTACGCCAGCACCGCAAAGCCGCGCCGGGGGAAACGCTCCTGGAGCGCCTCGGCGACCGAGTTGGCAAACCGAAAGGCGCGGTGTGAAGGCGTTGGTCCCAGCGACTTGCAAGCCTCGCACTCACACCAGCCGACCCCGTCGTTGGCGCTCACCGACGTAGTCCATTGGTCGTAGTTCTCCTCAAGGAACGCGGCCGAGTAAGCGATCGCCCGGTTCAGCACCTGCGGGTCGGAGAGGCACCGCTGGACCTCCTGTCGGCCAGGCGTGCGTTTGCCGTCGAGTAGCGCAAAATATTCGGGATGCGTTTTGAAGAGCGAGTCGGGGACGAAACCGTAGTAGACATGCCCGATCGATCCATCGACCCCACCCAGGCGGTTGAACGCGGACCAAGGCCCATGATTCTGCAGTGACTTTTTGGGCATATGCTGCCGGTTGATNGTGTACGACTGACGGTGCCAGCGAAAGTCGGGTTTNACCGTCCAATCGAGCTCCGGAATCCGAATCGTCTTTTTCTGTGGGCAGGTGGGCTGGTCTTCTTCCANGGTGAACCAGCGGACGCCAAGCACATGCTCGGCGAAATGATAGACACCGTGTGTCGTGCCGCGCTCGGTTCGTCCGGCGATCTGCAGACCGCCCGGNACGGTCTTGATCACAAACCCGTCAAACCCGACCTGCTGCGGGGTCACCGCGGCCGGATCGACCGGCTGCAGCCCGGTTGATCCGATGTGAATACGAAAACCGGGGCACCGCCGCGTATCCCAGCAGAGGGGCACGCGCACTCCCGACATGGTGTGCAAATACCCGGCCAGGTTTTCGGCCGCCGTCCGCAGCGCGCCCCGCGGCAGGTCCTCGCGGATAACAATGCATCCGACGGCCCGGCCATCGGCAACCAGCGTCCCCTGTGCGCGGGTGACCGCCGCCATCCCGGCAACAACCCCCATGAGCAGCAAGGCGGTGTGATGAATGCCAGCCAATCGCGTGCGCATGGTGGTCTCCAGTTCTGGTCAGGGGCTACCGATTCTGGCGCGCCGCCGAGGAGAGGGCAACTGGCACATCCCCGGGGCGTCCCCACGCCTCGCTACGGCTAGCCGGAACCGGGCGTGCGCCGCGCCGCAGCCCGCGGTGGCGCCCAGCGCCCGGGAGCAAAACTCATCCACGGCGACGATTCAGACCGCGGGGCAGGGGGTATAATGCCCAGGTCTCGAACCGATCCTGTGACGAGCCGCAGATCGGCCGGCGACGCGTCGCGCTGCCGGGAATCATCTGGCGCAAGATTGCGGAGAACCGAACATGCGCAAGATACGCCTCTTGTTCAGCGTGGGCTGTATTGGTTTCGCCCTGCATGCTCCACAACACGGAACCTGCGCGGAACCGAACCTGGTCCGCAACGGGAGCTTTGAGAACGACCAGGACGCCGACGGCGTGCCCGACGGCTGGACGCACGGGGCGGGCCACTACGGCCGTTGGCAGGAGAAGCTCAAGAAGCAGCTCGGCAAGGCGGCGCTGGTTGACGATCGCGCCGCGAGTGGCAANCGCAGTATTCGAATCGCGGTCCCCAAGGACAATGAAGGCAAGTACTGGAATCAAGGCTGGGAGGGGATGTCGTTTCGACAGAAAGTGGTGACCCAACCCCTGACGACGTACACGATGTCGATGAAAGTCTTCAACCGGGATGCCGAAGGGATGGGCGACTACGCGTTCCTGTACGCGATGGCCGGCGAGCTGCGCGGAAGCGAGGCCTTTTCCACNATGCGTTTCGAGGATGCGCCCAGTGGAAAGTGGGTCGAAAGGCAAGTGGTCTTCCAAACCGGACGCGACACGCGCTACACGCTGTTGTCGGTTGAGACGCGNTGGAATATCGGCACGATCTATATCGATGAGGTCCGCCTGCAACAGGGCGGTAATCTGGAGCTGAGCCGGTGGGACCAGCCGGTCCCCGTCGACCGCCTGCTTCCGGTCAAACACCGGTTTACACGTCCCGATGGGACCGCCGTCCTGTCCCGCTTTGAGCGACACCACGCGGCCTCGGAGCGGCGATATCGGGGCGACGGCAGCTGGGAGAGCAGCGCCACACTTTCGGGCCAGGCAGGTGGCGAGGAACAGCCCCCCGACCTCCGCGCTACCTACCAGCGTGTGGAGGGTTATCTGGGCGCCTACGCGGCCAGCGAACGAGCGGTCTACCTGCAGCGCGCCAAGTCAGGCGCCGACTATCTGCTGCAGGTGCAGCAGGAAAACGGAGTCATCGGCGACCCATACTACGGGTCGGGACAGGCCGGTGTGGCACTCGTCCACNCCTGGCAAACGACCGGCAACCCCAACTATGCCCGCGCCGTGACACGGATCGTCGGCCATTTTCAACAGGCCGAGGCTTCCTGGAACTACAACTACAACATGATGCTCACCGAAGCCGCCCTCGCCTGGGCGCAGGTGACCGACGCCTACGACGACGTTTCCGCCAAGTTGAAAACCGAGATGCTACAGAGCACCCTCCGCGAGCAACGTCCGTGGGGCGGCTGGGCGGGGCACAACTCGCGGATCGGATACCACTGCGCCAATATGTCGGCTTTCTGTCAGCTCTACCAAACCCTGCCACCGGACCCGCAATACGACGCCATGCGCGCCAAACTGAAACGCCGTGTGGTCGCAGCGTTGAATCGGATGATTCGCGAGCAGGTGCCCGCCGGCGGCTTCCCGTTCGTACACGGCCAACCTGGCACCGCCCGGCAGAATTCTGGCATCGTTCCGGCGCTCATCCACGCCCACCAGACGTTTGGNTGGGAGGAGGCCCGACAACTGCTCTACGGCCAGATGACCTATCTCAGCACCGACGCCTGCGGGAAGTACTACTGGCTCCCCAAGAACCGCAACCATCTCGAGATGTCGCTGCTGCACGCCGAGGGCCTGTATCTCAAATGGTCCCACGAACACCCGTAGCACAAAGCCGCTTCAAGCGACCACTTGCCGGCGATGTGGGCGGCCACGGTACAACGCCGCTTCCGGGTCAACGCGCCGCGATTCANACCGAATCATTNGTTCGCACTGGAGCGTCCCCCGGCGTGGNCTCGACNGCCGAGCGAATCTCGTCCAGTTTGTTCGGCATCGACAACAGTGCGNTGCAGACCATCACGCCAAACAGNCCAACCGAACCGGTCACATAGGCGACCAGCGGCGCCGCAGCCGCCGCGGCGACCGAGTTCAACAAACTGGCTGTCAACAAGCCACTCAACAGTTCAGAATCTGCGAGGGTGAAATAGAGCGCCAGAAACGTCTGGGCCGTACAGGCCAAGATTCCCGAGAGAAAAGCAAAGGGAGCCAGGGCGAGCATCACTTTGAACGGGATGGTGATCAGCGTGAGCACGTCATCGGCGGCCGTCGCCTGTGGGTCGATGGTGATGCCCAGAAACTCCGGGTTCAGAATGATCACCCCCGCGAACATCAGCAACAGGCCGACCGCAGGGCCCATCAATAACTGCGTCCAATCGGAGTCACTGAACGCGGCGTACGCGGAAATGAGCACCAGGATGACGGCGTTTACGAAACAGGCAAGTGCCAGAACATCGAACAGCACTGACGATGTGACACGCGTCCGATTGACCCGCACCTGACGGGCAATCACTCTGAGAAGTCGGTCATTGAGGTACTGGCTCAGGGACATCCCGATTCCGCNCCCGAGGGCTACCAGTCCCGGACCCACATCCTCGGCTTTGACCGCGGTGATAATAAACAGCGCCGGAACCAGCACCATCAGACCGGTCAGGCAATNCAGACCGGCAGCCGCGACCTGTTGTGACCAACGAACCAGGCGCTGTGACGAAAGTTGTTTACCTAGATGATGGACGACAGCGTGCCAAAACCTCCCTGGCACCACACTGGCGGCATCGCCGCCAGTCGGATCCGGTTCGGGAGACGGGGCGCCAGACCAACGCTGGGNGCTCGCCGCNGCCGGTACGGCCTCGACGGCGGGCGAGGCGGATGNGAGCGACGACTCGGTCGACCGTTTTTTCTCTTGTGGAACTATTTCCTCTTGTGGGACCACCGTCACCGAATCGGCCACGGGGGACGCCGGTTTCGATGCCGACTTGGTGGACCGTTGATCGTCCCTNGGGACCACCGTTACCGAGTCGGCCNCCGGGGNCGCCGATTTCGATGCCGACTTGGCGGNCCGNNGATCGTCCCTGGGGACCACCGTTACCGAGTCGGCCGCGG
>PADE01000189.1 GCA_002702965.1 Planctomycetaceae bacterium
CGCCGGTGTCGACGACCAGCGCGTGAATGCTCATGATCAGATTACCCTGGTCATCCATGAAATGCGGCGCCAGCCATTGGATCGGTAGGCAGGCGTCGCGCGTGGCGTCGGGAAGAATGAATCGGGTGCCACCCGTGACTTCCATCTCGACGACCCGCGTGATGCGCACGTCCCCGATTTGCCATCGATCCATCTTCGACTCCTCACCGCGCTGCTTCACGACGCCGGCTGACCCGCCTCGCCGCCAAGCATCCGCACCACAACGCCTCTCTGATCCTATCAGGTCCATCGGCTGGCGGGTCGATCGGTTGGCCTCGATGCGTCTCTCACAACCGACGCAACGCCGACGATACGCTGATTGCCAGGCGGATTTTTGGCTGTTACGATACGCGGCCTGGCGACCGAAGCGGTCGAGAGGAGCGTTGGAATTTCAGGCCGCGCACGAGTCTCGTCATCGGTCGGTCGCGAGCTGTCCGTCGGAGCAGGAGACCACATGCCCAATCCGGGTTCCGTCGTTCATTCTCTGCGATTCGATCCGGTCGCCATGCCCGCTTGCGAACGCGAACTGCGGGCGGACGTCCGCGCGTTTCTGGCCACCGAACGGCGCGCCGGACGACTGCCGCCGCCGCGACGGTCGTTTCGGTTCTCGGCCGAGTTCAGTCGACGGGCCGGCGCCCGAGGCTACATCGGGATGACCTGGCCGAAAGCTTACGGCGGACACGGACGGACGTCGCTGGAGCGGTACATCGTCAACGAGGAGCTGCTGGCAGCGGGCGCCCCAATCGGCGCGCATTTTGTGGCGGACCGTCAGACGGGCCCCTTGCTATTGCGTTTCGGGTCGCAACAGCAGCGGGAACACTTCCTCCCCCGCATCGCCGCCGGGGAGTGCTGTTTCTGCATCGGCATGAGCGAACCGAATTCGGGTTCCGATCTGGCGTCGATCGAGACCTCCGGCAAACGAACTGACGGCGGGTGGTTGATCAACGGAACCAAACTGTGGACCAGCTGGGCTCATCAGGCGGATTACATGTTGGCGTTGGTCCGCACGTCACCCCGCCAGGATAATCGGCACGCCGGGATGAGCCAGGTGATCATCGATCTGCACTCAGACGGGATCGACATCCGTCCGATTCGCAACCTCGTAGGCGAGCACGATTTCAACGAAGAAGTGTTCACCGACTGCTTCGTTCCGGACGAGATGGTCGTCGGAGAGGTTGGGCAGGGATGGGATCAGGTCGTCAGCGAACTGGCCTACGAACGCTCCGGTCCCGAGCGTTTTCTGTTGACCTTTCAGTTATTTATCGAACTCACCCGAGTCCTGGGCGACAACCCCAGCCGGCATGCCACCGAAATACTCGGTCGGTTGGCNGCGCAGCTAATGACGCTGCGNAGCATGTCGATCTCGGTGGCCGGCATGCTGCAGCAGGGGAAGTTACCCAACGTCGAGGCAGCCGTGGTCAAAGACCTCGGCACCCACTTCGCCAAACAGCTCTCCGAAACGGCCCGCCAGCTCGTATCGGCAGAACCGAGCTGCCAGCCAGATGACNCCTTTTGGNAANCGCTTAACGAGGCCATCCTATACAGCCCCACCCACACCATTCAGGGCGGCACGCGAGAGATTCTCCGCGGGATTATCGCCCGGGGACTCGGACTCCCATGACTGGAATGCGGTGGCTCATCGCCGAATCCGCAGATCGCATCTTCCGCGAACAATGCGACAAGACCTGTGTCGACGACGCCGAATCCGGAACGTGGCCCCAGCCGCTGTGGGACACCTTGGAGGAGGCCGGGTTGACCGTGGCCGCAGTTCCCGAAGCGTGCGGTGGAGCGGGGGGGGCCCTCGGCGACGCGATGACCGTGCTGCGCGAAGCGGGCCGCTACGCGGCGCCGCTGCCGCTCGCGGAGACCACTCTCGCCGGCTGGCTGCTGTCGCGCTCCGGAGCGACGGTTCCCTCCGGTCCGTTGACCGTGGCGCCGGTCGCTGCCGGGGAACCGCTCNANCTGCGACGGACGGGCCACGGCTGGACTCTTTCCGGATCTGCNCGACAGATTCCCTTCGCCCACCAATCGGCCCGATTGGTGGTGTTCGCCAGCGCGCAGAACCAGCCGCGGATCGCCCTCGTCAACCCTCAGGACTGCCACCTCCGCCCGGCTAAAAGCCTCGCGGGCGAGCCGCGCGACGACGTTGCCTTCGACGGTGTGGAACTCGCGGAGGAGAACGTCATCCCCGCCGGCGACGGGGTGGACTTGGTTGCGCTCCAACGATTGGGAGCGCTGACCCGTGCGGTCATGATGGCCGGAGCGCTCGACACCGTGTTGACGCTGACGGTCCGCCACACGTCCGATCGTGTACAGTTCGGCCGTCCGATCGGCAAGTTCCAAGCNGTCCGCCAACAGATCGCCGTCCTCGGCGGCGAGGTCGCCGCGGCCGGCCGCGCGGCCGATGATGCGGTGTTTGCCGCCGAGACNGGCGNCGCGGCGGTGCAGATCGCTGCCGCCAAGGTACGCGTCGGCGAAGCGGCCGGCGTGTGCGCGGAGATCAGTCATCAGTTGCACGGGGCGATCGGCTTCACCTACGAGCACGCGCTGCACCAATTCACGCGCCGCCTCTGGTCGTGGCGCGACGAATTCGGCCCCGAGGCCCACTGGGCACTGGAACTTGGTCGCNGTCTGACCGGGTCTCCGGANGACGTTTGGGCGTTCCTCGCGGACGCCCGACTCTCCACACCCGAGCAGTGAGCCAGCGCGCCCGTTAGGGTAGCGTCAGTCCCACGACTCGGCCGGTAGCTCGTCCTTCCGTCACCGCAGCGACGATGTACTGCTTGCCGTNGTGCATGTAGGTGAGCGGACAGCCCGTGATCCGTCCGAACGATTTGCCGGACTCATCTTTCAGCGGAACGCTCGCAATCGTTTCGCCNGTGGCCTTGTCGACTGCCCGCAGATTGCCGTGGTCACCGACGATCAGCATCGTCTTGGTCGTCAACAGAAACGCCCAATACCCACCACCTGTCGGCGGGACGTTAAGACCCTTGAGCAGCGGATGATTCTCGATNCCGGGTCCGGCTGGTTTCATCCAGGNATGCGTTCCCGTGTTGAGATCGATGGCGGTGATCCGGGCATAAGGCGGCTTGAACAGCGGGATCCCACCCGGGCCGCTGGCGCGTCCCATGCGGATGACGTAGTCCATGTCCGACTCAAATCGGCCATCGGGTTTGGCCAATCCCAGGACGATGGAATAGGCCTTGGAGGAAACGTAAGCGATCCCAGACTCCGGATCGACCGAGGCGCCCATCCAATGCGCGCCGCCGCCGTCGCCGGGGACCGTTAGCGTGCCTCGCAAACTTCCCGGGGTGAAGATGGGACCGGAGTCGTACTTCTTGAAAACTTCCAGCGCCTGCCTCTTGATTTCGGGGGTGAAGTCAATGACATCATCCTCGGTCAGGCCCTGCGCCGAGAATGGTGGCGGCTTGGTGGGCACGGGCTGAGTTGGAGAGGTCNTTTCTCCAGGCACCGTCGACTGCGGCACCNACACTTCTTCGATTGGCCACACGGGCTTGCCGGTTACGCGATCGAACACGTAGCAGTACCCGGTCTTGCCCATCTGCGCCAGGGCTTTGATCGGTTTGCCATCGACAACGATGTCGAGCAGGTTCGGAGCGCAAGGAAGGTCGTAATCCCAGAGGTCATGGTGTACGGTCTGAAAATGCCACACGCGCTCGCCGGTTTCGACCTTGAGACAGACGACGCAGTTGGCATACAAGTTGTCGCCTCGGCGGTGTCCACCGTAAAAATCGTTTGTGGGCGCGCCGATCGGAAGGTAGACATAGCCCAACTCCTCGTCGGCGCTCATCATCGTCCAGACATTTGTGTTGCCCGTGTATTTCCACGAGCCGTCTTCCCATGTATCGACCCCAAACTCCCCTTCGCGGGGAATCGTGCGGAACGTCCACCGTGGCTTGCCCGTGCGAATATCAAACGCGCGGATATCGCCACGCACATACTTCTGGGTCATCGGGCGATCCGCGACGACACACCCCACGACAATCACGTCGCGGCAGATCACAGGGGGCGAGTTGATTTGAGTGGACCGCAGCGTACCGCGAATGTTGAGCCCCTGGTACATGTCGATCTGTCCGTCGTCACCGAATTCGGGGATCGGTTTACCCGTTTTGGCATCGAGTGCGATCAGACGACTGTGGCCGGTCCCGACGATGATTCTCTCGTCGTCGCCATCTTTCCAATAGGAAACGCCGCGATGTCGGAAGCCCATGTTCGCGGGGCGGCCCTTCCGCCAACTGCCGGAATCGTACTTCCACAACATCTCGCCGGTACCGGCGTCCATCGCGGCCACCTGGCTGAAGGCGGTACTGATGTAGAGCTTGCCGTCAGCCATGATCGGTGTGGCGATGAGTGGGGACCCGAACCCCCGGCGGCGTTGACTCCGGAGTTCGGTGATGTCGCTATCGATAGAATCCCACGTCCAGGCGATCTTCAGATCACCGAAGTTCTCCGGCGTAATTTGATCGAGCGCCGCATACCGAGTGTGGCCTTGATCGCCGCCGTGAAATCGCCACTGCCCGTCGCTGACGCCGTATTGCGCTGAGACGCCCGACGCGAGGGCCACGCCCAGCACCATGCTCCCGAGCACGACCCGCTCGGTCCGGGTCCAGATCGCATTCTTCTTCATTGCGAGGTGCGCTCCCACATACAAAATTCGCGTTACGTCAGCCGCCTACCGAGCAAGCCTGTCCCGGTAATCTGGCAAAATTATATACACACAGCCCGCGCACTCGCCACTCGACGTGCGCCTACTTTCGCCGGGCCTCCCAGTGTGACATTATCCAACCAGCCAAAGGGAATCATGGTCGCAGCGAGTGGGCGACGATGATACACACAGACTCGATGCACCCTACCGACTGCGGCGATCGGCCGGATACTCCCCACCAGCAAAGGGCACCATGGTCACCAGAGCGCAGGCGATCGCCCAGCTGACGGCACCTGGCGAACCGCTCGAGCTGGAAACCACGAATCTCTATGGACGCCAATGCCGGCGCTTCAAAAACGCCCCGCCCACGCTCCGCGAGCTATTCGAGCAGAGCCGCAGCGACGCGACCTTCCTCGTCTACCAGGCCCAGCGTTACAGTTTCGAGCAAACGTATCAGATCAGCTGCGCAATCGGTGGACTGTTGGTAGACGAATACGGGATTGGTCGAGGCGATCGGGTGGCCATTTCGATGCGCAACTTTCCGGAGTGGATCACGGCGTTCATGGCGGTGACGTCGGTTGGAGGCATCGCCGTCGCGCTGAACGCGATGTGGCAATCCGACGAGTTGGAGTACGGCCTCTCTGACAGCGGTGCGAAGGTGTTGTTCGCCGATCAGGAGCGACTGGATCGTCTCGCCGGGGGCTCCGACGGTTTGTCGACCCGCGTGATTGCGGTTCGCCCGACCAACACACCGCCGACCGGCTGCGCGGAGCTGGGCCAGCTACTCGCAGACCGCCCGCCTCGTGCCATGCCCGCCGTCGCATTGGCACCCACCGACGACGCGTTGATCCTGTATACATCGGGTTCTACCGGACACCCCAAGGGCGCGGTGAGTTGCCACCTCAACGTGATTAGCGCACTGGTTTCCTGGGAACTGGATGCCGAGGCCGCCCTGCTGGCCAGTGGAGACGATCCCCCCGAACTCGAGCACCAGCGCGCGACGTTGCTCGCCGTCCCGCTGTTTCATGTGACCGGATCGCACGCGGTGTTTCTGCATTCGTTCCGACAGCAGCGGAAAATCGTCAGCATGTACAAATGGGACCCCGAGGCGGGCGCCGAGCTCATTGAGACCGAACGCATCTCCTCATTCATCGCGCCCGCCGCGATGACCGGTGATCTGGTGCAAACCGCGCAGGTCAGCGCGCGAGACCTGAGCTCATTGATGGTCGTCGGAGGGGGGGGCGCCCCGCGCGCCCCGCAACAGGTCCGCCAGATCGACGCCTCGTTCCGCAACGCCTTGCCAGGAACCGGCTGGGGCATGACCGAAACCAACGCCATTGGCACCGGCATCGGCGGAGAGGATTATCTCGACCGGCCCGACAGTTCCGGGCGCTGTTCGGCCGTGCTCGACCTGCGGATCGTCCGGGAGGACGGCACCGCGCTGCCCGCCGGGGAACGGGGACAACTTCAGGTGCGTGGCACGTCGGTCATCCAGGGCTATTGGAACCGCCCGGATGCCAATGCTGAGGCGTTCGCGGAGGATGGCTGGTTGCGAACCGGCGATGTGGCCTACATCGATGACGAGGGTTTTCTGTTTGTCGTCGACCGCCACAAGGATCTCGTGATCCGTGGGGGAGAAAACATCGGCTGCGGGCAGGTCGAGGCGGCCTTACTGGAACACCCCATGGTGCTGGAAGCGGCCGTTTACGCGGTGCCAGACGATCGCCTGGGCGAAGAAGTCGGCGCGACCGTGTACTGCACTGCGGTGGTCGACGAACAGGCGTTACGCGTCTTCCTCGCGAGTCGCCTGGCCAAGTTTGAAATCCCGCGCTACTTCAGCATCACCGCCGACCCGCTGCCTCGCATCGCCTCGGGCAAGATCTTCAAGCGTCGATTGCGGGATCAGGCGGCAGCCCGCCTCACGGCGGGAGACTCTCCGTCATGAAGCCGTCAATCCTGCCATCGAAATCGCACAACCCCGGGCGGGCGTTCCTCGGCCGTCATCCACCCGCGCGACACCTCCCCGTGGCGCATCCTGGGTTCCCCTTTCGACTTGCGAAGCTGCGGATGGGCGGGTTAGAATTTGGGGGTGAGGCCTCGCCACTCTTTGTAATGAAATAGGCGAAACCGACAAAAAGCAGGCCGCATCAGGTCCACGATCGTTCGCATTGCACGGGAGCGGCGTGTCGCTCGCTCGCCGCGCGTTGGTTGCCCCTATTTTCTCGACGCAGGCGCCGCAATGGGCGCAGTTGGTCGCAACCACTTTTCGAAATGAGTCGATTCAACGGGACTTAAGGCGAGAGGGTCAGCAGGTGCCGAAAACGCCGTCGAACGCCATGGTCTCTGCCCGTACCGGGGCCATGTTGTGCTGTCTGCTCGTCACCGCATCGCGACTGCCGGCGGACGAAACGCCGGCTAGTTACCGCCCATTCTTTCAGCGCTATTGCGCCACCTGTCACGACGAGAGCGACGGCAAAGGAGGCCTCGATCTGGAGTCGATCGAGTTGGCCGACGTTCGCCCCAACGCACAGATTTGGGAAAAAGTCGTGCACAAGTTGCGCACCGGTGACATGCCGCCACCCGAGGAGTTGCAACCACCCCGCGAAGCGCGCGGTGCCGTGCTCAGCTCTTTGATCACCGCTCTCGACGAAGCCGCCGCCGCGGCTCCCAATCCCGGACGCCCCGCGGTCCATCGACTCAATCGTGCCGAGTACGCTGGCGCGATACGCGATCTATTCGCGTTGGAGATCGATACCCGCACCCTGCTGCCCGCCGATGGCAAGGATTTCGGATTCGACAATATCGCCGATTCACTGAACGTATCGCCGCTGCTGCTGGAACGGTACATGGCGGCGGCGGCGAAAATCAGTCGCCTCGCACTCGGTGACCCGGACCAACGTCCCAGTAGTCAAATCTACACGGTCCCCAAACTTCTACTGCAGTCAGACCGGATGGGCGAAGATCTCCCTTTCGGGTCGCGGGGCGGTGTCTCCATCCGCCACCACTTTCCGGCGGACGGGTACTACGTCATCAAAGTCAATATCGAATCTCCCCGCTCCGACCAACCCCAAGACCTCTTCCAACGGAGCGAGGCACCCGAGCAGCTCGACGTGCGTATCGATGGGAAGCGGGTCGGCGCATTCACCGTTGGCAAACCCAACCGCGCGCAGTGGTCGTATGCCAAGAACGGTTTCACCAATGACATCCCCGAGGGAGAGCGGGAGAAGTCAGACTGGTGGGGTGCTCGAACTCTCGAGGTCCGGTTCCCCGCAAAGGCCGGCACGCGGACGATCGCAATCTCCTTTCTGAAGAGAACGTTCGCCTACGAAGGAATTCGACCACGGGCGTTTCCCGCGTTTTATGACTACCTGGGACTCCTCAAAGGGGTCGAGCCGGGTGTGATCGATTTCGATGTCGTCGGACCGTACGATGCAAGCCGCAGCCCAGACCCGAGCCCCAGCCGTAAAAAGATCTTCACCCGTTATCCCACCAATCCAGAAGAGGAGACGGCCACCGCGACCGAGATCCTCTCCAACCTCGCGCGGCGCGCCTATCGACGACCGCTGACTGAGCGCGACATGGAGACTCTACTCACGTTTTATGCACAGGGTCGCAGCGAAGGGGACTTCGAGGACGGGATCCAACTCGCGTTGGAGCGCATCTTAGTGGGGCCGAGTTTCCTGTTTCGGGTCGAGTCCAAGCCGCCGGACATTCAGCCTGGCGACACCTATCAACTGAACGCTGTCGAGTTGGCTTCCCGGTTGTCCTTTTTCCTCTGGAGCAGCATTCCCGATCAGCAACTTCTCGAGGCGGCAGAACGCGGAGAACTCCGGGATCCCGCGGTCCTCGAGCAACAAGTGCGGCGGATGCTGGCCGACCGACGCTCCGGTGCCCTGGTCAGCAATTTCGCCGGCCAGTGGCTGCATCTGAGAAACTTGCGTGAGGTCAAACCGGACGTCAACCGCTTCCCCGAGTTCGACGACAACCTGCGACAGGCCATGCGTCGGGAGACCGAGCTCTTTTTCTTGAGTCAACTGCGGGCCAATCGAAGCGTCGTCGACTTGTTACGGGCGGACTATACGTTCCTGAATGAACGGCTGGCCCAGCACTACGAAATTCCTGGCATTTACGGCAGCCACTTCCGACGCGTCAGCTTGGGCAATCACCGGATCGGTGGATTGCTCGGTCACGGCAGCATCTTGACGGTCACTTCCTACGCCACGCGGACTTCGCCCGTCATCCGCGGCAAGTGGCTGTTACAAAACATCCTGGGATCACCCCCGCCCCCACCTCCACCCGACGTTCCCGAATTGCCCGAAACAGGGAAAAGTGGCGAAGCGGCGACGATTCGTGAAAAGTTGAAGCTGCACCTGACGCTTCCCACCTGCGCCAGCTGCCACGTCAAGATGGATCCGCTGGGTCTTGCCCTCGAGAATTTCAACGCCATTGGAAAGTGGCGCACCAGCTATGGAACCCTCCCTGTCGAGTCCCAAGGCGAACTGCCCGACGGCACGGTGCTGAACGGCCCGGCCGGATTGCGAGACGTGCTGGTCGAAATGCACCCAGAATTCGTGCGCACCCTAATCCAAAAGTTACTCACCTATGCGCTGGGCCGTGGAATCGAATTTTACGATCAACCGGTCGTGCGCCAAATTGCGAGGCAGTCCGCGGGGGAGGATTACCGATGGTCGGCCATCGTCCTGGGGATCGTAAAGAGTACGCCATTTCAAATGAGGAGATCGCTCCCATGATCGTCACCAAGAAGTGCTTACCTCGCCGTACTTTTCTGCGCGGCTTGGGCGTTACGATCGGACTGCCCCTACTAGACAGCATGGTGCCGGCCCTGGCCGCCACACGAGACACCGCAGCGAACCCAATCAGCCGATTCGGAGCAATCTACGTTCCACACGGCGCGGTCCTGGATAAGTGGATCCCGAAAAACGACGGCCCCGACTACGAAATGTCGCCAACGCTCAAAACCCTGGAGAAATTCCGAAAAGATCTGCTCGTGATTACCAACCTCGACAACACTCCGGCGATCGTCCGAGCCGGGGAACCGTTGGGCGGACACGCAAACGTTCAAGGCGCCTGGCTATCGGGGGTACACGCCAAGCCGACCGAAGGAGCGGACATCCTGGCCGGCGTGACGGTCGATCAATTTGCCGCCCGACACTTTGAGAAACATACCCAGCTCGCATCGCTTGAGCTGGGGATCGAGCCGACCGACCTGGCGGGGTCCTGCGACGTCGGTTTTAGTTGCGCCTACATCAATTCGGTGTCCTGGCGGACTCCCACCACGCCACTGCCGGTTGAAAATAACCCCCGCGCGCTTTTTGAACGTCTGTTCGGTGACAGTGAAACCACCGACGCGGCATCGCGACTTGCGCGCCTCCGAAAGAACCGCAGCATCCTTGATTCGGTGAGCGACGAAGTCTCTCGACTGCAAGGGAAAATCGGACCGGGCGATCGTTCCAAGCTGACCGAATACCTCGAAGCGGTCCGAGATATCGAGCGTCGCATCCAGAAGGCCGAGGAGCAGGTGGACCGCAAGCTGCCTCTGGTGGAACGTCCCACCGGGTGGATTCCCGATTCGTACGAAGAACATTGCAAGCTGATGATGGACTTGCAGGTGCTCGCCTACCAGACCGACATGAC
>PADE01000190.1 GCA_002702965.1 Planctomycetaceae bacterium
TGCCTGCGGTACCGTTTCGTCTGCCTGCGGTACCGTTTCGTCTGCCTGCGGTACCGTTTCGTCTGCCTGCGGTACCGTTTCGTCTACCTGCAGTACCGTTTCGTCGGTGTTTGGGGCGGTGGATGGCGGACTGCCGGTGCCGTGGACAGGCGGGCCAATCAGCTCGATAAGCTCAGACTCGTCGAGTTCTTCCCGACTCAAGAGCGCTCTTGTGATGGTCTCCAACTGGTCGCGGTGTTGATTGAGCAACTCCGAGGCGCGGTGTGATGCCGCTTGCAGCGTTCGCGCCACTTCACCATCGATCAGTTCCATGGTGTGTTCGCTGAACTGACGCTGCTGGTGGATTTCACGACCCAGAAACGGGTCTTCTTCGGAGAGCTTGTAACTCACGGGACCCAGTTGATCGTTCATCCCCCAGTGGGTGACCATCCGCCGGGCCAGACTCGTTGCCCGTTCGAGATCGTTTTCGGCGCCCACCGTCGTTTCCTGGTAGACGATCTGTTCGGCGGCGCGGCCAGCCATTAACAGGACCAGCTGGTCGCGCAACTCCGATTCAGAAATACTCAGGCGATCTTCCACAGGCATGGTTTGCGTGGCGCCGAGCGACCGTCCGCGCGGGACGATCGTGACCTTGTGTACGCGGTCGCCGCCTTCGAGGCGCCATGCGGCCAGGGTATGGCCCGCTTCGTGGTAGGCCGTCTTTTCCTTTTCTCCCTCACGGAGTACCTCTTCGCGTTTAGCGCCCATGAGGACTTTGTCTCGGGAGTAATCGAAGTCCTCCATGTCGACAGACTTTTTGTCATTGCGGGCGGCCCACAGCGCGGCTTCGTTGACGAGGTTGCGGATATCCGCTCCGGTCAGACCGATGGTAGAGTCGGCCAATCGCTCCAAGTCGACATCGTCCGCCAGTGGAACTTCACGCACGTGAACTTTGAAGATCTCTACGCGGCCTTCGCGGGTGGGACGTCCGACCGTCACATGGCGGTCAAAACGTCCGGGGCGCAGTAGCGCAGGGTCCAGAACATCGGGGCGGTTAGTCGCCGCCATGACAATCGTAGAGTCGTTGGGTGTAAACCCATCCATCTCACTTAGAATCTGGTTCAACGTCTGCTCGCGTTCGTCGTGCCCGCCACCTAATCCGGCCCCGCGCTGACGTCCGACCGCGTCGATCTCGTCCACAAAGATGATCGACGGTGAATTCTCTTTGGCGTTCTGGAATAAGTCCCGTACGCGACTCGCCCCGACGCCGACAAACATCTGGATGAACTCGCTTCCGTTGACGGTGTAGAACGGTACATCGGCTTCACCTGCCACCGCCCTGGCCAACAGCGTCTTGCCGGTCCCGGGTGGGCCGTTCAGCAAGATGCCCTTGGGAACCTGTCCGCCCAGTTTCCGGAATTTATCCGGTGTCTTGAGAAACTCAACGACTTCAGCCAGATCTTCTTTAACACCCACGAGGCCAGCGACATCCTTGAACAGAATCGGTTTGTCCGTGGCCTCGAAGCGTTTTGCAGGGCTCTTACTGAACCCGGAGAGAAATCCGCCTCCCATAATCTGATCTCGAGTGCGGCGGAATGAGCTCCAGAGATACAAGAACACCAGCAGCGGCAACCCCAACGCCAGTGCGTAGAGCCACATGCCCGTATTGTCGGGCGCCGCGTAGTTCCGTTGGATCTTGTCCCCATCCCGGAGCATGTCTTTCCCCAGCAAGTCCGCGAGTTGCCCCTGGCTTTCTTTGGGGGGGAGCCTGACCACAAATCGTTTGAACTTGATGTCGTTCCCGTTGCTGTCGGTTTGACGTTTACTTTCACCCGTTTGAGGGTCGAACACTAACGGTGCTGTAATCTCTTTCTTGAGGACACCTTCGGCCTGCCGTTCCGAGAGCTCCAGTTGTGCGACTTGTCCGGATTCGATCAGCTCGAGGAAAAACTCGTAACGCTCGAGTTTGAAGGTCGTTTGCGCACTCATGTTGAGCGCCACAAACAACGCCACGATCAGCGTCGCCGCGACGATCCACAGACCGGGATTTCCTCGCCGCGACCCTCGGTTGGAGTCTCCCGACTTGCGGTCATCCTTGGGTTGCTTCTCCATGAAAGGTCCTTGCTTAATCGGCGATGCAGCGTCTTCGAGAGGTGGCGGACGGAGCGTACCGTGGGTTTCTGGGAATTCGCCTCGGGTGGCGCCGCCACCTCGCTGATTGTATCTCACTCGCGACGGGAATGCGAAGTGGGCTGGCGCTCGAAAAACGGCTTCAACGGGATACGCAGCGTGGCCCTTGGGAACACTGCAGTTGAGGTGCGGGCACCGCGCCCTGCGGACTCTTGGACCGCGATCGCATCACGTCCAGATGTGAGGATCGACGTCGACACCGAAACCTGGCCGGTCGGGAACGAAAACATGACCGTTTTCAATTCTTGGCGCCCCGTCCAGGCAGTTAAACCAACGGCGTCCTGATTCGGCCAGTGGCTGTTGGTCGAGCGCAGCGATTGCGTGCAACGCGAACGGTTCGCAACCACGGTGGGGACAGACTCGGAGATTTGCTTCCTGCGCCATTCGGTATACCTCGATCAGCGTGGTCAATCCGCCACACCAATTCACATCGGGCTGCAGCACGGCGTGTAGGCGGCTGTCGACGAGGTGTCGAAATCCGCTAGCGAGATACTCGTGCTCACCTCCTGCGATGACAATCGGTGACTGGAGGACCAGTTGCCGATAGCCCGCGAAGTCGTCGGGAGGCAGCGGCTCCTCGAGCCAGGCAACGCGTTCGCGCTGGATGGCTGCGGCGACCTGAAGCGTGCTCGCTACATCCCACTTCGCGAAGGCGTCGATCATCAGTTCGCCCCGGTCCCCGAGCTTGTCACGAGCCCTTTTTACCAGGTCGGCTAGTGCCGCGACACGCGGGGGAGTTCCGAAGCGTTCGACATGCAGCTTGACCGCGTGGTGACCGGCGCTCAAGGCGGCTTCCGTCTCATGTTCGTCAAACACGGTGAGGTAGGTCGGTACAGGGCGCGACATCTCGACGTTTGGGTCCAACAGCCTGGCGACCGGTTTTCCTGCGGCTTTGCCGCGCAAATCCCAGAGTGCCAGATCGACGCCACTGAGAGCCATAACGACCAAGCCAGACCGCCCGTAGAAGCAGGTGTGACGACACATCTCAGTGTGCAGTTGCTCGACCTCCCGGGCATCCCTGCCGATAAGGAGGTCCCGTAAGACCGTTTCGATCACATGGATGCCGGCGGCACCCCCACCCCCTACTCCGTATCCGTGGAGTGAACCGTCCGTCTCGACTCGAACCAGGATTTGGCCTAACTGGGTGCGCCAATCTCGAGGGGCGTTGGGGGTTGCCGGTTGGACGGCGCGGACTTCGGTGATCTGCATCGGCGATAGACCCTCTGGGATAGCGGATGACACCGTCATTGTAGAACATCCGTTTTGCCTCGGGATCGTCACGGCGGCTGCGGGAAGCTGATCGGTGGCCGACATCCGGCTCCCGCGGATCATGACCTGACAATGGCGGTCGGGTGCCAAATACGACTATTGCATCACGACTGGGAGAAATACAATGGGGGCAGCGGTGGCGCAAGCCTGAAATGTGCCGTTGGTGATTGGATGCCAGCATGATCGTCGAGCGACAGACGTTTTCCGGTGGAAGTTCAAAACGCGGTGCGTTGCTGGTTGCGTTGCTGGCCACGTCTCTTCTCGGCGCCACGCAAGCCGGTGCGGATGATCCCCAGCAGCCCGTTGCGGGCCAGCGAAAAGGGTTCCTGGTGGTGGTGCACGTTCCGATTGCCGACGGAGCGTCGCGACGTGTTCAACGCGCCGTCGATCGGTGGTTGTCCATCCAACCCGAAGATGCCGGCCGCCCGGTTGTTGTCTGCGAGTTTCGACCGGCTCCAAAAGGCGTGGTTTCACCTGGGAGTTTTGGGGCGGCATTTGACTTGGCCACTTTTCTGACGAGTCCGTCGATGAGTCGTCTACAAACGGTGGCATATGTGCCCGGTGTGGTCACCGGGCATGCGGTGCTCGCGGTAATGGCCTGTGAGCAGATCATCATGACAGAAGCCGCTGTATTGGGCGGGACGAGTGACCGGGATCAGGCCGTCATGTCCACGCACCGTAGTGCTTACCGGGAGATCGCGGCCCGCCGCCGGACGATCCCTGTGCCCGTCGCTTTGGGCATGCTCGATCCCGAACTCCGCGTGTTTCGTCTGCGGATGCTCGATGGGGGAATACGTTATGCCCTGGGCGACGATTTGGAAGGGTTGCGCCCGCAGGCCGCCTCGGAAGAGGAAGTGATCCCCAGAGGGGAGACCGGGCGGTTCGAGGGCCGTGAATTACGTGAACCCTTTGGATTCATCAGCCATGTTGTCAGCGATCCAAAGGACTTGGCCATCAGGCTGCGTCTGCCCCCGGGTTCGCTGCACCAGGATCCATCTCTGGGAGGCGGGTGGCGGGGGATCGTGTTGGACGTGCAGGGGCGGATTGTCAGCGGTCAAGTCAACCAATTGCTCCGCGGCATGCGCGATCACTTAGCGGATGATCGTAACAACCTTGTCTGCTTTCGGATTCGCAGTGCTGGCGGAGATCCGACGGCGACGCTTCGTCTGGCAACGGAGATCGCGGCGCTCGATCCCGGCCGAGTGCGCTCGGTTGCCTACGTCGACGGTGAAGCGAGGAGTCTGGCCGCCCTCGTGGCGGTGGCTTGTGACGATCTGGTGATCCAGCAGCAGACCGTGTTGGGGGGGCCGGGCGATCCGCACGTCGGATTGGCGGCTCTGGATGAACTACGCCCCGTCATCAAACAACTGGCGCGACAAAAAAACCGCGATTGGTCACTGTGGGCTGGGTTGGTCGATCACCGGCTCGAAGTTGCCAGGTACAGTAGACCGGAGACTGGGGAAGTGCGGTTTATGTGTGCCGACGAGTGGGCAGGGATCGATGATTCCGAGAGTTGGAAGCGGGGCGATGTGCTGACCTTGCGAAAGGGAATTGACGCCCCCAAAGCGGCCGAGTTGGGGCTCGCCCGGCATGTGGTCTCCGGCTTTGAGGAAGTCTCCGAACGGTATGCGTTTGAAGAGCCGCTGCAAGTCGTCCAGCCCCCCTGGATTTCGGAAGAACTGGAACGGTTGGCTGCCTCTCCCTGGTTTGCCAGGACGATGATTTTCATCGCGTTTTTTGCGATCATCTCAGAGGCCTCGGCACCCGGATTGGGGATCGCGGGATTCGTCTCGGGAACCTGCTTCCTGTTGTTTTTCTGGGCCCAATTTTTCAACGGTAACGCGGGTTGGCTGGAAGTCATGCTGTTTGCTGCCGGTCTGTTGTGCCTTGCGGTGGAGCTGCTTGTCATTCCGGGATTCGGTGTTTTTGGTGTTGGTGGCGGTTTGATGCTAGTCGCCTCGCTTTTGCTCGCCAGCCAGACGTTTGTGATTCCTCGCAACCCGTACCAGTTGGCGCAACTTCCCGGGTCGTTGTCTACGGTCATCACGGGCGTGGGAGGGGGTCTGGTGGCGATCTTCCTATTCGCTCGCTATTTTGAAGCCGTGCCTTGGTTAAGTCGTATGATTTTACGGCCTCAAACTGCAGCGGAGGCAGAGTTGCAGAGCATTCGTGAATCGCTGGTCGATTGGGATTTTCTGCTCGGTCAGCAGGGGCTCACGACTACGCCGTTAACGCCGTCGGGCAAGGCCCGATTTGGGGATCATCTGGTACAGGTGACGACCGAGTCTGGTGCCATTTCGAGCAGTCAGCCGATTACGGTAGTCGATGTGCAGGGAAATCGCGTCACGGTTGAAGCGCGACCAGCAGATATCTCGGTGCCTGAGGTGTTTCGCGATTCGGAATGAAACGATGCGCATCATCTTCTCGCGGCGCCCCGGGCAAATAGGTTCGCTCGCGTGGGGCGCGACGACAGTGGCGAGCCGTCAGCTGTACACGGGCAGCAGTTGGGGCGTATCCCAACCACCGCGACGGGGCGCGGATTCCTGTCTCAATGATGTCCCACTGAGGGACTGGGTACGGTAGGGGACGAGATGGTCTGGTCGATTCTGTTCTTGCTGGTCGGGCTGGTGATCTTCGGGCTCGAGCTGTTTATTCCCTCGGGTGGTGTGCTCGGTGTGGTGGCTATCTTGGCGCTCGTGGCGAGTCTCTGGTTCGCTTTTGGGATCAGTACACAATACGGTTTAGCGATGTTGATTGCGGTGTTTATTTTGATCCCCGTGTTTCTGTCGCAAGCGCTCCGTGTTTGGCCGAGAACTCCGATCGGAAAGCGAATTCTGGGAGGTCGACTGCCGACGGCCGAAGCGACATTGCCCGCTGGCGGCTTGCGAGATTTGCAGGGTCATTATGGGGTTGCCCAAAGTAACCTCTGGCCGAACGGTGAGGTGCTGATCGATGGCCAACGGTACGGTGCGGTGAGTGAGGGAAAGCCGATCGACTCGGGCCAGCCGATCCGTGTCATGGCGGTTGACATGAACCGGCTGGTTGTCTCCTTTCAGGAGCCGCCGCCCACACCGCGTGCAGAGCAGACGGAAGAAGAACTGCTGTCCCGACCGGTCGACGAGATGATCCCCGATCCGTTTATCGATCCAGATCCATGAGCGCTCTTCACGACGCGGTGTGACGCGCTTCCCCCGGCATGGTCGGTGAACGCCATTGCATCGGTCCGGCAGTCGGGTTGCGGATTCCACCACCGGTCATGGCATTGCGATTTCCTTTATGGCACAATGTCTATGGCGCAATGTCTATGGCGGGGTTTGAGGGCAGTGCGGCGACTAACGAAAGAGCTTCTACAAGTAAAGGTAGTCCGCGATGCAACTGATTTCACAGAGTAGCGACACGGCTAGTACCGTCTGGGTCGTGATTAGCGTTGTGTTGTTGGTCTTGTCTCTCTCTGCGCTGGGGATGGTCGCATTCTATTTCCGCCTGTGGGTCCGGGCGTTTCTGGCCGGTGCGAATATTGGCATAGTCGATCTGGTGGGAATGACATTAAAAAAGGTAAGTGCCAACACGATCGTGAAGTGCAAGATCACTGCTGGCAAGGCCGGATTCACTGAGGAAGAATCCGGGATGACCCCCGCAGCGATGCAGGCTCATTACCTGGCCGGGGGAAATCTGCCACTCGTCATCCACGCGATGGTTGCGGCACGCAAGGCGAAGACGATTTCATTGGATTATCGATTGGCTACCGCGATTGACCTGGCCGGGCGGAATGTCCTGGAAGCGGTCCAGACCAGTGTGTATCCAAAGGTGATCGACTGTCCGGCGAAGGATTCCGGAAAACACGCGCTGGATGCGGTTGCCAAGAACGGCATTCAGCTCAAAGTCAGAACGCGTGTTACGGTGCGCGCCAATCTGGCCCAGCTCATCGGAGGTGCCACCGAAGAGACCATTATTGCCCGGGTTGGTGAAGGAATCGTCAGCGCGATTGGCTCGGCCGAATCGCATAAGAAGGTTTTGGAGAACCCGGACATGATCTCCAAGGCGGTGCTGGACAGACGGCTCGATTCAGAGACCGCGTTTGAGATCGTTTCGATCGATATTGCTGACATCGACGTCGGTCAGAATATTGGCGCTCGGTTGCAAGCCGACCAGGCGGAAGCAGATACGCGAGTGGCCCGCGCCCGGGCCGAAGGCAAGCGGGCGAATGCGGTCGCGGTTGAGCAGGAGAACATGGCATCGATCGAGGAGAGTCGGGCCAAGGTCGCCGAGGCGGAAGCCGAGGTACCGATTGCCATGGCCGAGGCGTTTCGTAATGGCCGGATGGGCATCATGGAGTACT
This sequence comes from Planctomycetaceae bacterium, assembly GCA_002702965.1. Lineage (GTDB taxonomy): Bacteria > Planctomycetota > Planctomycetia > Pirellulales > Pirellulaceae > UBA9264. The sequence goes on from PADE01000190.1 coordinate 7,778, forward strand.
ATCGGCTGCAAAACGTCCAGGCGGATACCGCGATGCGGGAAGCGATTGCACTCCCGCCCGAGAGAGCGGCCACTACGCCGGATACCTAAGTCGGAAATAACTCGGGCCGCCGTGGCTGCCCCCCAGTCAAAAAATGGCCCCTTCCACATGTTGATTCGGAGCGTATAGGAATGGCTTCGCCTATCGAAGAGTTCTTGCGACAGGCGGCCGAGCAGCGCACGCGTCGCCAAGCTCCGGCGGTCGAGATTCCTCCGGTCGTCGAGATTCCTCCGGTTGTTGACCCCGACCGATCGGGTCACGAAGAGGGGGAACGCATAGCGCGTGCTGGCTCCTTCGAGTCGCACATTGATACGCATGATATCGCTGACCACGCCGGACATTTGGGTGAGGAAGTTGGCCGCGCGGACGAGGTGGTCGACCAACACCTACACGAAGTATTTGACCACCAGGTCGGTAGTCTGGCTCATAAGTCGACCGTGACGGACGACTCTGCCGCTGCGGACGATGTCACGTTGCACACCCAGTTGAGGCAGGCGCTACGCAATCCGATGCATTTGCGTCAAGCGGTGTTATTCTCGGAAATTCTGCGGCGCCCCGACTGGCGTTGGTGAATCGTATCACAGCCGTGATCTTGATCTATCTCGTCTTGCAACGGGGTGGATCGAAGATGTGTTTTTCTGTTTCGGTCGCGAGCCGGGTATGGTTCGAGGGCTGAGTGTCTTTAGTGTGAAGGGCCGAGACCATGGCAGAGACCAAGATTAACCCTGGAGAGACCCGTGTCGGCTGGATTGGCACCGGTGTGATGGGTGCCAGCATGTGTGGCCACCTGATCGACAAGGGTTTCACGGCGACCGTCTACAACCGCAGCCGTGGCAAGGCGGACGGCTTGTTGGAGAGAGGTGCGCAGTGGGCCGATTCGCCGCGCGCGGTTGCGGAAAACAGTGANGTGATTTTCTCCATCGTGGGTTTTCCCGCTGACGTGCGCGGTGTGTTGTTAGGTGAGACAGGCGCGTTGGCTGGCTGCCAGAGCGGCAACGTGCTGGTCGACATGACCACCAGTGAACCCTCCCTCGCGATCGAGATTTACGAGGCGGCGAAAGCCCATGGCGTAGGCAGTGTCGATGCGCCGGTTTCGGGTGGTGATGTCGGTGCCCGCGAAGCCCGTTTGTCGATCATGATTGGGGGCGAGCAAGAAGTCGTCGACGCGCTGCAGCCCTGCTGGGAGGCGATGGGTAAGACGATCGTGCATCAGGGGGGCCCCGGCGCTGGGCAGCACACCAAGNTGGTCAACCAGACGCTGATTGCGTCGAATATGGTTGGAGTGTGTGAAGCCCTGTTGTACGGCTACAAAGCAGGACTCGACTTGCCGACCGTGATGCAGTCGGTCGCTACAGGTGCGGCGGGTAGCTGGTCGCTGTCGAACCTGGGACCGCGGATCATCGAGAACAATTTTGATCCCGGCTTTTTTGTCGAGCACTTTATCAAGGACATGGGCATNGCGTTGGACGAATCCAAACGGATGGGATTGTGTCTTCCCGGTCTGGCGTTATCGCATCAGTTGTACCTTGCGCTCCAGTCGCANGGACATGGTCGCGACGGTACGCACGCGTTGGAACTGGCACTTGCCAGTCTTGCGGGGGTCGATTGGAAATCGCGTTGAGATTCGCCCCGTACCCACTGGGGCGCGGCGCGGGCTGTTCCGACTCGCGATGGTAAACATCGGTGTCGGCGATTTGAGGCTCAGGATGGACGAACGGCGTAACGCGACGCGGGCGATCGTTGTGGCCGCGATGATTTACCCCACGGTACTGACACTCGCCTACTTTCGCTGGCTCGATGACGCCGGCCCGTTCCTGCAACGGGGNGTCTTTCAGGGCGGGAAGCTGATCCAGTTCCTGCTTCCGTTGGTCTGGGTCTGGTGGGTATTGAAACAAAAGCCGAAGTGGACGCTTCCCCGTCGGCGGGAATTGCTGGAGAACCTGGCCTTCGGTGCCGTCGTCCTGGTGGCGATCCTGCTGCTGTACCATTTGCTGCTTGCACCGCAGGGTGTGTTTGAGCAGGCGCAGCCGCAGATCGAGGCCAAAGTTCAGGAGATGGGTGTGGACTCACCCTTATGGTTTATTGCGCTGGGNGTCTTTTATGCGCTCGGGCATTCTCTGCTGGAAGAATACTACTGGCGTTGGTTTGTGTTTCGGCAATTGCGCGAGCGGATGTCAGACATTTGGGCAAATGTGATTTCCAGCCTGGGATTCATGGCCCATCACGTTGTCCTGATGGTGACTTTTTTTGGTCTATTTTCGCCCTGGACGTGGTTCTTTTCGATTTCGGTTGCCATCGGCGGGAGCTACTGGGCCTGGTCCTATCAACGGCACGGTTCGCTGTACGGCCCGTGGGCAGGACACCTGTTGGTCGACGCGGGGATCTTCATCGTCGGTTACGACCTGGTATTCTAGAAAACGGGAGTCTCGCCCACGGCGCGCCGTTGACGGGCTCACGGACGGCCGTCTGTGGGTCGTTTCCCGCACCGTCCAGCCTGAGCGAATTGCGCCAGCCGATTTGCCAACCTCCCCGAGATTCTCAGACCGCGCCCGGTGCCATCGGGCATCCCCGTTGGTTGAGTGCTTCGGCGAGTCGCAGCGTGGCCGCAGCCGGCAGACTCCAACCCCCGGCGGCTGCGGTCTCGGTGATCTGGGACGCTCGCTTAGCACCACACAATGCGGAGGTGATTCCGGGTTGGTTCAGCACCCAGTTGACCGCGACTTGCGCCACGGTCTTGCCCTCGGTGGCGGCGATGTCTCGCAGGCGGTCGACAAAATCCTGGTTTTTTTGCCACTCGGTTCCCTGGAACATCGGGTACTTGGCCCGCCCGTCGCCATCGGCAAAGCGATGGTCACGAGCCAGTTTTCCGGCGAGCAGCCCCTTCAGTAACGGCCAGTAAGGGATGACTGCAATCCGCTGATCTCGACACCAGGGCAACAGGTCGTCTTCAATTTGGCGCTGGAGCAGGTTGTAGGGCGGCTGGAGCGCGGAGACCGGGCAGGTGGCGTGGAATGTCTGGAGTTGTGACAGCGTTAGGTTGGAAACGCCGACTGCACGGGTCTTCCCTTCGGCGAGCAACTCTCCCAGAGTTCCCGCAGATTCGGCGAGCGGTGTCGCGGGATCGGGCGCGTGCAGATATAGCAGGTCGACATGGTCGGTCTGCAATCGCCGCAGACTTGCCTCACACTCGCGGCGTAGCGTTTGGGGTCGCGCGTCGAGCACGCGTTGCCCGTTGGTGTCCCAGTGGAGGCCCCCCTTGGTTGCGATCACGATTTGATCGCGCTGCTCACCGAGCGCCTCGGCGATCAACCGTTCGCTTTCCCCATTGGCACCATAGGCGTAGGCG
>PADE01000191.1 GCA_002702965.1 Planctomycetaceae bacterium
GCTTCGTCGATCAGGATAGAATCCGCTTCATCGATGATTGCGCAATGGTGGTTTCGATGTACCCAGCTGTCGGCATCCGGGGCGAGTTGATCGCGGAGATAGTCAAACCCGGCTTCTTTAGCGGTGACGTACGTGATGTCACAGTCGTACGCGGCGCGACGTTCGCGGGGGGACATCGACTGCACGACACAACCGACGGTCAGGCCGAGAAAGTCAAACAGCGGCCCCATCCAGTCCGCGTCCCGGCGCGCCAGATAGTCGTTGAACGTCAGGATGTGGACGCCGCGTCCGGTCAATCCGTCGAGAAATGCCGGTGCGACCGCGGCCAGTGTTTTTCCCTCACCCGTTTGCATCTGGACCACTTTGCCCCGGTGCAAGGCGACGCCCGCCATCAGCTGTTCGTCGTAGGGCCGCTGGCCGAGGACTCGCCCGGCCGCTGCGCGCACCAGCGCGAACGCCAGGGGGAGGCAGCTTTCAGTGCTGTTACCCGCGGAGAGTTGTTGGCGCACCTGGGATACGGCGTTGCACAGACGATCGTCCGTATATCGCACTAACTCCGCGTCGTGACGTACGATCCGGGTGAGCAATCGCTGGTACGGCCGCAGGCGAATTTCGATCGCCCCGCCGCGCAGACGCTGGAGTGCTTGACCGGCTTTGCGCAACATGGTTGGGAGACCGCTGCTGGAGCACCGCATCCTGGCAAAACACCCATCATACCCGGGATCACGATTGCCTCGGGCATCTTGTGGGAAACGCCCGCGAAACCCGTGCGGAGGATGCACCGCGCTGCTGCGGACCCTGTCGGTTGCTCCACGTGTCGCTGGCCGCACACGGCAGTGGAAAAAACGTGCCGGATTCCAACACACATGCTGCGACCGGTTCTATATTGGTGTGGCTCAGATAAACGAACCGAAGGGGTCACACATGAAACGCCTGCTGGGAATGCTGTTGGTCGTGGGCCTGGTCGAGTGTGGTCCGTCGGTAACGCTGGCGGCAGAGATCGAACCGAATGCGCAGCGGGACGCGGTCGCCGACCTCAAAGGGGCCAGACGGAAGGCACTCCGTCGTCAGCGCCGTGTGATCTTCAACGACGACACGTACGAACTCAGTCGCGACGACGCCGATACTCCCGAGGGTTTTCTCAAGCGTCGTCTCCAGCCGCTGGTCGGTACCCACGTCGATACGATTGCCTGGTCGATTCTCGGTGGCTGGGCGGACGCGCCCGTGTACGACAGCAAACTACAGCCGATTTACGGCGACGCGCATGGGGCTCCGCCGGAGTACTGGAACCAGGTCACCAGGAACGTCAAGGCGTTGATCGCATCCGGCCGTTGCCCGCTGCAGGTCGTGATTGATTTTGCCCATCAGAATCAGATGGAGTTGTTCGCCTCGGTGCGGATGAACGATTGTCATGACAGCTTCATTCCCGGCGGGATCACGTTGTGGAAGAAAGCCCATCCGGAATTGCTGGTTGACGCCGGTGACGTGTCGCCCGACAAGGACCAGCATCCGCTGGGGTTGTATGTGATCGCACAGGACTGGACACACCAACAAGTCCGCGATCGCAAGTTCGAGATCATCGAGGAAGTTTGTCGGCGCTATGACATCGACGGCCTCAATCTCAACTATATTCGTCACCCCGTTTTCTTCAGCCGCACCATGCGCGGACAACCGGTGACGGAGCAACAGACACAGATCATGACCACGTTCATGCGACGGATCCGCCGGATGGCCGAGACGGAAGGCGCCCGCCGTGGCCGCCCGATCCTCATCGCGGCGACCGTTCCGGACAGTCTTCGGCTGGCGCGGGATGTGGGACTGGACGTGAGAACCTGGATCGCAGAGGACCTGGTTGACATGCTGACACCCGGATTGGGTTACGCGCCCTTCTCGGTGCCGGTGCGGGAGTTCACGGATCTGGCAAACAAGCACGGCGTCCGGGTTTACCCCTGCATCAACCGCAAAGCGCCCCAGCAGGTGGTCGACGCGTACGTCAGCGAGGGTTTTCGCGGTGTGGCTACGAACTGGTATCGGGCGGGTGCCGCCGGTGTGTACTTCTGGAACTTGGGAACACCGTTTGAATACAAGACGGGGGACGAACTGGCGACCCTTCGCGAACGCTACTACGCCGCGCTGACCCAACTCGGGGATCCCCAGGCGCTGAAGTACGAAGACAAGCTGTTTTGTGTGGACGACACGGTTCTCAGCTATTACCGGCACATCACCAGCACACCGCCCCTGCCGCTGGCGCTGCGTTCAGGAAAGACCCGCCGCCTCCCGTTCACCGTTGGCGATGACTTTGAGGCCGCGGAGAGAGACGGTCGATCGGTAGGTGTCAAGTTGGCGCTGACCTTCTCGGGGGATGCGGAGCGTCGGGAGTTGACGCTTCGGATCAATGGTCAGAACCTGAACGGCGGCCAGGTCACGGCGAATGTGCCCCTGCAGATCGAATACGATCTCAAGAGTCGTCAGGTCAAGCTGGGAAAGAACGTCCTCGAGGCCTCGCTCAAGGGCCGCGACGGGGACGAAGACCGGGTCGCGCTGTCGCGACTGCGTCTGTGGGTTCGTTATCGCGATCAGTAGCCGACGTACCAAACTGCAATACATCACGATTCTGCGGTGGTAGCGTGACTGCCCGTCAGGCATTCTCGGCGGCTGTCGCCAGACGCGCACTGCGGCGTTCCAGACGCTCCCGCAGGCGGGCGTGGCGGGCAGGAGTGAGCGGGTAGTTCCAGATAAATCTCAGCGACAGGCCGTAGAACACCACCGGGCCCAGACAGTAGACCAGACGTAGGGCGAGTACGCCGATCTCCGTACTGGCGGCCACTCCTCCAGCGGGGTCAAAACCGAGCCAGCCGACAATGTTGAGTGATGCGCCCGTACCAAAGGCGATTGCTGTCTTTTCGCTGAATCCCAGGAACGCAAAATAGGTCCCCGCGCGTTGCCCGCCGGAGCGCGCCGTGTCGACATCCACCACGTCCGCCAGCATTGCCAAGGGTAAGAACTGGAGCCCACCGAAGCAGAATCCCTTGACCACAAACAACAGGAAAAAGGGGAGGAAGTCTCCGTGATCGAGCAACAGGTTGGCAGCGCTCACCGCGGCGACCGTCAGCAGCGTACACATAAAGGCGCGGTGTTTGCCGATCGCGCGTCCCAGCCAGAGCCAGAAAGGAATCGCCGCTAAACCGGCGATAAAGTAGAAGAAGTAGGCGGCGCCGATAGTTGGTACGCCGACGATGTCGCGGATGAAAAACAGCGACACGGCGTTGCGGAAGGCCTCACCGAAATAGACCAGCACGACGATGATCAGCACGCGGACCATCGGTCCGTTCTTGGCCACCAACTTCAATCCCTCGACAAAGGTCGGCCGCGATTCGGCGGCCCGAGGCGGCGGTTCCTTGACCAGGACCAGCGCAATGCCAGCGCAGAGCGGCAGTACCAGGATGACGGCCCAGGCGAGTCCGGCCAGCACCGGGCCGGTCAGCGTGGCGCGATCGACGACCTTCTTGCCGGCAAAATCTCCGCTGAAGGCGCCCAGGGCATCGTTCCACAGGGTGCCGAGAACTTCCCCGATACCACCCCCCCCGTCGGCGCGAATCTCGATGATCATGGGCACGGCGGCCGCGACCATCAGACCCACCAATACATAGAATTCGCGCCCTGCAGTGACCCGGCTGCGCTGGTGGTAGTCGGGTGACAGCTCTGCCCCCCACGCGCGATGCGGCAGGGCGATCATGGTGCTGCCGAGGAAGAAAATGGCCAACCAGGTGAGGAAGTAGATCAGGCCGATCCCCTCGGGAGGCATAAAGAGATTGAAGACGCCGACCATCATGAGTGGCGTGCCGATTAGCAACCACGGCTTACGGCGGCCGAACCGAGTTCGCCAGCGATCGGAGATTTCGCCCATGAGCGGATCGGTGACCACGTCGGTGAGCCGGGCCAACATCAGGATCGTTCCCACCGTAGCCAGGCCGATCCCGAGTCCGCCGGAATAGTGCGCGGGGATCCAGATTGCCAGCGGGTAACCGATCACGGCCAGGGGCAGTCCGATCGTTCCGTGCGCGTAGATCGTAGTTCGCGACAGGACCCGGCTCATGGCTGTCTCCCAGAAAACGAGTCGCCATCGTACGCCGCTTTCGGACAATACTCAAATAGTGGACTGCGTACGCATCCGCACGCCGGCTGTTCGTGTGCCGGCCATCGACAGACGTTCATCGGATGAACGGTTCAAATCGGATCGTGCGATCCGGTCTCTTGCGCGCGAAAAATGCCTCGACGAGCAGATGGGGGCCAATCGACCGGACGCGTTGAACGGCTGCGTGCAGGTCATCGCGTTGCTGGGATTCCAGCTGCAGCGGAGAGATCTGCAGTCGGCGGGTATAGAACGCGCAGTCCTCGTGGGCAATCAATACGACGCGCTGTAGACCGTGAACCTCCACCAGAAAGCGGAGTTGTTCACTGACCCCCTCTTCCTCACGGTAGGTCGCAAAATGACGCGCCAGACAGGCGGCACCTCCCGGCACGGCCAGACGGTCGTAGCGGGGAAGCTGGAGGGCCGTATGCATGAACTCGTCAAACGGATTGCCAAATCGGCCGTCGCTACAATACACGGCGGCCGCTCGGATCCGCTCGGCCTCGAACCGGGCTGCGGTTTCGTAACGGGACGGATGCTCGGGGGTGTTCACGAACGAGGCTCCTGGGTCTCTCGTCCAAGGTCGGCGATCATCGGCGCAACCCCAGTTTGGTCGAACAGGGTGCCGCAAATCAAGCTACCGGGTGGGATGGTCATTCGGGAAAGGCCGGATTACTTGGTGATCGAATCGAGGCGCAATTGAGTACTGGCGATCGTCGGCTGCGAACGGCGCGCGATCAGGTTCGCTGGCGGGCCGACTGGCGAGCCGGCGAATTTGCCGCTCCGTTCGGATAGAATAGTCGTGGACCTCGCGCAGCCGCCTCCCGTTTTCTGCGCGGCGCCGCGACGCGCGAGAGGTGGCTGGAGAGCCGGGCTGGACGCATCAAAGAGGTCGTGCCATGAGATCGATACTCGTCGTGTGGGCCCTGGTCGGGTTGCTCAACCGTTCGGTCGGGGCTGGCGATGAAGCGCTGGTCGTCAACTGGTCTTTTGACGACGCGCAGAGCCCGCGGGTGCGCGACGTGTCTGGCAACGGGAATCACGGCAAGATCCACGGCGCGCTGTTCGTCGACAGCCCTCGAGGTCACGCGCTGCAGTTCGATGGTATCGATGATTTTGTGGCCTGCCAGGTCGTGTCGGGCGTCGAGGCGATCCAAAGGGCGGGCACGGTCGAGTTTTGGTTCAAACCACAGACGTTTCAGGGTGGACTCGTCAATTGGAGCACCGGTGCGGATTGGCTCGATCAACGTCTGGTGATCGCGTTCAAGAACTACCACGGCGAGACGACCTGGATCCAGGCATCCTCCAATGCGCGGCACTACCGTGAACGCACCCTCGATCTACCGCAGAAAAACGTCTGGAATCACGTCGCCGTGACTTTCGATGGCAGCGCGGTTGCCTACTATCTGGACGGGGTCGTGCGACAGGTCTTTTGTCAGGACGCCAGACCCCAAATCCGGGACGTGCCGCTCTGGATCGGCAGGTCGTCGGGGCTGGGCGGATCGTACTTCCAAGGGCTCATCGACGAGTTGAGCGTCTACGGGCGCCCGTTGTCTTCGCTCGAAGTGGTCTCCCATTACAAGCGCCAGGCGGCGCAGTTCGGAAAAGAGACAAAGTCCTTCCAGAGACCGCTCATCACAGCACGGGCGATCCCCGAACCGGGGTGGATCGCGGTGGAGGTCGATTTTGACCGGATGCGGCCACTGCCTGAATCTTCCACGGTAAGTGTCGGTGTGCGCGATGCGGACGGACGCCGACCGCTGGAAGAAACGATCGAGAAAATCTCGCCGCACGTTCGCTCGGTCATCGCGAAAATCGACGCGACCGGGTTGCCGCCTGGAACGTACCAGCTGGTGGCGACGATTCTCGACCGCCGCGGCAAGCCGCTCGGGGAACCGTCGCAATGCGGCGCGGACTGGCCCGGCCAGCCCGATGCTTTCAAAGGCATTCGGATTCTGAACAACCTGGTGTGGGAGTTTCTGGATCTCGAGCCGGTCGGTGTGACGGGCGAGAGGAGCTACGCGTTCACCAGTCCCAAGAGCCGCTGGATCCATCTGGCCGCAGACGTGGATGCCCGGGGCGGCAGCGTCACGCTTTCGGTGGAGCCCGGCCCCGGCACCCGCGACATGCTCGTGTTTGAAGCCGGCGGTCAGGCCTCCCAAGAGGCGATGCGGTTTCTGCCGGCGGGCCGTCACCGGCTCGTGATTCGCAGCGCGGGCGATGGCCGCATCCGCAGGCTCGTGCTCCGTTCGATGCCCGAGACCATGCTCCACGAGTTCATCTTTCGCCCGGCACTGGGTGAGCTGGGCATGTCGGCCGAGCAATTTTGTGAAAAGTACGTGCTCCCGAACGTCAACAGCTTTGTCGTCGCCCCGGACCATCTCGACCATCCGTTCTTTCGAAAATGGCAGCCGAGCGGCCGGCGATGGCTCACCGGCCTGGTGGTTCCCCGCGCCCGCGGTCAGGACCACATCCGAGAGCCCAAGGATGCGGTCCAGTACATCTCCGCCGCGACCGGATTCAGCAGCCCGCTGGTGAACGGCTCGATCGCCGACGAGTTTCTGACGTCCGAGCCGCATTGCGCCCTGTACGCGGACGCCGTGCGCGCGTTGCGGGCCGCCCCTGGATTCGAGGATCGCATGTTCTACGTGTACGCGAACGAACTCTACGATGCGGCCGAGGGTCGGGAACTGGTCCAGGCGCTGGTCGAGACGGGCGCCGCGATCGCCTGGAAACACTATCTGCCGACCGTCGGGCGTGAGTCGGTTGCACGGCAGTATCTCAGACAGGAAGTTGTGGAAACGGCACGCAAGTACCGGGAACTGTGCCCGGATTCGATTGAGCATCTGGCGGTTTGTCCCGGAAACTTCTCGCTGGTTGGTGGACATCTCTTGAACGCGACGCCCGCGGTCAACCACAAGGTGTACCTGGATATGCAGTACAACCTCATCGCCAACCACCCGGTGTTCTGGGGAACGTATGGGCTGATGTCCTACCACAGCGGCTATGCCGACGAAGAGACGGTGCGCTGGACATCCAGACTCTTTCGTCACTATGGAATCGAAGGCAGTACCGAGTTGGCTACCACCGACCCGTACGAGTCTCCCCACCTCGCCAACGGTGATTTTGCGGAGGGTCTGCGCGGCTGGAAGATTGTCCCGGCGGAAGAGAACAGCATCCGCAGCGTTCTGAAATATGGCGTCAGCGAGCTGCAAACGCGTTATCAGAATTCCGAGGGCGACACGGCAGTGGTAACGACCCGAAGCGCGAACCGGCCCAATACCCTCACCCGCCGGATCGAGAATCTGCGGCCGGGCCGGCGGTACGTGTTCCGCATGATGACCGGTGATTACCAGGACATGTCCAACGCAGAGAAACACGCCGTGGCCGTCAAGCTTGAGAACGCGACGGTGATCCCCGGGCGGAGTTTTACGCACCTTTTCCCCAACCCGCCCTGGCACAAGGCTCCCCCTTACGACGGCGAAGCCAACCAAGCCTGGATGAACTATCACTGGGTTCTGTTCCGCGCCGACGGCGAGACGGCCCGTGTCACGATTACCGATTGGACCGACGAGCGGGAACCGGGTGGCCCCATCGGGCAGCAACTCATGCTGAACTATCTGCAGGTGCATCCGTACTACCCGCGATAAGTTCCCCCAGCGACGGTTCCCGAACTCATCCGTTTGGAACGGGTCCGCAGGTGGTCGCTGGGAGCCGCGTATCACTGATTCTGGTACCGGAATCGCGATCGCATTTTTCCGCCGCGCGCCACCGCGGTGTACGGTCGATTGGGGCGTGTTCCCCGCAGCACATCGGTCGCCTCGGTGAGCCCGTCGATCGACAGTTCGAACATCGGGAATACGCTGTGGATAAGATGGATCGATGTGTCGGTCCAGAATTTTTTGGGAACCGGATTGAGCCACACCGAGTTCGGCACGCGCTGGCGTATCTGTTGCAACCACTCGATGCCGGTGCGTGTATTGCGCTGGTAGTAACCGATCGTCCCGCCGACGTGGGTCAATTCGTAAGCCGCCATCCAGGCATCGCCCACGAAGACCACCGACCAGGTGTGGTCCAGCCGGTTGAGGACGTCCGCGGTCGGTTCGCCTTGCCATCGTGAAATGTCTGTGTACAGCTGTCCGTAGACACAGTTGTGAAAGAAGCGGTGTTCGAATTCCTTGAAATGATTGGCCGCGTGCGCGGCGCTGAACAACCGCTCGCAAAGCACCGTGTAGGGATCCATCGAACCGCCCACGTCCATCAGCAGCATGAGCTTGATACGGTTGCGCTTCGGTGGGGTAAAAACCAGCTCGATCTCGCCGGCGTTCCGGGCACTGGCATCGACCGATTCATCGACGTCGAGTTCCTCGGGACCCTCGATTTTTCCGAGTCGGCGAAGGCGTCGGAGGGCGACGGCGATCTGGCGCGTGTCGAGGATGCGGTCGGAGCGGAGATTGCGAAACTGTCTCGACTCGGCGACCTGCACCGCGGATCGTCCGCCGCCGGCACCACCCACGCGAATCCCGGTCGGATGCTGGCCGCCGTGACCAAACGGCGAAGTGCCACCCGTACCGATCCAGCGGCTACCCCCATCGTGGCGTTCGGTCTGCTCCTCGAGCAGCGCGCGAAAACGCTTCAACAGGTCGTCGAGTTCCAGTTCCGCTAACTTGGCTCGATCTTCGTCACTGATATCGGGCAAGACCGGATCCTTCAGCCAGTCGAGGAGATCCTCGGTAATGTCGAGATCTTCTTCGACACCACGAAAGAAAGACGCAAACGCCTGATCGTACGTGTCGTAGTCGGTCTCCCGCTTTACCAGTAGGCACCGGGCAAGATGGTAGAACGTACTCAAATCGGCGCGGCCGTGGCCCATGACCAGAGACTGGGTGAGAGCCAGCCACTCGGTAATCGTGACCTTCAGGCCCGACCGTCGCAGATGATAAAAGAAATCGACAAACATAATGTGCAAATCAGCGGTGCAGCAATGGTCTCTGTTTCGGATCGCGATCGACACCAGCCGCGACGTTGAACTACCGCTGGGGGTTTCGTTCAGCGGAGTTGTGAATCTCAGTTAATTCTGCGCCGCCAGCGCGGCTTCGACATCGTTCTCACGTTTCAACAACACTCCCAGGAAGGGCAACTCGCTGGCGATTGCCTCTTCGCTTACGCCGCCGCGCTGCAGCGCCGCGATCCAATCGACAAGCTCGCTCGTCGATGGGCGTTTGCGTAACGCCGGCAGATCTCGCAGCCAATAGAATCGGAGCAGGACCTGCTTGAGTAGGGTCTCCTCGATGCGCGGATGATGGACACGGACGATGTCTGCCATCGTTTCTTGATCGGGGAATGCGATGTAGTGGAAAACGCAACGCCGCAGGAAGGCGTCCGGCAGTTCCTTCTCGTTGTTCGACGTGATGATCACGATCGGCCGCTCGCGCGCGGTGAAATGCTCACCGCTTTCAGCCACGGCAAAACTCATGCGGTCGAGTTCATGAAGCAGATCGTTGGGGAACTCCATGTCGGCCTTGTCGACTTCATCGATCAGCAATACCACCCGCTGTTCACTCGTCAACGATCGACCGAGTGGACCCTGTTTGATGTACTTGCGAATGTCGCTGATGTCGCTGTCGCCGAAGCGGGCATCGTTGAGGCGCTGTACGGTGTCGTAAACGTACAGACCGTCCTGGGCTTTGGAGGTCGATTTGATATTCCAGGTGATCAGCTCTTTATCGAGGCTCTCGGCGACCGCTTCGGCGAGAACCGTCTTGCCGGTCCCGGGCTCCCCTCGGATCAGCAGGGGCTTTTCCAGTGCGACCGCGACGTTTACCGTGTCGCGCAGCTCGGGTGTCACAAGGTAGGTGTCGGTTCCTTGGAACCGGTCAAAAGTCATGAGGATCCCGCTTAGCTGAATGTCGTTTCCAGTCCGCACCCGAGGTTTTCGATGCACGCCAACCAGACGATACTCGCAATCGTTTGGCGGTTCCGTCCGAGGGCAACGAGGTGCCCTCGCAAAACGTGCAGTGTAACCGCTGATCACGTGGGCGACAGCGAGGGGTGACCGGTCGGCCTGGTGTCGTGGGTGATCAGCGCAACGGCCTCGCGTTCGCACCATCGCAGGTCGGACTTCCCGGTGACCGTGTGGCGGCAGTCAGGGTTCACGTCGGTTCTTCTTCTTCTTTTTTTGGGGGCGTGCCGGCGGTGTCTTGCGGACATCCTGGGGCGCGTATTTCTGCGCCCACTCGCGCAGCTGCTGCTGGGCGGTGGGATTCCCGTAGCCCAGATCTTGCACCCGCCAGGCGATGCTGCCGATCACCTCGCGGGTCTTGGCATTCCCTTTCATGTTCTGCTCGATTTGCGCCGCGATCCGCTGGACGTCCTGCGGCGAATTGGTTTTTTGGATCATCTGTCGAAGCAGCGTCTGCATTTTGGGGCTCAAGTCCTGGGCGCTGCGGCCTCCCTTTTTCTTCTTGCCGTTGGCCTTTGGACGGTTCTTTCTCGGGTTCCGCTGCAGCCCCAGTTGCGCCAGCGTAGGGGCTTTTCCACCCACGAGCTTGACAATCTCCTGCGCGATCTTGGGGGCGTCGACCGCCGCGGTCGGCTGCACGATCGCGAAATTGGCCGCGATGATTCCCTCGCTGGCCAACAACGCGGTAATCATCACCCCGCGATTTAGACCGTAGCTTCCGGGGCCTTCGCGTCCCTCGTTGGAAATTCCGATGGTCGCTTCCAGGGGCAGCGCGCGGCGAGCTCGCTGGAGACGCTTTTCCAGCGCCGGCGCATCGTCGGCGAGAAACACAACGGCCGCCTGCAGCCCCGTTGGTTTTCGTGTGGCCGCGTATTGCATCACGGTCCGGGTGAGTCGGACCGCCGGTCGCGTCAATTCGTGTACGAAGATCAGAACGGTTGGTGCTTGCCACGATTTGACGGGTGAGAGCTCGCGACCCGCCTGGTTGTCGAGCACGCCGCGCACTTTGAACGGGGGCAGCCGCTCGCCTACTTGTGGTCCGGAGAAGACGGGCTTCTTCGCCGGTTCGGTTGCCCCGACGACGATCGCCAAGCACAAGCTCAGGGTTCCGATAGAGAAATGCATGTCAGTTTTCCGCGTAGAGTTCCTGCGTAGAGTTCCCGCGTGGGCGACGCGCGCATGTGCACCCTTGCCTGGTACCGTTGAGAGAACCTGTATCCTACCTCGCCACGGAGCGCACGGGCAACGGCGCGGGGGATGTGTCCTCGCGGTGCCCCGGTGTCGTCTCGGGTACCACCCAGGGACCCCAACAGTGATACGGAGGACGCCGCTCGCCTCGGTAAGACCTACTTCGTAACGTGACGGGCGGATGTTGCCTGATCTCGCGCCGCGGTCGTGACCGTCAAGAACCACAAGCCGACCCACGGCTGGGTGACGGACCCTTGCATCGTGTGTTTCCCCTATCGACGTGCAGGGTCCACGGGCCACTTGGTCCCGTGATTCGATCAACAATTCGAGTGTCCTGACACGTTTGGTGTGCGGACGCGGAGTTCGGTTTCGCTTGTGTTAGCCCTTCCGATCGCGATGGCCATCGACGAGGTCGCCGCGGGGCGACACCTGATTTCATGCGAATTCGACGTCACTCGGTCAATGGGTGCGGACCTCCAGCGGCGGAAGTTGCGGCGCGACAACGTCAAGTGGAATGTAACTGTGGTATCATCTGGGAGGTCCAGTCACAAGTTTCAGCGATTGGAAATGTTCGTCATCTGGAGATGATCGCCCGCATCACTTCCGCCTGGGCCGTCCTTGCCCTGTGTGACCATGCGTCGTTGGTTTGTCGCGGGATCCAGCTTGGCTGCGTTGGGAGCGGGGTGTCGACCCGCGCGCCGTTCGCATGCAGACACACGATATGGCACGATCGAAAAGACCTCCAGTTGACGCGATGCCAGTTGACGCGGTGAGTGTGCGCTCCCGGTTGAGAGATGCCGTTTACGTTGTGCTATGTGTATCCTTGAACGCGGTTGGTGCGTGGGGGCGCGAGCCAGCGGTCCCCGTTGATTTCGGATCGGACGTTCTGCCCATCCTGGCGGCCCACTGCTTTGCGTGTCACGGACCGGACAGCGAGTCGAGACGGGGAGACTTGCGTCTCGACATGCGGGACGGCGTTTTTGAGAAACGCGCAACCGGTACCGTCGTGGTGGTGCCGGGCGACCCCGACCAAAGCGAGTTGTTTCGACGGATCACGCGCAGCGATGATCGGCGGATGCCGCCAGCCAAGAGCGGCAAGCAGTTGGCACCCGAGCAGGTCAAACAGATCCGACGTTGGATCTCAGAGGGTGCCCCATGGTCGCGCCACTGGGCATTCGTTCCCCCCCGGCGTCCGCGCTTGCCACCGACCGACGAGCGCGGGATGTCTGCCAACGCCGTTGACCGATTTGTCACTGAAAAATTGAGTCGACAGGGTTTGCGATTGGCACCCGCCGCCGACAGCCCGTCTCTGGTCCGCCGCGTGACGCTCGACCTGACCGGTCTGCCTCCGACCCCTGATCAGGTCGTCCGATTTGTCGAAGACGAGTCGCCCGCGGCGTACGAGAATCTCGTGGATCGATTACTGGCGTCGCCGCGATACGGAGAACGCATGGCGGTCGGCTGGCTTGACGTCGCTCGTTACGCGGACACACACGGCTATCTGTTCGACACCGAGCGGTCGATGTGGCGTTGGCGCGATTGGGTGATCGATGCCTTCAACCGCAACTACCCATTCGATGCGTTCACGATTGATCAGCTGGCAGGCGACCTACTGCCCGAGCCGACGTCCGCGCAGCGGATCGCGACCGGATTCAACCGCAACCACCTGATTAACAACGAGGCGGGTGCGATCGCCGCTGAGTATCTTGTCGAAAACGTGATCGACCGGGTCAACACGACGGCGACGGTATGGATGGGGCTGAGTTTGGCGTGCTGTCAATGCCACGACCATAAATACGATCCGTTTACGCAGCGAGAGTACTACCAATTTTACGCCTTTTTCAACACGATTGACGAACTCGGACTGGATGGTCTCAACGCCAACGCCAAGCCGCTGATCAAGGCGCCGACGGCGCTCGATCGCGAGGAACTTGCCGGCTTGCGACAACGTACGGCAGACGCCGCAGCCAGACTGGAGTTGCTGGCCGGGGAAATTGCTGCCGCTCAAGTCGTCTGGGAGAAGAGCTTTACGCAGTCGAGTGAAGCGCCGACCGCCGGGTTGGCCGCGCATTGGCCGTTTGATAAGACGACAGCCGATCGGGTACAGCCCGATCGGGCGGTCACCTATCAAGCCTCTCCCGAGTCCTATTCGCCGGGGATCCTGGGTGACGCGGTCGCGCTAGATGGCCTGGGGTACCTGAACGGCCGTGACCGCTTTAATTTTGCCGCGCGCGATTCGTTTTCATTGTCTGCCTGGCTACGGCCTAACACGAAAATGGGCCGGCTGACGATTTTTTCTCGCATGCGGCAGGCGAAGCACCTGTTTCGCGGCTACGCGCTACAAACGGTTGCCGGTTTGCCGGCGCTGTTCCTGGTCCACAAGTTTCCCGACAACATGATTCAGGTACAAGGCAAGCGCGTGATGGAGCCCGACCAGTGGCACCATCTGGCGGTTACCTATGATGGGTCGGGTAAAGCGGCGGGTGTCAAGCTATTCGTCAATGGCGAGCTGCAAACGCCCGGTGTGATGGTCGACCGTCTTACCGAGTCGATCACGACCGATCGCGAGTTCTGGCTGGGCAATGGACATCCGGCGGCGAAATGGAAGGGGCTGCTGGACGATGTCCGTGTGTATCGACGAGCGCTCACCGCCGAGGAGATCAAGCGGTTGCCGGGGCTGTCGATTCAGTCGCTGCTCGCGATCGATCTGGCCGATCGAAACGCTGAACAATCCCGCCGCGTCCGAGAGTTTTATCTCGCCGAGCATGCCCCCGCCGAATGGCGCGAGCCGTATCAGTCGCTGGGCAACCTCGAACAGGAGCTCGCGACGCGCGAGCGCGACGTGCCGACGGTGATGGTCATGCGGGAACAAAAAAAAACCCGCGAGACCAGGCTACTGGTCCGCGGCGCGTACAACAAACCGGGTGAGATTGTGCGCGCCGACACCCCCGCCGCGCTGACCTCGCTGGAAGGCGATTTACCGAGAAATCGTCTTGGCCTGGCGCGCTGGTTGGTCGATTCGAAACACCCGCTCACAGCGCGCACCACGGTCAACCGGTTTTGGCAGATGTACTTTGGGCGCGGATTGGTACGCACCCCGGAGGACTTTGGTCTGCAAGGCGCCCCGCCGTCACATCCCGACCTGCTGGATTGGCTTGCAACCGAGTTCGTCGGCGGCGGATGGGACATCAAAGCGATACAGAAGCTGATCGTCACCAGTGCCACGTATCGCCAATCCTCGGCGGTCACACCGGAACGGTTGCAGCGCGACCCAGACAATCGGCTTCTGGCCCGCGGTCCGCGGAAACGTCTNTCGGCGGAGCAGATTCGCGATCAAGCGTTGTCGGTGGGCGGCCTGTTGGTGCAGACGATCGGCGGGCCTTCGGTGAGACCTTATCAGCCCGCCGGATTATGGCGGGAAGNTGCCTTTGACTTCAGCGGGGCGAATCTGACGGCGCAAGTTTACGAGCAGGATGTCGGTGCCAAACTTTACCGACGCAGTGTTTACACATTCTGGAAGCGCACGGCACCACCTCCCACGATGCTGCTGTTTGACGCGCCCGACCGAGAACGATGTGTGGTCCGCCGTGAGCAGACCAGTACCCCACTGCAGGCGTTGGCGTTGATGAACGACCCGACTTTTGTCGAGGCTGCACGAAAACTGGCAGAGCGGATGATGACCGAAGTCCGCGGTGGACCGCAGGAGAGGACCCACTGGGGATTTTGTTTGGTCACCGCTCGCGATCCGTCACAGAGAGAACGATCTGCGCTCGTTGACTTGTTCGAACGTCAACGAGCGCGTTTTGCGTCCAACGCTGGATGGTGCGACGAGTGGCTCGCTGTCGGCGCCTCACCGCCCGACGAATCGCTCGATCGTTCCGAGCTCGCCGCGTATTCTGTCGTCGCCAGCGTCATGCTGAATCTCGATGAAACCATCACCACACACTAGTACCGAACGCAGCGCCCCGAGCGTTGAAATGACGCGGCGCCATCTCTTTGGTCGCGGCGCTCTGGGGATCGGTGCGGCGGCCTTGGCTTCGTTGATCAATCCCGCAAGCGGTCACGTCGCCGCCGACTCATTCACGCAGCGCGGGGTGTCCGGGGGACTGCACTTTGCGCCCCGCGCCAAACGCATAATCTACATCTTCCAAGCTGGCGGACCGGCGCAGATGGAGATGTTTGATTACAAGCCCGATCTGGTTCAACGCCATGGTCAGGAGTTGCCGCCATCGGTGCGAAACACGCAGCGACTGACCGGATTTACATCGGGTCAAGGGGAGTTTCCGATTGTTGCTTCACCCTTTCAATTCGCGCGCTACGGCGAAAGCGGCGCGTGGGTGAGTGAGCTGTTGCCCCATCTCGGAAAGATGGCAGATCAACTATGCTTTCTCAAATCGATGCACACCGAGGCGATTAACCACGATCCGGCGGTGACCTTCATGCTCACCGGGGCCCAGCAGCCGGGGCGTCCCAGTCTCGGTTCATGGCTCAGCTACGGAATCGGCAGCGAGAGTGAGGATCTGCCGGCGTTTGTCGTACTGCTCACCCCGGGGCTGATTCAAGACGCCTCGACCCCCCTGTCGTCCCGTCATTGGGGAGGTGGTTTTCTGCCTGCCAACCATCAGGGAGTGAAGTTTCATGGGCGGGAAAGGACCCGGTTTTGTTCCTGTCGAATCCACCAGGGATCGATCGCTCCACACGGCGCGAGATGATCGACGCGACCTCAATACTCAATCGGATTCGGTACGAGGCGCTGGGTCACCCCGAAATCAAGTCGCGTATTGAACAATACGAAATGGCGTTTCGGATGCAATCGTCGGTACCGAACTTGACCGATTTGTCGAGCGAGACAAAACGCAGTTTTGACATGTACGGTCCGCTCTCTCGGATCCCCGGAACGTATGCGTCGAGCTGTCTGCTGGCGCGTCGGCTCGTCGAGGATGGCGTTCGATTTGTCCAAATTTTTGACCGCGATTGGGACCACCATCGCAATGCGCCCCAGCATATGAAGACCAAGGCAGAGAGTTTTGATCAACCCACAGCGGCCTTGATTCACGATCTCAAGAATCGGGGCTTGCTCGACGACACACTCGTCGTCTGCGGAGGTGAATTTGGTCGTTCGGTGTATTGNCAGGGGCCGCTGCAAGAGAACTACGGACGCGATCACCATGGCGGTTGTTTTACGATGTGGCTTGCGGGAGGTGGCGTGCGATCCGGTTACTCGCACGGGACGACCGACGAGTTCAGCTACAACATCACCGACTCTCCGGTGCACGTTCACGACCTGCAGGCGACGATGTTGCACTGCCTGGGAATCGACCACGAACGATTGACATTTAAACACCAATCCCGTCNGTTTCGCTTGACCGATATTGCGGGACGTGTGGTCGAGGAGATTCTCGCTTAACTGCGAACTCCGGTGCGTAGCCAGAACAACATCGCTGCGGCCCACAAACTGGTTAGCGCGCACGATGTGATCCAGACCGGAACAAGTCGAGCCGCTCGTTTGGCGCGCGCGATGGAATCAGCTTCGGACGGCGGTAAATCGACCACCAATCGCAGTAGACTCACGCTCACAAATCCCCCTGCCATCAACAGCGGGCCGATCCCGGCAAACAGCACGCCGAGGCCCGATCCGAGGTGGTAGCCAATCCAGGCAATCACCGACAGGAGCGAGATCCATCCCAGCACGGCCAACCCCAGTGCCAACCGCAAACCGGCGCGAAGTCCCGTGAAGACGATGATCGTACGGACACCCAGGTCTCGATCCTCCGGAAAATCCTCTGCTGTATTCACCAGAATGACACCGGTTTGTAGTAGCCCGAATGTGAGCGAGAACAGCAGTACCTCAGTCGGCGGGGGCCAGGTGAATAGGCACGCGGTGAAGGTCATCGGCCCGGCGAACAGGCCCAGCCAATAAAAACCGAGTTGCCACAGCCCGCGCGCCTTAAGTCTCAGCGGATCCATCGAGTAGGCCCACGCCAAGAACACACCACCGCCGAACATCGGTAGTAGTACAAACCGCTCGAGAGTCCATGCCAAGTGCAACGTGAAGGCGAACGAGCAGGCGACGGAGACCACCGCCTGGATTGCGACGCCCGTCGTTCCCAGTCCATACACGGCCTGGGTTAACTGCGGTTTGTACACGGCGTCTAAATCACGATCCGCGAGACAATTTACCAAGTCGCCGAACGAGAACAGAAACAAGAAGGCGAGCAGTCCCTCCCAGAACACCATTGAGGACAGATGTGTTGTGTCTTGGGCGGCAAGCAACGCGGGCATCAGAAACAGCGGCACCTCGGCGATGCGGTATTCCACGCGCCGAATCCGTAACGAGTAGCTGATCCACTGCCAGAAGTTGATACGTGGCGTCACGAGTTCCCATTTCAGTGCGAGTCGAGGCGCACGACGTGTGGATTCGAGTAAGGAGCGTCTCCGCCACGCNANACGGTTCAGAGGATGTTGATTCGCCGNAAGTGTCGCGGCGCGGCGCTCTTGAATGCCTGCCGGCCATGCAACAACGCGTGGTTATCCGCCAGCACCACATCCCCCGTTTGCCAGCCATGGACAAGGCAGAACCGGTGATCGCGGAGGAGTAACCCCATACGGACGAGAAACGCTTCGCGTTCTTTAGGTTCTACACCGGTGATTTCCAGGTGGACGGGATTCAGGTCATCAACCGGTTCGGCAAAACGCATCACACTGTGGGGTGTGACCGGATGCGTTGACAGCAGGGGCGCAGTGAACTGGCCGCCGTAGTGTGCGATTTTGTCAGTCGAATACGTGATCGTCACCGNGTGTAGATGTTCGCGTTCTTCGCGGGTTAGCGNTTCCACAAGATCGACCGTATTGCANAACAGAGTTTCACCTCCANGCCCGTCGGGTGGCGCCTGGGCGCAGTGGAAAAAAATCACATGGGGCACTCGGCCCACGAACGCACCATCCCAATGGAAAGGGACGGCGCGATTTGTGTACAGGTAATTTTGCGCTTCGACGTCGACACGCAATTCGTTGATCGCGCCAAACTCCCACTGTAAGATCTCGCCGAGTTGTCCGCAAAACACAACGGTCTGCTCGTCCTCGGGTACTGAAAATCCGCGTAACACAACCACTCGATGGTCGGCGACGGCTGTGCGCAACTCGTCGGCGCCCAGTGAAGTGATACAACGCCCCGCAACGTCATTCGTCACTTCTATTCCAAAAGGTGATAGCGCGCGGCGCGTGGTCATGTCGGGCTGTCCTGAGTCCGTTCATAGTGACTGGGTTGCGCATCGCGCAACACGAGGCTGGCGCCGCAGCTTTCCGCGTGACTACGNCGGACCAATGTGTACTGTTCGGCATCCAAAAGTACGCAACCGTGCCACGGAGTGATCCACTGATCTTCGGCGTGCGTGAGCAAAATCCCGATCTTGTCGCTGTGCGGGTCTTGAGGGTGTATCGAAAGGCGTAGTGCATCGGGGAAGCACTCGGCGATCAAACGGCTCCAAGCGTTGCTCCGCCGAATGACCTCGTAGGCGGTCTGCTTGGCCTGTTTGCGTACTTGCGTACGGCTCTGAGTCGATTGAAGTGCGATCTGATCTTCAAATACGAAACGGTGGATGCCGTTGAACATGGCGCGGTGGTGGTCGAACTGGTGCGTACGCTCCACGACGAGTTCCAAGTCGTCGGCGTACTGGCGGACAAGTTCTTCGCGGGCGAGCGTGTGTTCGTTGCCACGGAACACATCATCCAGGTCGAACATGTCGAGATGATCGGCTCCGGTCTGCTGGATGATCGCGACTATCTGTCGTCGGTACGCGGAAACATGGTCGTCGGAAACGCCCACCAAATCATTGAACACACGCCCGTCGGAACAGATGGTAATCCGCGCCCCGGGTGGGTAGAGGGAACGAATTTCGTCACACAGGGTGATCAGAAAACGGAGGGAAAGTTCTTCACCTAAGTCGGGGAGTGGCCCCAGCGTCTTGGTCCGATTGGCACTTTTGGCGGGAAAGCCCGGCAGCAGCAAGCGTATCGGCAACTCGCGGCGAATTAGGTTCTCTACCATTGGCAGGTGCAGAGCGAAGCACTGTGGGCAGGGGTGTGCAGCGCACGATCGATCTGGATCCAGCAAGCGGCGGTGTCGAAAAAGCACGCGCAGGATGTTCTCGGCCTGGGTGAAATGGGCGTCGTCGCGCGCCGGTTGGACGAGTTGTCCAAACACACGATCGACGCGGGACAGGATTTGGTTCTCCCAATCCATCGACGTGAGCATCGGTCCCAACATCGTTAACAGGTCCTCGACCAGCTGTAGGGCCTCCTCCGCCGCGGTTGGGGCTTGGAGCCAGAGGAGGACGAGGCCGAGGTGCACCCCGTACAGCGAACGAGACAGAGAGCGACCATTCGCCTCGTCCGCGCAGTCGCTTGCTCCCTGGACGACGGACTGGAACACACCTTGCACGCGAGCGCGAATCCGTTGGGTATGCTCGCTCAATGCGCTGAGGCGATTTTCAGGATCGATTGCCACCGGCAGCAATTTGACTAGGACTTGGCGATGGGGTGCGAGTAGGTCGAACTTCATCCGCATCGCCGCTGAAAACCGCTGGGCGACCCCGCCGTCAGGGAGTTCAGAGGCCTGTGCCTCAAGATCAACCGAGAGTCGATGGTACAACGCCAAGGCGAAAGCCTCTTTGTGTCCAAACAGGAGATAGGTCCTATCGAGCGGGACGTCGGCCGCATCGGCGATGTCCCGCATCGACGTCTCGGCGTAGCCTCGGTCCACAAACAGGTCGAGAGCGGCGGCGATCAACTGGCGCTGTGTCAGGGGTTCGTCGAAAGAGTTGACAACGGGCATCGAAGAACCGGCACGGGAAATAGGGGGATCGTGGCGATCAAGGCACGGCATCCGCGTCCACACTGTTAGAATGCCATACCCCTATCGGATCGGCAATACGGCCAGCGCAAGGACGCTCGGGACGATGAGCCAAGGTTACTCGGAGCCGGCGCTCACAAAGGAGTGTCGATTCCTGCACCGCAAGCCGCCGTTGATAACCGTAGCGCGTACAGTAGCCGTAAGAGAACCTGAACCCGGTCGACACCGGCGCGTGCGGAGCTCACGACATTTCTCAGACGTCATCGTCTTGAGCAGCGAGCGAGTCTCAGCATGGTTCGAAGTACCAACCTGATTGCAGGTAAGCTCGCTATTATCGTTGCACTCCACACAAGGTGTTGTTTGTGTGGTTCCCTGTTGTCGTTAGTTCTGGTACCCAATTCCGTTCCAATTACTATTGAAAGTGACTGGACCTGATTGGCGAATGTAGCGTCTCGGGTATGTCCCGAAGCTGCTCGTGCGCTGAGTGCAAAGGGAATGTGCACAAGTCACTGGTTCGGTGTCTCAATCTACCGGTGGAATCGCAACACCGTGCGGTGGCCGAGTGCTTAGGAGCAGGCGTCTCATGTTTGCGCGACTCAAAAAGCGATTGTTCGCCACCCATCCGTTGACGATTCGGCAGCGAATATGGCGTCGTATAAAGTACATTCTCAGAATCAAGCAGCTCTCGAAACTGCTGTTTGCTCCCCATCCTCTGTTAGACATCCGAATGCGGTATGTCCACAAACACGAGATTGGGAGTTATGAATATCGATTGGGGCTGGGAGCGGTAGATCGTCCACACTATGGATATTGTGTTTATCACGCCGCAGAGCTTGCAAAGAAGCTTGGAATACCGCGAATAAGTGTTGTGGAGTTTGGCGTCGCCGGCGGGAATGGACTCGTCAACTTGGAATACCACGCACAAGAAATCGAGAAATGCCTCTCTGTGGGAATCGATATTTATGGGTTTGATACCGGCGAGGGTCTTCCGAAACCGCAGGATTTTCGGGATCTGCCTTACCATTGGAAACAGGGTTTCTTCAGGATGGACGTGCCCTTACTGGAAAGACAGTTGAAGAGATCGAACCTGGTATTTGGTGATATCAGGGAGACATCCGTCAACTTTTTCGAGCGTTTTGACCCTGCTCCGATCGGAGCAATCATGCATGATTTCGATTATTATTCTTCCACGTTATCCGCGCTTCAGATGTTGGAAGGAGACGAGAACTACTTCTTGCCGCGTGTGTTTAACTACTTCGACGACATTGCGGGAAGTGAAATTGAAATGTACTGCGATTACACGGGCGAGCGACTAGCAATCAACGAGTTTAACGGGCAACACGAGGACATCAAGATTGCAGACGCGTATTACCTATTGGCACGGAAAGTCGTCCAGCCCTGGTATCACCAGATCCGGATTTGTCATTTCTTCAAGCACAGCCAATACAACAACTTCATCTGTAAAGAGAATGAGCAAAGACCGCTTCAACACGTAACCTGAATCTCACAGGTCGATACGGCCACGCGTTCTGACAGGATTACCTCGCACGGACGGACTCGACTCGGAGGCAATCGCGTTCGAGATCATGATGATCTCCCAGGGCGGCTTCGATACCGCAGATGACCAACGCGCTGCGGATCGCAGGTTGAGTTGCGACGACTGTCTACGGGCTGCTTCGTTTCCCGTCAGTTGAGCGGGCGCGGTACCGAGACGGACCAGTTTTTCTCGAAGTACGGCTTGCCGTCACGCAGGATCCGGAGATGAACCGTGTGGTGGAACGAGTCGCGGTCGCTGGTGGTTGATTCATCCGAGTGCACCTCGATGTCAAACTCGGCGCGGATCATCTTGTAGAACGCCTCGGCTCGCAGAATCGCAACTGCCGGGTCCCTATCATCGACGGTGAACTGGGACCTCAGCTCCAGCCGATCGCCCGCGGCACCAGTGGCAACGTGCAGCCGCGCGGTTGTCTCCTGGGTGGCCAGATCCCGGGTGATCGAATATTCAACCGGTTGAGACAGGCTTTGTGGATCCGCGGTCGGTAGCGGCTGTAATTCGGGGAGTGGCAATTCGGGTGATTGTAAAGGGACAACGGGAAGCACCACGCGCGAAGCGTGCACCCCGCCACGATGCACCGAGTGAACACCGGGCTCTCCAGTCGGCCAGGCATTCTGAAAATCCGCTCCGGCGATCGCGATCTGCAGGCGGTGCCCCGGTTCAAAGACGTATGACATCGTTTTCAGCGGGATTTCCAATGCGTAGATTTCGCCCGGAGATAGCGGTTGCGGATCCGAATGCGAGCTGCGATGCGTGGCATCGAGCCCCCCGTAGCGCACGAGTTTTGCGATTCCGTCCGGTGCCACATCAATTAGCTTGACACGAAAGTACGCGGTGGTTGCGGTCGAGGAAACATAGAGTTTGGCGACCGGGGTTCCCGTTACTTCTAACTCGGTTTCCAGTGGTGACGAGGTATAGACCAGCGCATCGGGTTCGTCGAGCCGTTGGTCCAACGGCATTCCCCATGGCAGGACTCCCCCGCCCCAGTGGATGCCGGACGAGATGCCGGCACTCGGTCGGTAATCGAGGTCGTCGGAAGTCGTCTCTTTGTGCGGCTGGTCAGACAGACCCCCTGGCGTGAGATAGAGCGATCGCGGCTGGCTGCGGCCGATCGGCCAGTGCGACTCATTTCGCCAGGTTCCCGGCTCCTCGAGTGGCATCCGCACGTCGGGGGGGCTGTAGCGGCGGACGAAGAGCGTCACCGGCGGCTCCTTCATCACCCCGTTGTCGATCCCTTTTAACCAGTAGTCGAACCAGCGCAGATAGAGGGGCCGCGTATCGATTCGCGGTCCGGGAACCGCAACCGGTTCTTCGCCGTACCAATGCCCCCAAGGCCCGACGAGCGCTTTCTTGGGGCACTGCAACCGGTCGTAAGCTCTCAACAGCGCCGTGGGATAACAGTCCGACCACCCGCTGACCACCAACACGGCACACCGCACCCGCGCATAATCGGCCGACAGAGAACGCTGTTGCCAATAGGTCTCCTGGAGCGGATGAGAGAGATAACCGATTCCCCACGGTGCGCTCCGCTGAAGCCGCTCTTGCCATATTGCGTTCCAATGATCCCCGACAACATTCGGATCGGGTGGCGCGAAGTTCCAGGCGTTCATATTGCCCGAGTAGCTGTCGAACATATAGGGTCGCAAGCAGCCCCCGGGATACACCCATTCGGTGTAGACATCGTCATTGGCGGACCGGACGATCAGCGCTTTGAGGGCCGGTGGATTTTGCACCGCCACCTGCCACTGCACCACGGCGCTGAACGACTTGCCGATCATCCCCACCTCACCGCTGCACCACACTTGATCGGCGATCCAACCGACCATATCAAATCCGTCTTGGCGTTCTGTGGCGTTGTAGATGTCGGTTGTCCAGCCGTCGGAGTTCCCGGTCCCTCGGGCATCGAATTGGACAGCCACATAACCGCGCTCGACCAGGTACGGCACCGCCGGCGGGTACTCGTCGCGGTAATCTGGCAGCGTCTTACGGAGTCGTCGGTAGGGGTTGTATTCCATGATTGCGGGAAATGCGCCCGCGGCGTCGGGTCTGGTCACCTTGGCACAAATCTCGACGCCGTCACGCATCGGCACGCGCAGGTACTCGATGCGAACGCGATCTCGGAATTCCCCACCCATGGGTTACTCTCAAGGTTCGATGATCGGCAGGACGATGTGCGACGGAAATTGGTTGGTGTGCAGAACGGTCTGCTTGGCCGGCTGCATGCGCGTGCCCGTTGCAACGTCTTCACCGGTGTTCAAGTTGCGGCTAAAGCGTGGGAAATTACTGCTGCTGACGTCCAATCTCAGTCGATGTCCAGCCAGAAAGACATGGCTCGCAGGGTAGAGTGAGATCCGAAATACGTCCACCACGTTTGGCTCCAGTAGCTCAATCGCCGTCAGACTGTTGCGGTACCGCGCCCGGAGAATACCCTCGGAAATCACCAGCGATCGCTGGTGGTGATCAACGTCGGTCAAGCGGGCGGTGAAATCCGTGTCGCGGGCCGACGACTCGGCGTACAGCACGACCTCAATCGGCCCGGTGACTTCGAGATCTTGTTGCAGGACGGTCGATGTATAAACGAGCACATCTCCGCGACGTTCGATCGCTCGTTGGTCGACGGGGCCGCCCTCGAGCGGCTGTTCGGCGTGTGTCGTCATCAGCCGCACCGAGAGGTTACCGCCGAGGGTCGGGACGGGCTCGGCTGGATCATACGTGAATTGATCGGGAGGCTCGTTTTCTGGCGGATCCGGGGTAAGGCTGCCGTCGCCGGCCAGGGAATTGGCGCGGCCGCCACTGTGCAGATAGAACGCCTCGTACCGGGTTCTAGCCAGGGGCCACTCCTGTTCGAAACGCCACCGATTGGCACCCGTGACAAAGATGCGGATCGGTGGTTCGTCTGCGATCCCGCCGGTCGTTCCTTTGAGTTGCCAATCAAACCAACGGCGTTCTTGTTCGCGCATGTCCAGCAGCGAGTCACCGCCGAAATCGATGTCCCCCAGCCGCGTACTCTCGGGGACCTCGTGCGACCAGGGCCCCACCAAAATCCTCTGTTGGGTGCGGGCTTTCGAGGTGGCGCCGTGCTGGACCATGGCGTTGAAATTGCGAAATCCGGACCCCGTGTAAGGGTCGTACCAGCCACATTGTTGAAAGACGGGGACCTCGATTTGATTGTGCCGGTGCATCGTATTGCACCGCTGCCAATAGGCATCGTACGTCGGGTGTGCGAGCCACTCGCGCCAGTACGGGATTTGTCGGCCGATGGCTCGTTCGTCGAGTTCGATCAGTGGCAGGTGATCCCAAAACTTCTGGTTTTGAAACAACTTCGACGCCTGGTTACCGACGACCGTCGCTAGGTTCGTCTCCCAAATTGTCGCGGCTCCCAGCGAGAGCAGCAGCTGAAACGCTCCACCCACATAGTGGCAGTCGCTGAAGAAGTCGTCACAAATCACATGGGGGGCCATACAAGCCAGATGGGGACTTCGCAGGGGAGCGGTCAACCATTGTGTCAATGCGCCGTAACTCCGCCCCCACGTACCGATTTTGCCGTCGCACCAGGGCTGCTCCGCAATCCACGCCAGCGTATCGTTGCCGTCCTCGATATCGGGAAAGTAGGCATGGAACGTACCTTCCGATTCAAATCGTCCCCGACAGTCTTCTACGACGAACGCGTAGCCCCGTTCGGCCCACCACACGCCGAGTTCGATGAACACGTCCCGAGTGCTTTCATACGGGGTACGCGTTACGATCGTCGGAAATGCGTCGGGCGCCCGCGGCGTGTAAATGTCCGCCGACAGCCGCACACCGTCGCGCATCGGAACACGCTGGTTGTGCAGCAGCCGGATCTCGTTCCCCGCAGCCGCGGGGTTGTGTTGCAAATCGATTTTCGTCACCAGATTCACTTTCTAGGCCTCTCTGAACCCTGACCAGTCGGGACCCATTCTATCTCGGCGAAATCTCTACGCGGCGCCACCTGCGCTTAGCCAGCAGAAAGTGTATCGGAGGAGGTCACCGGTCAGTCTCGAATACCCGGGTCGATTCGATATGGGGCCTGAGTTGCTCAAGCGTCCAGGGCACCTCACGCAACTGTTCGTTCGCGTACAGCGGCGCCTGATCTGCAAAGTGAGGCGAGTTGGGTTTGTTGCTCTGGCCGTACATCACCACCGATCGGATCCTTGGAGGATCGGTCAACTCGACCACGGTCGTGACACACTGGCCTCCCCTGGGAATCAGCTTATGCTGATCGTCGAACCGGTCAGCCGGCGTGGCGCGGAGCGTATCCATGCCGAGCTTTCCCAAGCCATCGCCGCTGAGCGGCCATTCCACGTCGCCGCGCCGCATCCGCTTGACGTCACCCCAGGCAACCGCCACCTTGCCGTACTTCGCATGGATCCTCTCGGCCGCCTGCCGCAGCGCGCGCAGTGCGTCCTGGCGGACACCCGGCGTATTGGCAATCACGAATCGGTCTCGGCCGACCGACGAGGTGAGCTCGTTGCATGCCAATCGCCAAAATCGGAATACGGTGGCTCCCGTGCTGTGACGTGTGGCGTAGCGGTTCCACGTACCGAGCAGCCGGACGGCGGTCGCCAGTCGTTGATCCGCCTCGGTCTGCGTCCCGTTTTCCGCCTCTCGCCGGTGTTCGGCGTACGCCTGCAGGATCACAGGCACCCACAGGTCGGCCGGGGGCACATACGCATCGAACGCGATTCTCCGGCCGTCTTCGATTGTCGCCTGTTCCACTTCTGTCAATAGCCGTGTCGCTCGAGCCCCCCGGGCTCGATATTGCGCATAGTGTCCGTACAGAACGTTGGGCGCAAAATCATTTTTCGTGAATGTCAGACCGGGCGTGACCACGTTGGCGGCGACGTTACAGTTCTGCAGAAAGCCGGTGAGCGGGTTCTCCACGATCGGTAGTTGCCCAAACGGGAGTTCCCCCTTGTAGAGGCTGTCGCTGGTCCACCCGGGGACCATCTTTTCCCAGTTGAAACCTTCCGGTCGCAGCGGTGCCTGCCCCGTTTGGACGTAACCGATGTCTCCCTCGGTCGTGGCCCACATGAGATTGAAATAGGACAAGCGATTCATGGCGATGGCGGCCTTGAATGCCACCGTGTCGCGCGCCGTCGCCATCTTGAAGAATTGGTCCAGCGAGTCGGCCCGATCGTACCCACCCATCGCAGCTGCGAACGGGACGCCCCCTTTGGTCTTCAGGATCGGTCCATGGCAGGTTTCGAGTACCTCGCGGGTTTTTTCTTCAAAGCGCCCATCGGGTAGCTTGACGCGAATTTTCTCCACACGGACGTCCATGTTTTTCCATTTTCCATCGAGCTGGTACTGGTGCGGGTCGTCGGGGTTGATTCTCAGCGCGTAGGCATCGGAAGAATCAGCGCCTCCGGCCGTCACGGTCCAGGTTGCGTAGGGCGTAACCCCCAGTCCGGGAAGCGGTGTTCCGGTGAGTCCGAACCCTCCGACGTTGAGATCATCGCCCACGTGGAGCCAAAACGGGTACAACTGCAGGTGTCCTTCGCTCGGCCAGTGCGGATCGATCAGCAGCATCGGCGCACCGCTGGCGGTCTTCGCACCCGACAATGCCCAGGAGTTGCTGTGACCCGGCTGGGTGCCCGGGTGTTTGGAAGACTTGTTGTCAGCGCCCGGTTGGCCGTCACGCCGGCGACGGGCGACGGGGCGGTATCCGTCCGCCTTGGAGTTCTCGGCATCCAACTTGGCGATTGCCACGGCCGACCGCTTCATCAGAGAACGGTGCCAGGCAACGACTTGCACGGGTTCAACTCGGGCGACCTCGACGGGGAGTTCGTCTCGGTGCGTCTCGAGATATGCGTTGACCCCCGCACAATAGCCGGTGATCAACCCGCGCAGTGGCACGCTGAGATCGGGCCACGCTTGCTCGGCGAACGTCTGGTGCCGCAGCGTCCGCGCCTCGGTATCTGCCGCCAATAAGCCGCTGCCAAACAATTCGCTCAAGCGGCCGACACCCGCGTACAGACAGTACATCACGTTGACCAGGGAGTCTTCGCACTGGCAGTAGCCGACGGCGTAACCAGCTGATTCGTAAGAACCGCTCCAAATGTGTGGCGTCCCGTACTGGTCGCGGTGGACGGTCGCCTGTTCACCCGCCGCCGAAGGCGCCAGCACGCCCAGCAGCAGTAGCGCGAACAACAAGCAACCTGAGGAACCGATGTACGGGCTGCCAGCCTGAGCAACCCGTTGTGGAGATCGATGGAGCATCAAATTCTTTCGGTGAGCCCGACAGGCCCGCAGATGGGTTGAGAGAAGGTCGCTTTGACGGCGCACGGTCTCCCCAGATGGTACCGCGCATCAACGGCTCGTGGCACGCGTGTGGTGCAGGATCTCAGCATTTTTTGGCTTGCTCGATTTTCTAACGATGAGGTCCCCAAATCGTCTGGATGCGGTGTCGCACACAGGACATGTACAGCGTTTTGCCGAGCGTCGATTGGCACACCGAGAAGAGGGGGGCGGTCGCATTCCGCTTTCCTCGGTCGCCCGGTCGACGCGAAATGGCAACGGGCGCAGGCGGAGTCCACGCTTGTGAGTCAACGATCGGAAACGCCCGGTGTAGGGCGCGGCAGATGCGCTACGTCCGAGGTCCCTGTCGTTTATCG